>NZ_JBFUHG010000004.1:0-301280 GCF_056402515.1 Cellulomonas sp. P4_A2
GGCTGGTCATCGACACCGGGACGGTCGGCTACCGGCCGGGTGCGGACCTGACCCGGACCGTGATCGCCCGGGACGTGACCTGCACGTTCCCCGGATGCCGACAACCCGCCACCCGCTGCGACCTCGACCACATCACCCCCTACGACCCCACCCGACCCGCCGCCGAGCAGACCCACGCCGACAACCTGCACGCCCTGTGCAGGCACCACCACCAGGCCAAGACCAAGAAACACTGGAACGTGCACCGCAACCCCACCACCGGCGTCACCTGGTGGACCAGCCCCGAGGGCATCACCTACGCCCGACACCCCACACCACTCCTCATCAACCCCGACACACTCACCTGCCCACCCGGCAAGCACCGCCACCGACCCCACGAGGACGACGACGAACCACCCTTCTAGCAACCGGCCAGCGTCCTGACGCACCACTTCTCGAGGCTCAGCCCTGCCACGGCCGGGGGCGCTCCTGCTCACGTTCCGACTAAGCCCGGCCCGACTAAGGCACCGCCGACTCACCTTCCGAGGTGACAGCTCGTTGCCGCCTGGTCCGTGACCTCTGTCGGCGGCAGCCGGTTGGATGGGTGGATGGACGAGGGCGATGCGCGGAGGGCGGTTCTGGCGCTGCCTGAGGTCACCGAGCGCGAGAGCTGGGGGCAGCCGGCCTGGTTCCACCGGAACATGGTCGCGAGGATGTGGGACGGCGAGCGGCTGACAGTTCGGGTCGAGGACGACGGCGAGCGGCTCGCTCTCGTGGAGCAGATGCCTCGGCTGTACTCGACGACCGACCATCACGCGGGGACGAACCTGGTTCTCATCCAGCTCGCGACGGTCGACGCAGAGACCCTGGAAGCACATCTCGCCGAGTCGTGGTGGTGGGCCGCTCCCCCGGTCCTGCGCAAGCGGTACTCGCACCTGGGGCCGACCGACGGGGACTGAGGTCGGGACAAGGACGAGAACCGGCTCGCGGCGGTTGAGCTGGGCGGGGTGCTCGCGCCTGCACGGAGCGGTTGAGCTGGGCAGGTTTGCACAGCCGTAGGGAAGGTCCAGCCGTGAGCTACGCCGGCTGCGCCGCCGTGCGGAGCGCGACGCGTGGGAGGACTTCCTCGCCGACGCGGTATGCCTCCTCGACGTGCGGCCAACCGGAGAGGATGAACTCGTCGAACCCGACGGCCGCCAGCTCGACGAGACGGTCGGCGACCTCGTCGTGGCTTCCGACGAGCGCGGTGCCGGCGCCCTCGCGCAGCAGGCCGATCCCGGCCCAGAGGTTCGGGCCGACCTGCTGGTCGAAGGCTGACGCGACATCGGCGAGTCCTTGGGTCAGGCTCGTCATCCGTGCCTGGCCGACCGATTCCATCGTCGTGAACCGGGCCTGCGCTGCGGCTCGGGCGTCGGGGTCCATCCCGGCGAGCAGGCGGTCGGCCTCGGCCCATGCCTCGTCGGCGGTGTCGCGGCTGATGACGTGCAGACGGACACCGAAGCGCGGACTGCGGCCGAGCGCCGCCGCGGCGGCGCGGACCCGGGCGACCCGCTCGACCAGCGCGGGGATGGGCTCGCCCCAGGCGAGGTAGACGTCGGCATGCTGGGCGGCGACCGCCTCGGCGGCCGGCGAGGCACCGCCGAAGTAGACGTCCGGACGCGGTGCGGGCAACGACGGGAAGCCTCCGTCGGCGACCGTGTAGTGCGGCCCGGAGTGCGAGAGAGGCGTCGGCCCCCAGAGCCCGCCGAACACCTCGAGGAACTCCGCGGTCCGCGCGTAGCGCTCGTCGTGGCTGAGCGTGTCGCCGTACGCGCGCTGCTCGGCTGGGTCGCCGCCCGTGACGATGTTCACCGCGAGCCGGCCGCCGGACAGGCGCTGGAACGTCGCCGCCTGCTGGGCAGCCAGCGTCGGGAGCAGGAAGCCCGGGCGGAACGCGACGAGGAACCGGAGCCGCTCGGTCAGCGGCAGGAGCGCGGCGGTCGTGATCCAGGCGTCCTCGCACGCCGCGCCGGTGGGCGTCAGGACCGCGTCGAAGCCCGACTGCTCGGCCGCCCGGGCGATCTGGCCGAGGTAGGCGAGCGACGCGGGGCGGGTCAGGACGCGCCGCGCGACACCTGCCGCGGCGACGACGTTGGCCACGTGCCGCCCGTCGCCGTTGGTGGGGAGGAACCAGTGGAAGGAGCTCATGTCGACCTGTCCGGTTGCTGTGGGAGACGCGCGCATCGTCGTCGTGCGGCCGGGTCAGGACAAGTGGGGGCTCGCGGCATCTCATCGCTCGGATGCAGCACCCGAACTAGGTTGGACGGATGAGCGACCCAGAGCAGAGCGTGGCGCCGACGCGTGAGCCCGGTTGGGTGCGGCACGCGATCTGGTGGCACGCGTACCCGCTGGGGTTCGTCGGGGCATACCCGCAGTCCGGCGGCCCCGGGTACGGTGCGACGCCCGACGAGCACAGGCTCCGACGGATGGTGAGCTGGTTCGACCACGTGATCGCGACCGGGGCGTCGGGGATCGCGCTCGGGCCGGTGTTCGCGTCGGAGTCGCACGGCTACGACACCGTCGACCACCTGCTGATCGACCCGCGGCTGGGCACCGACGAGGACTTCGACGTCCTGGTCGACGAGGCGCACCGGCGCGGGCTGAGGGTGCTGCTCGACGGGGTGTTCAACCACGTCGGACGCACCTCGGCGATCGCGCGCCGATCGGTCGAGGCGGCGCAGGGACGGTCGCAGGACGAGGTGTGGCTGCTGCGGGTGGACGGCGGCGGCCCGACGGACTTCGTCGACTTCGAGGGGCACGGCTCGCTGGTGACCCTCGACCACGGGCACCCGTCGGTCGTCGACTACGTGGTCCGCGTGATGAACCACTGGCTGGACCGCGGCGCGGACGGCTGGCGGCTGGATGCGGCGTACGCGGTGCCGACGAGCTTCTGGGCGCAGGTGCTCCCGCGCGTGCGGGCCGAGCACCCGGACGCGTGGGTCGTCGCGGAAGTCATCCACGGTGACTACGCCGGGTTCGTCAGCGAGTCGGGCGTCGACTCCCTCACGCAGTACGAGCTGTGGAAGGCGATCTGGAGCTCGATCGAGGACAGCAACCTCTGGGAGCTGGCCTGGTCGCTGAAGCGGCACGACGAGTTCCTCGACTCCTTCGTGCCGCTGACCTTCGTCGGCAACCACGACGTCACGCGCATCGCCAGCAAGATCACCGACCCGCGCCACCTGCCGCACGCCCTGGTGGTCCTGCTCACGGTGGGCGGGACGCCGTCGATCTACGCGGGCGACGAGCTGGGGTTCCTGGGCGTCAAGGAGGAGCGCGAGGGCGGCGACGACGCGGTCCGGCCGGAGTTCGCCGCGGACGGGCCTGCGGCGCAGCAGCGGGACGACCGGGCCGCCGAGATCCTGCGGTTGCACCAGGACCTGATCGGGCTGAGGCGGCGGCACCCCTGGCTGCACGACGCGCGGACCACGCAGGTGGAGCTGTCCAACACCCAGCTCGTCTACGAGGTGCGGTCCACCGACGAGGGGAACGACGACGCGCTCGTCGTGGCGCTCAACATCGGGGACGAGGAGCTCGGGCTCCCGGCCGGCGAGGTGCTGCTCGCGAGCGGCGACGTCTCGCGCGGCGCGGTCGAGGCGCACGGGTGGGCCGTCGTCGAAAAGTAGGGCTCGAGAAGTAGGGCTAGCGAATTAGGGCTAGCGAAGTGGGGCTCCAGAAGCAGGCGACTCGAGCGAGAGGGTGGCGCACCGGCTCTCCCGTGGTCGGTGCGCCACCGGTTTCAGGGCGGATCAGGGAGATGCGCGGCGAGGCGACGTCGGAGGGGGCGTCGCCTCGCCGCGCAGGACCAGCCGGCGGCGAGGGTGCGGACTCGCCGCCGCTGGCCGGACAGGTGGCGGGACGGGGATGCCGCCCCGCCACCCGAGGATCACCAGGCGGAGGGAGCCGGGGGCACGACGACCGGCGGACGGTCGTCGCAGGTGATCGTGTTGGGCAGCTCCCACGGGGCGAACCACGGCCCGGTGGTGCCGCCACCGTCGTTGCCGCCACCGTCGATCGAGGACCACTCGGACCCGGCCGACGTGAAGTGGAACGTGCCGCAGTTGTTGATGCCGACGGCACCGACGTTGCGGGCGTCCACGTTCTCGAACGTCGCGGACCCGGCCACCCGAGCACTGAGCACCGAGGTGCCGGTGCCGTCGACGCGGATGTCCTTGAAGTGCAGGTTGGTGATCGAGTACAGGTCCTTCACGGGCCAGTCGGCCACCAGCATGATCGCGTTGTAGGTGTTGTCGAGGAAGTGGTCGCCGACCACCTGGATGTCCGCGTCGATGTTCTTCTCCAGCGCGAAGAACCAGATGGCGCCGAGGCCGATGTTCCAGTTCAGCTCGTAGGTGCCGGCGCGGACGGTCGTGTTGTCGGTGATCCACAGGTGCCCGGCGAACGGCTCGGCGCCGAACCGGGAACCGACCTGCAGTGCTGAGCCCTCACGCAGCGGGTCGGCGATCAGGTTGCCGGACACCGTGTTGTCGGTGCCGCCGTAGATCGCGATGCCGTTGGCGAGCGTGGGCGTCTGGACCGTGTTGTGGTCGAACGTGTTGCCGGCGTTGCCGACGTGCTCGGACCACATGGCCAGACCGTCGTCCCCGGTGTTCCGGACGAACGTGTTCCGGACGGCCGAGTTGGTGACGCCGGTGTGGAAGTTCACGCCGTCGGCGATCTGGTCGACGATCACCGAGTTGGTGATCTGCACGTTGTTCATCGGCCCGTCGAGCCAGACGCCGACCTTGGTGTGCTGGATGTACAGGCCGTCGATCGTCGAGTCGCTCAGCGCGCCGCCGACGCCGTTCACCTGGTCCGTGTCGATGCGCTCGCGCACGTCGCCGCGGATGGTGAACCCGGACAGGTGCACGTTGTGGCTGCCGCCGACGGACGCGTCCTTGCCGTAGAACCCGACGCCGGTGTGCACGGAGCCGTCGGGTGCGGGCGTGGCCAGGGCCACCTCCGAGCCGCGGATGACCGTGTACCAGCTGCCGGCGCCGATGATCGTGACGTCGTCGACGATGATGTGCCGGTTCACCTGGAAGACGCCCGGCGGCACGTACACCGGCAGGTGCGCCTTCTTGGCGAACGCGATCGCCTTGTCGAACGCGGCCGCGGAGTCCTTGCGGCCGAACGGGTCGGCGCCGAAGAGCAGCACGTTCGCCGCCTTGAGCTTGATCGTCGGCAGACCCACGACCTCGGAGTCGAGCAGGTCGATGACGGTCCACGCGGCACCGGCCGACGCCGTGAGCCGGACCTTGGAGCCGGCGCGGTAGGTCTGCCCGAGCAGCACACGCTGCTCGTCGTAGAAGTGCATGGGCCGGAACGGGGTCGTGATGGTGGGCGTCGGGGTGGTCGCCGCCGGCACGCAGCCGCACTCGGTGATCCACCAGTCGGCGTGCAGCAGGCCCGCGTTGGGGTCGTTCGAGAACGGGTACTGGTTGTACAGGTACGCGTACTGCGACGTGAGCGTGGCGGTCGTCGCGCGGCCGCCGTTCACGGCGATGGACAGCGGTGCGGTGATGCCGCCGCCGTTGGGGGCGTCGGGGAGCGCGTATCGGACGGTGAGCGCGTTGGCGGTCTTCGGCAGCGTGAACTCGACGTACTGGCCGGGTGCCAGCTTGACCGCCTTCCGGCCCGACGCCTCGGCGGGGAGCGTGTAGGCGGTGCGGTCGGGGCCGATCACTGTGCCGGTGGTGGCCGCGTTCTCGGCCTCCTGCTCGACGAAGCCGAGGTCGGCGCCGCGACCGGCGACGAGGGACGGGTCGAGCGCCGCACGGGTGACGGGGGTGGGCGGCGCGGGGGCGGGCTGCGCGGACGCGGCCGTCGCGGGGGCGACGAGTGCGATCGCAGCGAGCAGGGCGGGGACTGCCAACACAGATCGTCGAACGGGGGTCCTCACGGGAGCGCCTCCTTGCGCAGCCGGGACGGCGTCGGTGGGGAACCGCGCCGCATATCGGACACACCGTAGGGACTCGACGATATGTGAGACAAGACCGAATGGCGAATTGCAAGAACTTACGTTCACTACGCAAATCCATGCGCAGACGGAGGCTATGCGGACAGATGAGTCACCTGCGGCCACACCGACGACCACGTCCCGTTCGGACCGTCGCAGACCTGGACGACGCCGTCCTGCTCCTCGTTGTCCACGCCGAACCCGTTGTCGACGGTCGCGACGACCTCGCAGCCGACCGCCCAGGCGGGTGCGCCGTCGTAGCCGACGAGCACGAAGGGACCGTCGGACCCCGCGGGTGGACCCCAGGCCGCGTACCCGTTGTGGCCGCTGTAGGCGGGCACGTCGAGGCCGTACCACTCGAGCGCTCCGGCCTCGCCGTAGTTCCCGGTGACGACGTGCGTGGCACCCGACGCGGCCACCGCGTCGTCGACCGTCGCGACGAGCTGCGGCCAGCCGATCATCTCGACCTGGTCCTCGTTGATGTCGGCGAAGAACGAGTCCCCGAACGCCCGCTCGGACAGGACGGGCAGCCCCGCGGGCCACACGAGCAGCCCGCTCAGACCGATGACCGCACCGGCCACCACGACGCCGCGCGTGCTCCACCGCTCGACCAGCCCGCAGGCACCGGCGGCGATGAGCACGGGCACGGCGCCGACCACGTAGTAGGCCTTGCCCCCGGTCACGAAGAACACCAAGACCAGGAAGACGAACGCCCATGCCAGCGGCTTCGCGCGGACCAGGGACGGGACGCGGAACAGCCGGACGAGCCCGTAGATCCACAGGGCCGCGGTCACCGGGCTGAACTGCACGAGCAGCAGCCCGAGGAACGACAGACGTTCGACCAGGCCGCCGTACTCGGAGCGGATGTCGGCGGCGAGCTCCACCTGCGGCCACCCGTTGGTCGCCTGCCACACCAGGTTGGGCAGCCACAGCACCAGCGCGATCGCGACGCCGCCCCACGCCCACGGCGAGCGCAGGTGGTGCCGCACCTGGGGCGTGAGCGCGACGCCGACCACCAGGCCGACGAGCAGGAACGCGACCAGGTGCTTGTCCTCGAGCGCCAGCCCGGCCAGCAGACCGACGACGAGCCAGCCGCGCGGGCGGTCGCGGCGCAGGGTCCACAGCGCGGCGTACACCAGCGCGACCCAGAAGAGGGTGTCGATCGTCGTCGTCGACAGCATGTGGCCGAGGATCGCGGTGACCACGCCGCAGCCGGTCGCGACCATCGTCAGGACCTGCGCCGCCGTCCCACCGCCCAGCTCGCGCGCGGTGAGCGCCGACAGCACGACGACGCCGGCCATGGCGAGGGCGGGGACCACGTGCAGGGCCACGAGGGAGCCCGGCGCGACGAGGTCGGCGAGGTGCGCGAGCAGCGGCGTCAGGGACGGCTGGTCGGGGTAGCCCCAGGCGAGGCGGCGGCCGGCGGCGAGGAAGTAGAGCTCGTCGCGGTGCGGACCGTAGCGGGACGCGAACGCGACCAGCACCGCGAGCAGCAGACCCGCGGAGACGAGCACCCACGGCCACGCGACGGGAGGCGGCCCATCCCGACGCCGACCGGCGTCGGTGGCGACCACACAGGGAGCGTAGCGAGGTGCCCGGAAACAGGACATAGCGGCTACGGTCGCTCCTGGGGGTAGAGCAGGAGGTGGAGATGAGCACGCGTCCGCACGTCGTGGTCGTCGGCAGCGGGTTCGCCGGCTTCTTCGCGGCCCGCACGCTCGAGCGGCTGATCCCGCCCGGGGCGGCCGACCTGACGATCGTCAGCGCGACCGACCACCTCTGCTACTCCCCGCTGCTGCCCGAGGTCGCGGCCGGGCGGCTGGACGCGCGACGGATCGCGATCCCGCTGCACTCGGCCCTGCGACGGGCACGGATCGTGCAGGGCCTGGTCGAGTCGGTGGACACGATCGACCGGACGATCGACGTGTCGTGCGACCTGGCCGACCCGCTCGTCCTGCCGTGGGACCGGCTCGCGATGACCGTCGGGTCCGTGACGCGACGACTGCCCACCCCCGGCATGGAGGACCACGCGCTCGGCCTGAAGACCCTCGTGCAGGCCGTCTACATCCGCGACCACGTGCTGCGGCAGATGGAGATCGCCGACGCCACGGACGACCTGGCCGAGCGACGGGCCCGCCTCACGTTCGTCGTGGTCGGCGCCGGGTACGCCGGCACCGAGACCGCCGCGCAGCTGCAGGTCATGACGCACGCGCAGCTGGACCGGTTCCCGCGGCTGCGCACCGAGGACGTCACCTGGCTGCTGGTCGACGTCGCGCCGGCGGTGCTGCCCGAGCTCGGCCCGCGCCTCGGCGAGTTCGCGCTGGACCAGATCCGGGCGCGCGGCATGCAGGTCCGGCTCAGCACGTCGGTCACCGAGATCGCGCCCGACCACGTGATCCTGTCCGACGGCGAGACGATCCCCTCCCACACGGTGCTCTGGACCGCGGGCGTGACGCCGCCGCCGCTCGTCGGGACGCTCGGTGACGCGGTCGAGCGAGGTCGGCTCGTCGTCGACTCCCAGCTCCAGGTGCCCGGGGAGCCCGGCGTCTGGGCGGCGGGCGACTCGGCGTCCGCCCCGGACCCCTACGACAAGCAGCACCGTGCCTACCCGCCGACCGCGCAGCACGCGCAGCGGATGGGCGTGGTCCTCGGGCACAACATCGCGGCGAGCCTCGGGCACGGGGAGCCGATCGAGTACCGGCACCACGACCTCGGGCTCGTGGCCGACCTCGGACGACGCAGCGCGGTGGCGCGGCCGCTCGGGATCCCGCTGACCGGGTTGCCCGCGAAGATCGTCGCGAAGGCCTACCACCTGTACGCGGTCCCCTCGATGGCCAACCGTGCCCGCATCGCCGCCGACTGGGCGCTCAACCTGGTCAGCCGGCCGGTGCCCGCGCAGCTCGGCCTGGTGCAGCCGGGCCAGGCGCGGTTCGCGTCCGCGGAGCACACGGCCGGGCACTGAGTCGCAGCACGGCGGGAGTCAGCCGAACCGCACGACCTCCGTCGCGTTGCCGAACGCATCCGTGCGCACGCCGAGCAGAGCACCACCCACGGGGTAGTACGACTCGATGCCGTCGGGAACCCGGGAGCGCCAGTCCGTCTCGCCGGTCGCGGGGTCGAGCGCCACGAGGTCCCCGATGCGGCCGTCGCTGGCGTTCCTCAGGGTCACGAGGAGGTGGCGACCGTCGGTCATGAGCTCGCCGAACATCGAGCTCTTCGGGGACGGTGCCGTCCAGAGCTTCTCGCCTGTCCGACCGTCGACCGCGGCCAGGCCGTCCGTGGTCTGGAGGAAGACCTTGCCGCGCATGACGAGCGCACCGGGGAACTGGTAGTCAGCCACGACCTCCGACGTCCACCGCCCGTCGCCTGTCTCGGCGTCCCGACCGGTCAGCACGGTCGCCCCGCCACCGCCGTCGGACGGGGCGACAACCGCTGCGACGAGCAGCAGATCTGGCAGGCTGCCGTCGTCGAAGGTGGGGACGACCGGATCCCCGTCGAAGGCGAAACCCGGGCGGTCGTCGGCCAGGACGACGCTCGAGGAGAGGCCCGGCTCGCCCTGCGAGCTGAACACGACGCGGCCGCTCCCCGGCAGCTCCTGGAACTGTCCGGCGCGTGGTCCGTCGGCCCCTCCGACGAGCTCGTCGTCGGGAGATCGCCCGGTCGCGTCGAACAGCTCGGAACCACCGTCGAACCCGAAGACCGCGAGGTAGTCGCCGACGCGGTACACGTACGGCGGCCAGCTCGAGGACCACCCGACCACGTCCCCCGCGGGCGGTGGCACGCGTGCCGTCCAGCGCTGCTCACCCGTCGACAGGTCCCGGCCGTCCAGCGTGATCCCGGCGTCGGCGTCGTAGGTCGCCAGGACGGCGACGTCGTCGAGGACGGCCAGCGAGCCGCCGTCCGCCGCCCACTGGGCGACCGGCGAGCCGTCGGCCGTGTCGACGACGCGCACGAACGTCTGCGTCGCGGGCACGTCGGTCACCTGACCGTCCTGGCCGTACACGACATAGCCGTCGCTGACGAGGCACGCGAGGCGTGCCGGCTCGGGTCCGACGGTCGTCGGTACGCACTCGGGAACGGACGCGCCGTCCTGTGCCATGGCAGCCGCGCGGCCAGGGTCGGGGCCGAACAGCTCGGTCGTCCAGAGCACCTTGCCGGTCGCCAGGTCGCGCGCGACGAGCCGTTGCGAGCCGTCGTCGTCGTCGACGGTCGGGCCGAGCAGTGCGCCGCCGACGACGACCACGCTCCACAGGGCCTGTCCGACCGCCTGCGACCGCCACACGACGGGCAGCGTCTCGTGCACGGGCGCGAGGACGCCGGGGACCTGGGCGAGCCGTGCGACCGCGGCCCGTTCGCGTGCGTCCGCGACGAGCTGGACACCCACCACGCCCAGGAGCACGGCGGCCGCGACGGCCGGCAACCACCATCGGCGTCGCCCCGTGCGCCGCGCGGGTGAGGCGTCGACCGGCCCGGGCCCGTCATCGAGCTCGACGTCCTGCATCCCACCCCCGCGCGCCATCTCGGGAATCTAGCCGAGGACGGCGACGCCGTCTGTCGTCAGGCCGAGAAGCACCCGATCGACCGACGTGCTCGACCGGATGCCGTCGGGCAGCGGCGCGTGCCACACCGGATGGCCGTCGTCGAGGCCGTACGCGACGAGCTCGCTGCGGTCCTCGCCGGCCACGGGCTGGTCCGCGACGAGGATCGTGGAGCCGTCGGTCGCGAGCGATCCGGGCACGTGGCCCGGGGTGACGGTCGAGCGCCAGACGATGGACCCGGTGCGGCCGTCGAGCGCCACCGTTCCGGTCATGGTCGGCACGTAGACGCGACCGCGCAGGACGAGCGCCGAGCCCGTCGCGATCTCGTCGGCGGTCCAGCGTGGCTCGCCGGTGCGCGCGTCCCAGCCGCGCAGCGACGAGTCCGAGGTGAGGACGAGGTCGGGCACCGAACCGTCGTCGACCGCGACGTCGAGGAAGTTGCCCGGGAGGTCGACCTCGTCGCGACCCGTGCGCACCAGCGTCGAGCGGACCTGCCCGGACTCCGTGGTGCTGAGGAGCGCCAGCACGCCTGTCGCCTCGTCGTACCGGTACCCCGCGATGGCCGGGATCGGCTCGCGCACGAGGTCGCCCGACGCATCGAGGAGCGCCACCGACCAGCCCGGGTTGGTCACGCCGACGAGGTCGCCCGCGGCGAAGACCTGGACCGCCGAGGTGAACGCCGCCTGGCTGAGGTCCTCGCCCGCGCTGGGCGGCGTGTAGTGCCAGCGCCGCTCGCCGGTCAGCAGGTCCTGCCCGGTGACGCCCGAACCCGGCGCGGACAGGACGACCAGACCCGCGGCGCCGGAGCCGTCCGACGCGTAGGAGGCGGGGCGCACGGCCATCGACGTCGCGCCGGTGGCCTCGTGGTCCGCGACGATCCGGCCGTCGCGCGTGTCCACGACCACGACGCGGGTGGTCGTGGCGGGGACGACGGCCGGGCTGCTCGCCTTGTCGAAGTGCTGGAAGCCGTCGCTGACCAGGCACGCGACCTGGTGCTCCGACGCGGACGCGCACCGGCCGGCGACGCGCCGGTCGAGCGAGAGCGCACGGGACGCGTCCGGACCGAAGATCGACGTGGACCACCGCTGGTCGCCCGTGCGCTGGTCGACCGCGAGCACCGACTGCGACCCGTCGTCGGCGACGCTGAGCCCCACGAACGCGCCGTCCGCGACGATGCCCTCGAGCACGAGCCCGGACAGCGCCTCGGGCGGTCGCCACAGCACGCCGACGTCCGAGCCGACCGGTGTCACGACCCCGGGCACCGCGGCGAACTCGGCCACGGCGGCGCGCTGCCGGGCGTCGAAGAAGGCCTGGGTGCCGACGAGGCCCGCGGCGGCTACCGTCGCGACGGCCGCCAGCCACCACCAGCGCAGGCGTCTGCGCGGTGGTGGTGCGACAGGCAGGACGGGAGGCCGGGTGTCCTCGAGCTCGACCGTCTGCATCCCGTGCCGGCTCATGGCCTCATCCCGCGTCCGGACTGCCGAGGACGACGGCCTCGTCGTCGGAGGCCGAGACGAGCAGGTCGCCGCGGACGGTCACCGGACCGAGCAGGTCCGTGGTCCCGGTGCTCCAGGTCCGCTCCCCGGTGTCGAGCGCGAACGCGTCGAACGTGCCGACCGTCTCGCCGATGGCCGGCGAGTTGGCGACGATCAGCGACGTCCCGTCGGTCAGGAGCGTGGGGGTCTGGTCGAGCGTGCCCGCGTTCGCGGTCCAGACGAGCGCCCCGGTGCGGCCGTCGAACGCGAGCACCTCGCCCTCGCTCGCCCCGCTCAGGCAGATGACGAGCCCGTGGAGCACGATCGTCGGTCCGCCGACAGGCCCGTCGGACTCCCAGAGCGGGTCGCCGCCGGCCGCGTCCCAGGCCCGCATCGTCGAGCCGTAGGTGAGCTCGAGGCCCGGCAGGCTGCCGTCGTCGACGGACCGCTGCAGCAGGTACCCCGGCACCACCGCGTCGGGCCGGCCGGGCCGCACGATCGTCGTCGTCGGACGCCCCTCGCCGAACCCTGTGAGCAGCTCGAGCCGATCCTTGCCGACGACGACCGGCGTCCCGTCGAGCACGGCGGTCCGCTCGCGCACCACCTCGCCGGCCGACGACAGCAACGTCACCTGGCGTCGGGCCTCCTGGACGCCCACCAGGTCGCCGAGGCGGAACAGCCGGAAGCCGCCGACGTCACCGGCAGGGTCGATGCCGGGCGGCGGCGACGTGCGGCTCCAGACACGGCCGCCGGTGAGCAGGTCCTGCGCGGTCACCTCCGCATGGCCGTCGCCCCCGGGTGCACCCAGCACGACGAGGCCCGGCAGGGTCGTGAGGTCGATCGCGGCCGTACCCGGCTGGTCGGAGACGACGCGCCCGTCGGCGGTGTCGACGACGACCACGTGGGACCGCTCGGGTGCGCGCACGTAGGTGGTGCGGTTGCGGTCGCCGATGCTGACGACGGCGTCCGAGCCCAGGCACGCCACCAGCACCGGGTCGCCGTCGGAGGCCGACGGGACGGTCTCGCACGCGCTGCGGGTGGCGACTCCGCCGCGCAGCGCGAGCTCGGGGTCCGGTCCCCGTAACGGCGCCGACCACTGGCTGCGGCCGTTCGCGGCGTCGACCGCCTCGACGCGCTGCGACCCGTCGAGCGCGGTCCGCACCCCGACGACGCTGCCGCCGACGCTCACGGACCGGTCGACGAACTCCAGGTCCCGCTCGTCGACGCGCCACAGAGCGGCGACGTCCGCGTCGATCCCGTGGACGATCCCCGGCAGCGACTGGATGCGGGCTTCGGCGGCGGCATCGCGGTGGAGCAGGACGGCCTGCGTCCCGACGAGCGCCAGGACGACTGCGGCGGCCGCCGGCAGCAGGACACGGCCACCGCGTCGCACCGCAGCGGAGGCGCGCGGCGAGGGCACGTCCGACGCGCGGACGTCGTGACGAGCATCGTCGTCGAGGAGCTCGACGGACTGCATGCGGCTGCGATGCCCCATCCTCGGAGGCTAACCCGGTGGACGGTGGCACGGCCCGTCGAGGGTGGGTGATCCAGGCGCACCGAGGCCCGGCCGCCGGAGGGGGCGACCGGGCCTCGGTGGTGCGTGGGGCCTACTTCAGCCCGTTGGACACGGCGGAGACCAGCTCGCCGTTCGAGGTGTCGCCGGACAGCTCCCAGAAGAAGCTGCCGCCCAGCCCCTTGCCCTTGGCCCACGACATCTTCCCGGCGATCGTGCTCGGGGTGTCGTAGCTCCACCACTCGGAGCCGCACTTGGCGTACGCGGTACCGCCGACGGTGCCGGTGGCTGGGCACCTGGTCTTGAGGACCTTGTAGTCCTCGATGCCCTGCTCGTACGTGCCGGACGCCGGGCCGGTGGCCGAGCCGCCGGGTGCCGACTGCGTGACGCCGGTCCAGCCGCGGCCGTAGAAGCCGACGCCGAGCAGGATCTTGCTGGCCGGGACGCCCTTGCTGATGAACTTGTTGATCGCTGCCTCGGAGTTGAAGCCCGCGGTCGGGATGCCCGGGTAGGTCGTCAGCGGCGAGTGCGGCGCCGTCGGGCCGGACGGGTTGAACGCGCCGAAGTAGTCGTACGTCATCGGCATGATCCAGTCGAGCTTCTGCGCGCCGGTCGCGTAGTCGGCGAGGTCGATCTTGCCGCCGTTGCTGCCGTCGGCCGTGACCGCCGCGGTGACGAGCTGGGAGCTGCCGAACTTGTTGCGCAGCGCGGTGATGACTGTGTTGAACGCGGCCGGACCGCTCGAGTCGCACTGCAGGCCGCAGGCGTTCGGGTACTCCCAGTCGATGTCGATGCCGTCGAAGACGCCGGCCCATCGCGGGTCGTTGACCAGGTTATAGCAGGAGCTCGCGAACGCGGTCGGGTTCTGGGCGGCCTGCGTGAAGCCGGCCGACCAGGTCCAGCCGCCGAACGACCAGATGACCTTCAGGCCGGGGTGCTTGGCCTTGAGCTTCTTCAGCTGGTTGAAGCTGCCCCGCAGGGGCTGGTCCCACGTGTCGGCCACGCCGTCCACGCTCTGGTCCGCGGTGTAGGCCTTCTCGTAGTCCGCGTACGAGTCGCCGACCGAGCACTGCCCGTTCGTCGTGTTGCCGAACGCGTAGAGGATCGCCGTCAGCTTGCTCGCGGCGCCGCTCGTCTCGATGTTCTTCACGTGGTAGTTGCGGCCGTAGACGCCCCACTCCGCGAAGTAGCCGACGACCTTCGCACCGCCGGGCGGGGGCGTCGTGGGAGGCGTCGTCGGAGGAGTCGTGGGAGGCGTGGTCGGCGGGGTCGTCGGGGGTGTCGTCGGCGGGTTGGTGGTGCCGCCGCCGTTCACCGAGACGTTCGTCGCGGCCTTGAACGGACCTGTCCCGACGTAACCCCAGGTGATCGAGGCGCCGGACGCGAGCGTGCTGGCCCAGCTCTTGTTCACGGCCTTGTAGTGGTTGCCCGACCGTGTGACGTCCGCGTCCCACGAGCTGCTGATCGTCGCGCCGGACGGCAGGTCGAACTCGAGCGTCCAGCCGTTGATCGTGGCGGACGTGCCGTTGGTGACCGTCACGGCGACCTGGTGGCCGGTCCCCCAGTCGCCCTGGGACGTGAAGGTCGCCGTGACGCTGCCGGCCGCGGAGGCCGACTGGGCGATCAGGAGGGTCGCGATGAGGGTGGTCACCGCGGCCAGGGCCACGGTGACCAGCGCGGGACGCCGTCGTCCGGTGCTCGGCCCGGGCCCTGCGCCAGGAGGGGTCTGTCGGGTGGGTGCCATTGTGCTCGTCCCCTGTCCATCGTCGTTGCGTGGAATATGTAAGGAGTGTGTACTAATGGTTCATATCGGACGCTAACGGGCTTCACCCGGTGCACGCAACGGCTCCCGCGAGCGGCAGGTGGCACCACCTGTTCGAACACAATTCCCAACAAAATTGGACATCGGTCCACGTCACAACGCGGGATGTATCCCCCGACGAGGCCCACCGCCCTTGTAAGACGAACAACTTTCTCCTCGGCCGACCGGGCGAACCTTCCGCGTGTCGGTGCGATTGCGGGGCCGAGCGGCCGAAAGATGGAGGAGCAGGCGGAGGCGAGGGAGCCGACATGACGGTCACCGACGAACAGCTCCAGGTAGACCCGGAGCTCGAGGCGCAGGTGCGCGCGGAGCACGCGCACGCCACCTGGTTCGAGCTGGCCAGCGCGACGGCCAGGTCCCACCGCGAGTACGACTCGGTCCGTCGCCAGCACGACGACGAGGTCACCGCCCGCGCCCGCGGCCGGCTGCACGTGCTGGAGCTGATGCTGGGCGCGGAGACGGAAAGGCTTCACCCGCACGTCTGAGGCGCCCCCGCGAAGCCCGCCTCGTCCAGGCCGCGGGGAAGCACAGCTTCACCCGCACGTCTGAGGCGCCCCCGGGAAGCCCGCCCCCGTCCAGGCCGCGGGGAAGCACAGCTGCACCCGCACGTCGGAGGCGCCTGACATCCTGGGGCCATGCCCACACCGACCAGTGCAGGGATCCTGCTGTTCCGACGAGTCCCCGGCGCCGGCCTCGAGGTCCTCCTCGGTCACATGGGCGGGCCGTTCTGGGCGCGCAAGGACGCCGGCGCCTGGACCATCCCGAAGGGCGAGCCGTCGCCCGACGAGGACCCGTACGCCGCCGCCCTGCGCGAGTTCGAGGAGGAGCTCGGTGCGCCGCCACCCGCCTCCGACGTCCCCGACCTCGCGCTCGGCACCATCCGGCAGAAGTCCGGCAAGCTCGTCACGGCGTGGGCGCGCGAGGGTGTGTTCGACCCCGCCGACGCCGTCAGCAACACCGTCGAGATCGAGTGGCCGCCGCGGTCGGGGCGCCGTATCGAGGTGCCCGAGATCGACCGTGTGGGCTGGTTCGCTCCGGCGGAGGCCGTCGCCCTCGTCGTGAACGGGCAGGGCGAGCTGGTCGAGCGGCTCGTCGCGCTCGTCGACGGGCAGCGATCGGCGCTCTGACGTGCAGTGATGGGCGGAACGGGTGGATCCTGCCGATTCCTCAACTCTTGGGCGACTCCGGTCGATACTCCTGGAGAGATCGTCGAGGGGCGGTGCGTGGATGGGCAAGGCTGCGAACGACGGGCGACCGAGCATCGGTTGGCTCCCCGACCTCGACGCCACGCCGGCCACCACCGACCGCCAGCCGGGGTGGTACGCGGACCCCGCGGCGGCCGGCCAGCTCCGCTACTTCGACGGCGCGGCGTGGACCGACCGGGTCCAGAGCACGCGCCCGACGCTCACGTCGCGACCGCCGGCACGGCGCCTGGCCGTCGTCGCGAGCGCGACCGTCGCCCTGTTCGGCACGGTGGCCGTCGGCGCGATCTGGCTGCAGACGCCGGACCGCGCCCACGCGAGCGTCTCCGCCGTCGTCGTCCACGAGGAGCCCCAGAGCACCCCGATCGCCCCGGAGCCGACCGACCCGACCGCGACCCCGCCCGCACCCACGGGCGCCACGCTGACGTGCGGGGACCTGTACGCCGACGTCATCAGCGAGGCGCGCGAGCCGCTCCCTGGCCACCCCACGATGTCCATCGTCACGCTGCACGACACGTCGGTCGTCGAGGACCACTACGCCGAGCTCGTCGCGGGCACGCTGGCGATCCAGCCGGACCAGACCGAGGCCGTGGTCCTGACGTGCCGGGGCGTCGCGACCGCGACCGACGGCGACGACTACCCGATCGAGTTCTCCGGCGTCGTCGACGCCGACCGGAACTGGTCCGTGCACGTCGAGGACGCCCCGGCCTCCTAGGGTCCTGCCCAACCGTTCCGGCGCGGGCTCCGTTCTCCTAGGGTCGGACGACAGACCGGGGGGCACATGAGCGCGCGCTGGGAGGGGCTGCTCCAGCAGCTCGTCGAGGAACGATGGCCACGGCTGCTGGCCCGCGCGACCCTGGTCGCCCCGAGCCCCGCCGACGCCGAGGACCTCGTGCAGGACGCACTCGTGGCGACCTTCAGCAGCCGCGCTCGGTTCACCTCGCTCGGGCAGGCCGAGCAGTACGTCCGGCGCGCGATCGTGACCCGGTCCATCGACAAGGCACGCACGGCGGCCAGCGAGCGCCGGGCCACCGACCTCGCGGCCGCGCAACCGGTACCCGTCGAGCAGACGACGCTGCCCGGGCTGGAGCGCGACGTCGTCGAGGCGCTCGGGCGGCTCACCCCGCGGCAGCGCGCCTGCGTGGTGCTGCGCCACCTCGAGGACCTGTCGGTCGCACAGACCGCCGACCAGCTCGGGCTCAGCCAGGGTGCGGTCAAGCGCTACACGTCGGAGGCCGCCGCGACCATGCAGCGGCTGCTCGGCGCCACGACGACCGACGACGACGACCGGTCCGAGGTGCTCCTGGTCACCAGGGAGCCCGGACGGCGAGGGGAGCAGTCATGACCGACCTGGGGAAGCTCCTGGGATCGACCGAGGCGAGCATCGAGCGCGTCCACGACGGCGCCCGTCCCGCCGCCGGCCCGCTCGCCCGGACCGTGCGACGTGTCCGGCGCCGGCGCGCGGTCCGGCACGCGGGTCAGTCCGTGGCGGGGCTGGCACTG
Organism: Cellulomonas sp. P4_A2; assembly: GCF_056402515.1. Taxonomy (NCBI): domain Bacteria; kingdom Bacillati; phylum Actinomycetota; class Actinomycetes; order Micrococcales; family Cellulomonadaceae; genus Cellulomonas; species Cellulomonas sp. P4_A2. The sequence continues at coordinate 18,028 of NZ_JBFUHG010000004.1, forward strand.
GTCGGGGCCGCCGGCACGGTCGTGTGGCTGGGCGGTCGGGACGCCGACGGACCGGCGCCGGCCGTCACGCCGACGGTCACCCAGGCGCCGACGCCGGCTCCGACCAGCACGTCGACCGCCTCGACGGAGACGATCGGCCCGTTCGCGACTCCCCTGCCCGTCGAGCCCGGCCTGTTCGAGAGCACGACGCGGGACTGGATGCTGACGACCAGCCTCGACACGGACCCCACCAAGCCGGTCACCGACCTCACCTCGACCCGGCTCCGGCTCGAGCTCGTCGGCCCCGACGCGACCCCGCACCAGATCCTGGAGTTCGACGACCGCACCTGGATCTCCGTGCACTCGTGGCGGGCAGGGCAGCCGATCGCCCTGGCCTCCGTCAGCGTGCACGACGAGGCCGACACCCTGGGCTGGCTCGACCTGCGGACCGGCGTCCTGACCCCGATCGAGGGTGTGAACGCCGCGAGCGGCCTGGTCGGCACGACCGACGACGGCACGGTCTGGCTCTCTCCGCCGCCTGTGCCGGCCGACCTGTTGAGCAGCACCGGCGGACGGCCGATGCCCTACCGGCTCCTGACGGACTCGCAGGAGGGGGAGATTCTGGGCACGGACACCACCCTGACCGTGCGCGACACCGACGGCACGGTCCGCGATCTCGGCCCGCTGCACGTCGGACCGTACGGCGTGAGCCTGAGCCCCGACGGCCGCTGGGTCACGGGGACCTCGGCGACGGGCGCCATGGTCGTCGTGGACGTCCGTACCGGGACGTCGACCCCGGTCACGTCGCTGCCGGCCGACCGCACGTGCACGGTCCCGGGGTGGTCCGGGCCGAGCACGATCCTCCTGAGCTGCGCGTCGGCGGACGGCACGTCGTACGACCTGCTCGGCGTCGACGCCGCTCGTCCGACCCGCCCCGCGGTGCCCGTCGGCACCTCCGAGTATCCGCTGACCTACGCGACCGTCCTGGACGACGGCCGCACCGGGGTCACGTTCGCGACGCAGGAGGGACCGTGCGCCCTCGGCGGCGACCCGGCGATCCTCCAGGACGGCGCGGTGGTGCCGCTCACCGGGCAGTGGGGCCGCTACGACCACGGCTACCTGGCCCAGTTCTCCGGCACCGGCGTCGTCACGCAGCTCAACGCCTGCTACGACGGCACCGGGAAGGCCGGACGAGAGCGCACCGTCCGAACCGACCTCGCCACCGGCGCGATCACCGAGCTGGGCGGGCCGGGTCCCGTCGAGACGGCCCTGCCCGACGGCTGGATCCGCTCGCCCAGCTACTTCCTCCCGCCGTCCTGACGGGGATCAGACCGGCCGGCCGCCCTCCGACGGTTCCGTCGGCTCCGGCGGTTCCTCCCCCGTCGTCGTGACCGCGGTGGCCCCGGGCGGGAGGTTGGACAGGTCGGGGGCGATGACGATGCCCGGCAGGCCGGAGTCGGGGAGCCGGAACGCGGACTCGGGGATCGTCGCGGGACCGGCGAGCACCAGGTCGTGCGCGCCCCGCATGGGGAGCGTCTCGCCGCGGAAGAACGCCGGCTGGCGGATCCACCAGACGATCATGAGCACCAGGCCGATGAGGATGGCCACGACGCCGACCACGGCGACCGCGCCGATCCCCAGGATCGTCACGTTGTTGTCGTTGTCGTCGGTCAGCCAGTCCGGCGCGGCGAACTGGATCAGCGCGTAGACGAACGCCGCCAGCAGGATCAGCCCGCCGAGCGACGGAAGGACGCCCTGCATGAAGAAGTCGCGCGGCTTGTGGTGCAGCGTCCGGCGGTAGAACCAGCTGCACGCGAACCCGGTCAGGCCGTAGTAGAACGCGATCATCAGGCCGACCGACCCGATCAGCGCGGTCAGCAGGTTCGGGCTGATCAGCGTGAACAGCAGGTAGAACACCATGGAGACGATGCCCATCGCGATCGTCGAGACCCCGGGCGTCAGGTACTTCGGGTGGATCTGCGCGAACGCCTTGGGCACCGCCTTGTACGCGGCCATCGACAGCGTCGTGCGGGCCGTCGGCAGGATCGTCGTCTGCGTGGACGCCGACGCGGACGTCAGGATCGACGCCGAGAGCAGGAGCAGCGCGATCTTGCCGAGCCCGGAGTCCCCGAACAGGGCCGGGCCGATCGCCGCGAAGACGTCGTCCGCGTTGTCGGGGTTGCCCAGACCGATGCCGGTGGTCCCGACGCCGGCGAAGGCGACGGCCGCCGTGGAGACCAGGACGTAGGTGACCAGCAGGAGGACGGTCGACAGGATCGCCGCGCGCCCGGGGGTGGTGGTGGGGTCGTCGGACTCCTCGTTGACCGACACGGCCGTGTCCCAGCCCCAGTAGATGAACACCGCGGTGAGCAGGGCCGGCGCGATGACGGTGGACACGTCCAGGCCGCCGGGCCAGAACCAGCTCCACTGCGGCGTCAGCGAGTAGGACTCGCCGTTGCCGGTGTAGACCTTGGTCAGCGCGACGACGGCGAACATGATCAGGACCAGCACCTCGATGGACAGCAGCGCGTACTGGATGCGCGCGGAGACCTCGATGCCGCGATAGCAGAGATACGTCATGACGGCGATCCACACGAGCCCCACGGTGGTCGTCGCGGCCACGCTGGTGTCCAGCCCGCCGGCGGCGTCCCAGCCGAGCTCGCCCAGGAACGTGAACGTGTACGAGCCCGCGATCTGCGCGAGGTTGGCCATGACGATCACGTCGGCGGCGATGATCCCCCACCCACCGAGCCACCCGGTGATCGGGCCGAACGCACGCGTGGCCCAGGTGAACGTGGTGCCGCAGTCGGGCTCCGCCCGGTTCAGCTCCTGGTACGCGACGGCGATGAGGTACATGGGGACGAACGCCAGCAGGATGATCGCGGGCGCCTTGACGCCGGCGAGGATGGCGCCGCCGCCCGCGACGACGAACCCGAGGCTCGCGGCGAGGCTGTAGGCGGGAGCGGTGGACGCGGTGCCGACGACGACGCTCGAGACGAGCCCGAGCGCACCGCCCTTGAGTCCCTTGCCGGTCTCGGGAAAGCCCAGAGGAGCGGCGTCGGTGGCGGGAGCAGACACGAAACCTCGCAAAGGCACAGGCCCGAGGCATCGTTGCGCCGGGCAGGTTTGACCGAGCGGATTCGTTGCGTTGTGTTGCTGAGGGAGCAGAGATCGCTCGTCCATTGCGCGTCCAACCACGGAAACCGTAGCGGTCGCGCCTGCCGACGGGAAGAGGTCCGGAACCCAGGCGCACCGTACGGTGCACTCATGACCGACCGGCCGTTGGGGACCCTCGTCCGCGACGCGCTGCGCGACGTGTGGCGGACGGTCCGGCGCGCCGACCTCGCGATCGCCTACTGCGCGGCAGTCACCGCCGTGACGCTCTGGGTGCAGGTGCAGTCGCCCGCGCGGCAGGCGGAGATCCTCGACCGGGTCAGCAGCAACCTCACCAACCTGCGGTCCGAGCCGTTGGTGTCGATGCTCGGCAGCGCGTTCGTCGTCGAGAGCGTCGCCGGGCTCACGCTGGTCGTGCAGCTGCTGGTCGTGCTGGCCTACCTGCAGAGGTTCGTCGGCCGCCTCGCGTCGCTCGTGGTCGGGCTGGCCGGGCACGTCGGGGCGGGCCTGGTGGTCGCGGCAGCGCTCACCACGGGGATCTTCCACGGCTTCGTCGACGACTCCGTCGCCGAGGCGACCGACGTCGGCGTCAGCTACGTCATGGCCTGTGCGATGGGGTTCCTGGTGCTCGCCGTACCCCCGCGCTGGCGGTGGTGGTACCTGGCGGCGACGGCCCTCTACTGGTTGCTGCCGGGCGCGTTCCTGCGCACGTTCACCGACGCGGGGCACGCGACGGCGCTGACCATCGGGCTGCTGCTCGCGCTCGTCGCGTCCCGTGCCGTCGCGGCCGACCACCGGTCGCGCGCGCGAGGTGAACGCGGGATCGACCCGCCCGAGCTGCGCTGAACGCAGCCCGGGCGGGTCGATCGGCCGTGCTCAGTGCGTCGCGACCGGCTCCTCGGTCGGCTCCTGCGTCGGCTTCGGGTCCGCGAGGCGCAGGTTCGCGCCCTCGATGTCGGCCTTCGGCGTGATCTTGTCGAGCCAGCGCGGCAGGTGCCACGCCCGGTCGCCCAGGAGCGCGAGCGCTGCGGGAACGATCGTCATCCGGACCACGAAGGCGTCGATGAGCACGCCGACCGCCAGGCCGAACCCGATCGCCTTGATGGTCGGGTCGTCGACGAACATGAAGCCCGCGAACACCGAGGTCATGATCAGCGCCGCGGCGGTGACCACTCGCGCTCCGTGCCCGACGCCGGCGATCGTCGCCTCGGTCGCGTGGCTGCCGTGCACGAACTCCTCGCGCACCCGGGACACGATGAACACCTCGTAGTCCATGGCGAGCCCGAACAGGATCCCGATCATGATGATCGGCAGGAAGCTGACCAGCGGACCCGGGTTGTCGATGCCGAAGATCGAGCTGGCCCAGCCCCACTGGAACACGCCGACGACCAGGCCGAACGTCGCGCCGATGGTCAGCAGGAACCCGAATGCGGCCTTGAGCGGCACCATCCACGAGCGGAACGCGATGAGCAGCAGGATGAACGCGAGGCCGATCACCACGGCGAGGTAGATCGGGAGCGCGGCCGCCAGCTTGGCGGACACGTCGACCCCGATGGCCGTCATGCCCGTGACGGCGACGCTCTCGTCAGAGCCTTCGGTCATCGGCGCGACCGTGTCGCGGATGGTCGTGACCAGCTGCGCGGTCTCCTCGCTGCTCGGCCCGCTCTTCGGGATCACGGTGAGGAGCTGCGTCTGGCCCGACTCGCTGACCTGGCCGGGCTGCACGGCGACGACGTCGTCGAGACCCTGGACGCCGTCCGTGACGCTCTGCGCGAGGGCCGCGGTGGACTCGGCCGAGTCGCCCTTCACGACGACGACCAGCGGGCCGTTCACGCCCGGCCCGAACGCCCCGGCGGTCAGGTCGTACGCGATGCGCTGGTGGCTGTCGGCCGGGGCGGTGCCACCGTCGGGGAGCGCGAGGTGCATGTTCATCATGGGCAGGGCGAGCAGACCCAGGCCGACCACACCGACCGCGACGAACGGCACGCGGAACCGGGTGACGATGCGGGCCCAGCGGAAGCCTGCCCCGTCCTCGTTGTTCGGGGTGATCGTGCCCGTGCGCTGCTTGCGCGGCAGGATCCTGGTGCCCACGAAGCCGAGCAGCGCGGGCAGGAGCGTGAGCGCGACGACCACCGCGGTGAGGACCGTGCCGGCGGCGGCCAGGCCCATGACCGACAGGAACGGGATGCCGGCGATCGACAGGCCCGCGAGCGCGATGACGACCGTCGCGCCGGCGAACGTCACGGCGGAGCCTGCGGTCGCGACGGCGCGGGCGACCGACTCCTCCGGCTCGAGCCCGTCGGCGAGGTTGTTGCGGTGCCGGGAGCTGATGAACAGCGCGTAGTCGATGCCGACCGCCAGGCCGAGCATGAGCGCGAGGATCGGTGCCGTCGAGGTGATGTCGACGACCGACGTGAGGATGAGCAGGCTGGACATGCCCACGCCCAGGCCGACGAGCGCTGTCAGCAGCGTCATGCCGGCGGCGATCAGCGACCCGAACGTGACGACGAGGACGATGGCCGCGACGACGACGCCGATGCCCTCGGTCGCGCCGACCTCGGGCGGTGCCTGCGAGAGCTCACCGCCGGAGACGACGCGCAGGCCTTCGGTCGTGGCCGACTCGCCGAACTCGTCGAACGCGTCCTTGGCCTCCTGCGAGATGCCCTCGAGCGGCGTGCCGTAGACGACGGTCACCAGGCCGGTGCGTCCGTCCTGGCTGATCGCCTGGGACTGCGTCGGGTCGACCACGGCGACGACCTCGGGCAGCGTCGCGGCGTCCGCGAGCACCGGCGCGAGCGCGGCCTCGTCGAGCTGCTCACCCTCGGGGACCTGGACGATCAGGGTCGCGGTGGCGCCCGAGGCCGCCGGGAAGTCGGTCTCGAGGTCGTCGAGCGCCTGCTGAGCCTCGGTGCCGGGGATCGTCAGGCTGCTGGTGGTCGAGCCGGCCAGCGTGGCCACGCCGACGCCGAGCAGGACGAGGATCACGCCCCAGATCGCGACGACGCGACCGCGTCGGCGGTACGAGAACCGTCCCAGTCGGTAGAGGAGCTGTGCCATGGTCTTCCGTTTCGATCGGTGTGGCGGGGGTGTCGGTCTGCGCCACGTCGTCGGGGCACGTGCTGCTGCTCAGAGGAGCAGACGTCTCATGCAGGTCTGCAGGAGGGCCCGGAGGCTCTCGTCGGAGTGCCGGTGGTCGCGGATCTCGGCGATCACGCCGTTGAGCGCGAAGCCGGCGATGCTCACCTGCTCGGGGTCGTTGCCGCCGGCGAGCAGCCCAGGCAGGGCGAGGCAGGAGTCGGCCACAGCCATGAACGACGGCACCTCCGCGAGGAGCTGAGGGCCGTCGAGCACCACCGCGAGGCTGCGGTACTGCAGGACGACCTCGATGAACTCGTCGATCGCGCGCTCCTGCCCGTCCGGGCCGGGGTGGCTCGCGAGCTCCTTGACCAGGCTGTCGAGCTGGAGCGCTGCCGGCTCGAGGACCTCGGAGACGATCGCGGCCTTGTTGGCGAAGTGGTACAGCACGGTCGCCTTCGAGCATCCCACCGCGGCGGCGATGTCGGCCAGGGACGTGTCGTGGTAGCCGTGCTCCACGAACAGCTCCAGCGCGTGGTCGAGGATCTCTCGACGCGTGCGCTCGCGCACCGGGACGGTCGTGGTCATCCTGGGAGCGTACCTGACCGATCGGTCAGTGGCCGACCGGTCGGTCAGGTTCACCCGGGAGGACGCCCACGGGCCGTAGTGTCGCGAGGGTGACCGAACGCTTCGTCCGAGACTGCTCCCGCTGAGATGGCCCGCGTGCACAGCGGGCGCGGAGTCGACCGCCTGGTCAATTTCTCGGACGCGACCGTCGCCATCGCCATCACGTTGCTGGTCCTGCCGCTCGTCGATGTGGCCGCACAGTTCGGCGATGGCGAGGAGCCGGCGGCGATCCTGCGCGAGAACTCGGCTGCCTTCCTCGCCTTCGCGATCTCCTTCGCGGTGATCGGCCGGCTCTGGATCAGCCACCACGGGGTGTTCGAGAGGGTCGATGACTACAGCCCCGCGCTGATCCGCGTGAACTTCGTCTGGCTCGCGAGCATCGTGTTCCTTCCGTTCGCCACCAACGCGCTCGCCGCGGTCTCGGGAGAGCACAAGGACGTCGTCTACGGCCTCTACATCGGCACGATCCTCGTGAGCTGCCTCGCCCTCGTCCTGATCGAGCGCACGCTCCAGCGCGATCCGGCGCTCGCGCCCGACCGCGGGGACGACCCCATCGACCTGACCGACGGCCTGGTCACCGCCGCGCTCCTGCTCGCCGCTCTGGTCGTCGCGGTCACGGTGCCCGCGATCGGCATCTGGGCGCTGCTGCTCCTGCTGGCGTCCGCACCGATCACCCGGTTCGTCTCGTCCCGCCGCGCCCGACGCCGCGTGCCCGCGGTCCCCGGCCCCGATGTCGGCGGGGCGTCCTAGGCTCGCTCGCGTGCACCGGTTGTCACGCGCAGACGCTCGTCGGGTTGCTGTGCGCGCACAGCTGCTCACGGCCGATCGCCCCAAGGACGTCCACGAGACGGTGCGCCGGCTCTCGCTGGTCCAGCTGAACCCGACCGCCCCGATCGCCCCGAGCGCGGACCTGGTGCTGTGGAGCCGGATCGGCCCGGCGTACGACCCGTCGGAGCTGCAGGAGGCGTTGGACCAGCAGACGATCCTCGACTACCGGATGACGCTGCGCGTCGCCGAGGACCTGGCGCTCTACCGCGCGGAGATGGCCGAGTGGCCGGGCACGGGCGACGACGTCAAGGGCTGGAAGAAGGCCAACCGGCAGTGGGTCGACGACAACGAGGGCTGTCGGCAGGACATCCTGGCCCTGCTGCGCACGGACGGGCCGCTGACCGCGAGCGAGCTCCCGGACACGTGCGTGCGGCCGTGGCGGTCGTCCGGCTGGAACAACAACCGCAACATCACCATGATGCTCGACCAGCTCGTGCTCATGGGCGACGTCGCGGCCGCCGGCGGGACCGGCAAGGACCGGCTGTGGGACCTGGCAGAGCGCGTGTACCCGGGCGGTCCCCGGATCCCGCTCGAGGAAGCCCAGGTGCTGCGCGACGGGCGGAGGCTGAGCGCGCTCGGCATCGCCCGGTCCCGCGGGCCCGAGTGCCCGGTCGAGCCGCTCGACGTCGGGACCGCCGGTGAGCCGGCAGTCGTCGAGGGAGTCCGTGGTGAGTGGCGGGTGGACCCGGCCTTGCTCGACGCCCCGTTCGAGGGTCGCGCCGCGCTGCTCTCCCCGTTCGACCGGCTGCTGCACGACCGCAAGCGGATGACCGAGATCTTCGAGTTCGAGTACGCGCTCGAGATGTTCAAGCCGGCCGCAGTCCGCCGCTGGGGGTACTACGCGCTGCCCGTGCTGGTGGGCGACCGGCTGGTCGGCAAGCTGGACGCCACCGCGCAGGCCCGGGTCCTGCAGGTGCACGCGCTGCACCTGGACGTGCCCCTCTCGTCGTCCGAGCAGGACGCCGTCGACCAGGAGATCGAGGACCTGGCGCGGTGGCTGGAGCTCGACCTCGCCTACGACGTGTAGTAGCCCGCGGCGAGGTCGTCCAGCAGGCCCGGGTGGGTCGGCGTCCAGCCGAGGAGCTCGCGGGTGAGCGCGCTCGACGCGGGGGTGTCGAGTGCGAAGAACCGGCCGATCCAGCCGAAGTGCTCGGCGGCCTGCTCGGGGTCGATGGACGCGCTCGGGATGCCGAGGCCGCGGCCGATCGTCTCGGCGATGTCGCGGGTCGCGATCCCCTCCTCGCCGACGGCGTGCACGACGGATCCGGCGGGGGCCGCCTCGAGCGCGAGCCGGACCAGGTGGGCGGCGTCGAGCACGTGCACCGCGGGCCACCGATTGGCGCCGTCGCCGACGTAGCCGGAGACGCCCTTCGCCCGGGCGATGCCGGCCAGGTGCGCGACGAAGCCGTGGTCGCCCTGGCCGTGCACGGTCGGGGCGAAGCGCAGGCCGACCGACCGCACGCCGCGGTCTGCGTACGAGAGGGCGAGGTGCTCGGCGCCGCCGCGCATCGAGTCCGGCCCTTGATGGGGCGAGGCGTCACGCTCGGTCGAGACGCGGCCCTGCGTGAGGCCTGCGACGCCCGAGGCCAGCAGCAGCGCGCGGTCGGAGCCCGCCAGGGTCTCGACGAACGTCTCGACGGCGGCGCGCTCGGTGCGCCAGGCGCCGGCCATGTCCCCGAAGTCGTGGTTGAAGCCCAGGTGGACGACGGCGTCGGCCTTGTCGGCGCTGGTCCGCAGGACGTCGAGGTCGTCGAGGTCGCCGCTCACGGGCGCCGCGCCCGCGGACTCGATGCGTGCGGCGCTCGCCTCCGAGCGCGCGAGACCGACGACCTCATGGTCGGCGGCGAGAAGCTCGGCGACGACGGCGGAACCGATCCAGCCGGATGCCCCGGTGACGAACACGCGCATGATGCGCTCCTTCAAGGTGATGTCAGCAACTGTCATCACCACTGTACGTCCGATGTCAGCGTCTGTCATCACTACACTCGTCGCCATGGGTCGATGGGAGCCGGACGCGCGCGGACGACTGGCGCGCGTGGCGCTGGAGCTCTACGCCGAGCGCGGGTTCGAGCAGACGACGGTCGAGGACATCGCCGAGCGTGCCGGCGTCACCGAGCGCACCTACTTCCGGCACTTCGCCGACAAGCGCGAGGTGCTGTTCGACGGGTCGGACGCCCTGCGGACCCACATCGTCGACGCGATCCGAGACGCCCCGGCCGGTCAGACGCCGATCGAGGTCGTCGGCGAGGCCTTCGCGAGCGCCGGGACGATCCTCGAGGAGCGGCGCGACCACGCTCGGCGGCGTGCCGGTGTCATCGCGGCGAACCCGAGCCTGCAGGAGCGCGAGCTGTTCAAGATGGCGACGCTCACGGGCGCGGCGACGCAGGCCCTGCGCGCACGCGGCGTGCCGGGTCCGACCGCGGCGCTGGCCGCGTCGGCGGGGGTGACGGCGTTCTCGGTCGGGTTCGAGACGTGGGTCGCGGACCCCGCCCCGGCTGACCTGCCGGCGATCATCCGCCAGACGTTGGACGACCTGCGCGTGGTGACGCGGCCCTGATCTGGTCCGCGTACCAGGAGGCGCTGTCCTTCGGGGTGCGCTCCTGGGTGTCGAAGTCGACGTCCACGAGCCCCCAGCGCTGGCGCAGGCCGCGCGCCCACTCGAAGTTGTCGAGGAACGACCACGCGTAGTAGCCACGCAGGTCGACGCCGTCGCCGATCGCCCGCGCGGCCTGCTCGAGGTGCGTGCGCAGGTACTCGATCCGGGCGTCGTCGTGCGGTCCGGGGTACGTCTCGTCGTCAGGGATGCCGTTCTCGGTGATGTGCATCGGCGGCAGGCTCGGGTAGTCGTCACGGAGCCGGGTGAGCAGGTCGTACAGACCCTCGGCGTGGATCTGCTGCCAGCCCGCGGCCGACGTCGGGTAGACGTTCCGGTAGTTGCCACCCTCGTCGATCATCGCGACGCCGTAGTAGTTCACGCCGAGGACGTCGCACGGCGTGCCGATGAGGTCGAGGTCGCCGGCCTGGACGAGCGCCGCGAACCGGTCGGGGTCCGCGTGCATCTGGCCGCTGCGGTCGCCGATCGCGTCGTCGGGGTAGGCGCCGGCGAGCAGCGGGTCCAGGAACATGCGGTTCTCGACGGCGTCGACGCGCAGGGCGGCCTTGTCCGACGAGCCCACCGAGTACACGGGTAGGAGGTTGAGCGCGATGCCGACCTGGCCGTCGGCCCCGGAGTCCCGGAAGGCCTGGACCGCCAGGCCGTGCGCGAGCAGCTGGTGGTGGACCGCGGCCACGCCGGCGTCCTGGTCGCCGAGGCCCGGCGCGTGCTCGGTGCCCGCGTAGCCGACGTAGGCCGTCGTCTTCGGCTCGTTGATCGTCAGCCACGTCGCGTCGACGTCGCCGAGGGCGTCGAACACGATCGCGGCGTAGTCGGCGAACCGCTGCGCGGTCTCGCGGGCCGCCCAGCCGCCGGCGTCCTGGAGCGGCTGCGGCAGGTCCCAGTGGTAGAGCGTGATCGCGGGGTGGAGCCCGCGCTCCAGGAGGCCGTCGACGAGCCGTCGGTAGAAGTCGACGCCCTGGGGGTTTGTCGCGCCCGCGCCGGTTGGCTGCACGCGCGGCCACGCGACCGAGAACCGGTACGCCGGGATGCCCAGCTCGACGAGCAGGTCGAGGTCCGACGACCACCGGCGGTAGTGGTCGGCGGCCGGGTCGCCGGTCGCTCCCCCGTCGATGTTCCCCGGCTTCGCGGCGAACGTGTCCCAGATCGACGGGCCTCGGCCGTCGACCGTCGTCGAACCCTCGACCTGGAACGCCGACGTCGCGACGCCCCAGGTGAACGCCTCGGGGAACGTGGGACCCGAGGAGGTCGGGGTGGGGGCCTCTCGACCCGACGGCGTGCAGGCCGCCAGCAGCAGCGCGGCGCCGCCGCCGAGCAGGACGGTCCGGCGATCGATCGGATGGGTCATGCGTCGGCTCCTCGTCGAGCGGTCGCGGGTGTGGGATCGCTCCCACGGCCCAGGATACTGGCCCGTCGGCTCCGCGACGAGGACCGCAGCATCCGGGTGAATCGCCCACGATCGCGACCCCAGGTGAGCGACGGCTGGCACCATCGCCCGATGAGTTCGCTGCCGGGGGCCGGTTGGTACGACGACGGAACGACGGTCGGCGCTGTGCGCTGGTTCGACGGCACGAGCTGGACCGAGCACACGAGGCCGCTCGCGGCGCCGGCTGCGGTCCCGGTCCCGGCGCAGTCGCCCATCGCCGCCGTCCCCCAGTCGTTCGGCGCGCAGCCGTCGTCGTTCGGCACGCAGCCCTCGTCGTTCGGCGCGCAGACCTCCGGGTTCGCCAGCACCGTGCCGACGCGGCTCGGGCAGTCGGCCAACCTCGCCGAGAGCGTGTCGCAGGGCGCCGCCTACCAGCAGAACCGTCTCGACGACGCGCTCGGCCTGCGCCGCCGCGGATTCTGGATGTTCGGCGGAGCGATCGCGATCCTGCTGGTCACGGGCCTGATCGATCGGCCTGGTGACGGGTTCGTCGGGGACGCTCTGGTACCTCAGCGCCGGTGGCACGGTGTTCCTGCTGGTCCGGGCGTGGCGCGACTACCAGAACGCCACGTTCCGCGATGCGCCGGCGCTCCCCGTCCTGGCGTGGGTCGGGGCCGGGGCCGCGCTCACGGCGGCGGTCGCGTTCTTCGTCGTCGGACCCGTCGTCGGCGCCATCGGCACGATGGGGACCTAGCCCGTCCGGATCGCGGGCGAGCCCGACTCGCCGAGCGGTCCTGCGCGGGGTCGCACCTGCACCGGGTCTACGGTCGTGACCACGAATCGAGCTCCACCCCCGCACGGGCGGCGCCGGTCCCAGTCACCCCACGGTTTCGACCCGACGAGGACCAGCCATGAGCACCACTCCCGTGCGCCCATCTCCTGCCCGCCCCCACACCATCGACGTCGCCTCGACGATCGACGAGTACCTGGACCGCTCCGACTGGCGGGTGAACGCCAACGCCAACCAGGGCTACTCGCTCGGCGGTCTGATCCTGCAGACCGCGGGCAAGGTGACCGCCAACTACTGGCTCTCGCAGGTGTACCCCGCCGCCGTCGGCAACGCGCACCGCGAGGGCGACCTGCACATCCACGACCTCGACCTGCTGAGCGGCTACTGCGCCGGCTGGTCGCTGCGCATGCTGCTGAGCGAGGGGTTCAACGGGGTCCCCGGGACCATCGAGTCGCGGCCGCCGCGGCACTTCTCGTCGGCCGTCGGCCAGATCGTGAACTTCTTGGGCACCCTGCAGAACGAGTGGGCGGGTGCGCAGGCGTTCAGCTCGTTCGACACGTACATGGCGCCGTTCGTGCGGACGGACGCGCTCTCGTACGACGAGGTCCGTCAGCTCGTGCAGGAGCTCGTGCACAACCTCAACGTGCCGTCGCGCTGGGGCACGCAGACGCCGTTCACCAACCTGACCTTCGACTGGACCTGCCCGGACGACCTGCGTGACGAGGTCCCGCTCGTCGGCGGCGAGCCCGTCGACTTCACGTACGGCGACCTCACCGACGAGATGGCGATGATCAACCGCGCGTACATCGAGGTGATGACCGAGGGCGACGCGTCGGGCCGCGTGTTCACGTTCCCGATCCCCACCTACAACATCACCTCGGACTTCGACTGGGACTCCCCCAACGCCGACCGGCTCTTCGCGATGACCGCCAAGTACGGCCTGCCGTACTTCCAGAACTTCCTGAACTCCGACCTGGAGCCCGGGCAGATCCGGTCGATGTGCTGCCGGCTGCAGCTGGACCTGCGCGAGCTGCTCAAGCGCGGCAACGGGCTGTTCGGCTCGGCCGAGCAGACGGGGTCGCTGGGCGTGGTCACCGTGAACTGCGCGCGCCTCGGCTACCTGCACCGCGACAACTGGCCGGGCCTGCTGCGGGCCCTCGACCACCTGCTCGACCTCGCGCGCGACTCCCTTGAGCTCAAGCGCGAGGTGATCGACCGCTACATCGAGGACGGCCTGTTCCCGTACACGAAGCGCTACCTCGCCGGCGGCCTGGCCAACCACTTCTCGACCATCGGCGTCAACGGCGTGAACGAGATGGTGCGCAACTTCACCGGCGACGCGCACGACATCACGTCGCAGGAGGGCCACGCCTACGCGGTCGCGCTCCTCGACCACGTGCGGGCGCGGATGGTCGAGTTCCAGGAGGCGACCGGGCACCTGTACAACCTCGAGGCCACGCCCGCGGAGGGCACGACCTACCGGTTCGCCAAGGAGGACCGCCTGCGGTTCCCGTCGATCCTGCAGGCCGGCACCGTCGCCCACCCGTACTACACCAACTCCTCGCAGCTGCCCGTGGGCTTCACCGACGACCCGTTCGAGGCCCTGGACCGCCAGGACGAGCTGCAGACCAAGTACACGGGTGGCACGGTGCTGCACCTCTACATGTCCGAGCGCCTCTCGACGCCTGAGGCCTGCCGCAAGCTGGTGCAGCGCGCGCTCGAGAACCACCGGCTGCCGTACGTCACGGTGACGCCGACGTTCTCCATCTGCGCGTCGCACGGGTACCTGGCGGGCGAGGTCCTCCAGTGCCCGACGTGCGGCGGCGGGACCGAGGTGTGGACGCGGGTCATGGGGTACCACCGGCCGGTGTCGTCGTTCAACGTCGGCAAGAAGGGCGAGCACGCCGAGCGCGTGCACTTCGTGGAGCAGCGATGACCAGCCTGGCCGTCGCAGGTCTGACTCCCCTGTCGACCTGCGACTGGCCGGGCCGGCTCGTTGCGACGGTGTTCCTGCAGGGCTGCCCGCTGGCCTGCACGTACTGCCACAACCCGTTGCTGATCGACCCGCGGACGCCGGGCTCGGTGCCGTGGGCGTCCGTCGTGGACCTCCTGTCCCGGAGGCGCGGCCTGCTCGACGGGGTCGTGTTCTCCGGCGGGGAGCCCACCCGGCAGCACGGTCTGCGCGACGCGATGACCAAGGTCCGCGGGCTCGGGTTCGGGGTCGGGCTGCACACCGCAGGGACCTTTCCGACGAGGCTCGCGCAGGTGCTCGACCTCGTCGACTGGGTGGGCCTCGACATCAAGTCGGTGCCGCGCCTGTACGCCGCCCAGACCGGGGTCGACGCGTGGGCGAGGGCCCTCGCGTCCCTCCGGCTGGTCCAGCGCGCAGGCGTCGAGGTCCAGGTCCGCACGACCGTCGACCCGACGGTCCAGTCGCCCGACGACGTCGCCGAGCTCACCGCGCTGCTCTCGTCGCTCGGCGTCGACGAGCACGTGCTGCAGGAGGTCCGGCCGGCCGGGACGACCGCCCAGTACCGGGAGGCGCTCACGTCGGCGGGGTGAGAGGTACGGTCGCCGACATGCTCTCTCCGGTCCCCGCGACGCCTGACGACATCGACGCGATCCACGCCCTGCGCCGGTCGCTCGAGGACTGGATGGCCGCCAACGGAACCGTGCAGTGGCCGCAGGGATCGCTCCCGCACGAGCGCATCGCCCGCCAGGTCGCGGCCGGCGAGTGGTACGTCGTCCGGGATGCCGCGGGGCTCGTCGGGACGCTGCGTCTGCTCTGGACCGACCCGGACTTCTGGGGGGCGGACCAGACGCCCGCGGTCTACGTCCACGGCCTCATGGTCGACCGCCGGCACACCGGCGAGGGCGTCGGCACGGCGCTGCTCGACTGGGCGCGGCAGCGAGGGCTGGACGCGGGCGTGGACATGCTCCGGCTCGACTGCCGCACGACGAACCCCGTGCTCTACGACTACTACGGCGCGTACGGGCTCACGGTGGTCGGCCAGAAGGACTTCGCCGACTTCTCGTGCGCGCTGCTCGAGGTCTCGCTCGCCGGCTGACCGACGCGGCTACTGCTCGACCAGGCGACCGTCCGCGAGCCGCAGCACCCGGTCGGCGAGGGAGATCATCAGGGGGTCGTGCGTCGAGACGATGGCCGTCATGCCCTCGGCCTCGACGATGGCCCGCAGCAGGGCCATGACCGCCGTGCCGGTCTCGGTGTCGAGCTGTCCGGTGGGCTCGTCGGCCACGAGCAGGCGGGGCGAGTTGGCCAGTGCACGCGCGATCGCCACACGCTGCTGCTGACCGCCCGACATCTCGGCGGGGCGCTGCTGGGCGTGCGCACCGAGGCCGACGAGATCGAGCAGCAGCTCCACGCGCGCCTCACGGTCCGCAACCGGCACCTTGCGCAGCCGCAGCGGCACGCCGACGTTCTCGGCCGCGGTCAGCACGGGCACCAGCCCGAAGGTCTGGAAGACGAACGACACGACGTCGCGTCGCAGCTCGACCAGGCCGGACTCGTCGAGCGAGGAGACCTCGCGGCCGTCGACGAGGACGCGCCCTTCGTCGGGACGGTCCAGCCCACCGACGCAGTTCAGCAGCGTCGTCTTGCCGGACCCGGAGCGCCCGACGAGCGCGACGAGCTCGCCCGGCGCCACCGTGAAGGACACGTCGTCGACCGCCCGGACCGCGGTCGGGCCCGTCCCGTACGTCCGGCTGACGCCCTCGACGAGGACGACCGGCCTGGTCGTCGTGATGCTCATCGCTGCTCCTCGTCGGGGGTCGCGGGCCGTGACCCGCCCGGCCAGACGGACACATGAGACTCCTCGAGCAGGAGCCGCACCCGGCCGACGAGGTCGAGCGCGTCCCGGTACTCGCGCGGCAGCTGCAGGCGACCGGCGCGGTCCAGCACGGCGAACTCCTCGGCGACCACGTGCTCGCTGCCGTCCTCGTGGGTGTCCGTGCGGCGCACGACCTCCGACGACGTGCGCCCGTCCCGGATCGACACCGTCCGACGGACGTGCTCCGAGACCGCCAAGTCGTGCGTCACGACGACGACGGTGGTTCCCAGCTCGCGGTTCGACGTGCGCAGGCACTCGAGCACCTCGTGCGACGTCGCACTGTCGAGCTCGCCGGTTGGCTCGTCGGCGAACAGGACCTGCGGGTCGTTGGCGAGCCCGACCGCGATCGCGACGCGCTGCTGCTCGCCTCCGGACATCTCGCCCGGACGCCGGTCGGCGCAGTACCCGACGCCGAGCATGTCGAGCAGCTCGTCCGCCCGGCGGGCCCGCTCCTTGCGCGGGCGGCCGGCGAGCGCGAGCGGCAGCGCGGCGTTCTCGGCCGACGTCAGGTACGGCACCAGGTTGCGCGCGGTCTGCTGCCAGACGAAGCCGACCATCGAGCGCCGGTACTCGATCCGCTGCCGCGCAGACATGGCCATCAGGTCCCACGGCCCGACGCGCACGCGTCCCGCCGTCGGGACGTCCAGCCCGGAGAGCACGGACAGGAGGGTCGACTTGCCGGACCCGGACGCGCCGACGACCGCCACGAGCTCCCCCGGCTCGATGAGCAGATCGAGGCCCTGCAGGGCCTGCACCTCGACACCTTCCGACTGGTAGATGCGCACGAGCGAGTCGCAGACGATCAGCGCGTCCGCACCGAAGTCCCTGGGGCGCGTTCGTGCCCGCTCCTCGAGCGAGTCGAGCGTTGTCGTCATCGTGCGTCCTCCTCGTCGGTCCCTGACCTCGTCATCGCTCTCCCACCCGCAGCACGTCACCGAGCCGGTCGCGTCGCCGCATCGCACCCTCCGCGACCACCGCCGCGACGAGAGCGCCACCCACCGTCACGCACGCCGCCACGACCGGCCACCAGCCGACGACGAGCGGCGGTGCGTGCGACCCGCCGGTGGCGACGTCGAGCCCCAGCGCCCCGCCGAGCAACCACGGCACGACCAGCCCGATCGCGACCCCGGCAAGGAGCGCGGCGCCGACCAAGGGGGACAGCTCGGCAAGCGTCAGTGCACGGCCGGTGCGGACGTCGAGCCCGAGGGTGCGCAGCGCCGACAGCGTCCGTCCGCGCTCGCGCGAGGTCGCCACGACGAGCAGGACCAGGGCGAGAGCGGCGTACAGCGCCAGCACCCCTGCCGCCGCCGACAGCAGCACGACGAGCCCGCGGTTGAGGGGAACCGCCGCCCACGCGCTCAGCCAGCCGGCACGGCTGGTGACGCTCACCGCCGGGCGGTCGCCCAGGTGGAGCGCGGCGACGGCTGCGGCGGCGCCGGGGCCGTCCACCAGCACGGTCGTCAGCGGTGTCGTCTCGTTCTGCGCCGCGTCGAACGTCGCGCGGTCCACCACGACGCGGGGACGGGCGGGAGACCCCGAGACGGGTACGCCGACGCGCGATCCGGCGCGGACCGTCCCCACGACGTCCAGGGCCACCTTCTCGGACGCGCCCAGCACCTGCGGGGGTACCAGCCGGGCGACCTGGACGAGCCCCGGGTCGACCAGCGCGGGCACCGCACCCGCGGACGAGCCGACCAGCGCACGGCCGTCCTCGCCCCCGGTGACCGCGCCGAGCGCCTCGGCGTCGACCAGGACGAGGTCGATCCTCGTCCCCGATCCTGATCCGAGGTCACGCGCGGGCAGCACCGCGACGCCGGCGACGGCCGTGACCCCGGGAGCCTCCCGCAGCGCTTCGATGTCGGCCGGGGTGACCGGCCCGTCCACGCGCACGTCCGCGCCGACGCGTTCACCCGCCGCGGTCGCCTGCCCCGCGCGGACCATCACGGTCGTCGTGCCGCAGAAGACCACCATCGCGATGGCCATGGTCAACGCCGTCATAGGGACGACGGCCCCGTGCACAGCGCCCGCACGGGCCGTCGCGACGAGCGGGACGAGTCCTCGGCTCCGGCGGGCGATGCGCGCCACGGCGCGCAGCAGAGGCGGCATCGCGTGCACCACGACGATCGTCACGGCGGCCGCGGCCAGCAACGGTGCGGCCGCGAGCAGGAGATCGACGTCCCGGCCTCCCGGTGGGAGCAGGCCGCGGCGGCGGACGGAGACGAACGCGCCCAGGGCGAGCACGCCCACCGCGACCTCAGCGACGATCCGGCGAGACCTGCGCCGCCGCTCCAGGCGGTCCCGGTCGGCACGGTTTGCCGGCTGCCGGCGCCCGGACCACGCGGCGCGCGACCGGCCGACCGCGATCGCGGGCGGCGCGAGCGCGGCGACCGCGACGAGGCACACGGCAACTCCCGGAGACCGGACCGGACCCCGCGCGGCGAGCATCGCGACGAGGGCACCGACCGCTCCGGCGACGACGGCCACCGGGACGGACTCCACCAGCGCCCGGGACGCGATCGCGGCGAGCGACGCACCCCGCGCCCGCTCCCCGAGCAGGAAGGTCTCGCGGCGACCCACGAGGAGCCGCGCGGCGAGGACCAGGACGAGGGCGCCGACCCCGGCCAGGCCGACGACCACCAGCGACTGCTGGGCTCGGGCGGCGGCGAGCCGGGCCGCGATCGCCGTGAGCACGGACCCGAGGTCCGTCGACACCGTCGGGACGCGGCCGTCGCTCTGGTGCAGGACGTCCGGGTCCCCCTGCACGCGCGTGAGCTCGGCGAGGACCCCCGGCGCCATGGCCGCGTCCACGGCGCTCGCCTCGGTCGGGTACCGGTACGAGGTCGTGGCCGCACGCCGCAGGACGACCAGCTCCAGGTCCGGCAGGGACTCGTCGGTGACGAGGAGACCCACCCGAGCGCGCTGCTCCTCCCCCGGGGGCGCGTCCTGCACCGCCAGCAGGTCGCGCGAGTCCGCCCAGGCGTGGTCGCCGGGGTCGATCGCGGTGTACAGGCCGGTGATGACGATGTCGGCCTTCCCCCGCGTCGGCAGGGAGCCGCGCACGTGGTCGCCGGCGCGCACCCCGAGCGCCGTTGCGACGTCGGCCTGCATCCCGACCTGGATCTGGTGCACCGACGTCGGGTTGTCGCTGCCCGCCCCGGGCAGGACCGAGAGCGCGGGCGCCGTACCGTCCACCCACCGCACGAGCGCCTCGTCGTCGGGCGAACCGACGTAGACCAGCCGCGTGGCGAGCGAGACGTCGCCCGCGACCGCGAGCCGGACGCCGGTCGCGACCGTGACCGTGCCCGGGCCGGTGACCGAGCGCAGTCCGACCGGCAGCGCCTGCCGGACGCTCACCGCCGAGTCCCGCAGCTCGGCGGCGATGTTGGGATCGCGGTCCGTGCTCGTCGTCGGCGCCTGCGGCCTGCCGATGCCGGCGACGAGGTCGGCGGACGTGCCGGCGTCGCGGACCGCCTCCTGCACGGCGTCGTCGGCGGCGATCGCGACGAGACGCGGGACGACGAGCGCGAGCGCGACGCTGATCGCCAGGACCACCGCCGTGAAGGTCACGAGGGCGATGTCGGCCCGCGCGCGACGGCGCCCCACGAGCACCACGTCTGCGGTCGCCGCGCGGACGCCGGTCCGGACCGCCGCGAACGCGCTCACTGGTCGTCCCCCAGCCGCAGCAGCTCGCCCGACGCACGCTTGAGCAGCACGTTCGTCACGACGGCCACGACGGCCACCGTCGAGGCCAGCAGCATCCCCAGCAGGACGAGCTGAGCGGACCAGCCGGCGTGCACCACCACGCCAGGCACCGGCGTGCCGCCTGTCGAGGAGACCGTGACCAACGGTGCGACGGCCCGGGCCAGGAACGCCCCGATCGCGACACCGGCTGCCAGCCCGAGGGTGGCGACGACGACATGCTCGAGGAGCAGCGACCGCACCAGGGACGTCCGGGCCACACCCAGCGCCTGGAGCCGGGCGAGCTCGAGCCGCCGGGCCCGCACGGAGACCGTCGCGCTCATCGCGATGCCGGCGACGGCGAGCACCACGGCGGCGGCCACGACGACCCAGAGGGCCGCCTGGACGCCGACCCGCAGGGGCCCGTCGGTCGCGTCGGTCCGCGCCGCCACCCGGGTGTGCGCGACGCCGCCGCCTGTCGTCTCGATCGTCGAGGCCACCGCCGCGGCGCGCGCGTCCTGCACGGAGAGCCACCACTCGTCGGTCGGCGGCGGCTCGCCGGCCGCCACCATTGCGGCTCGGCCCAGGACGTCGGAGTCGACGAGGACACCGCTGCCCGCCGGATGTCCCGGCAGGTACGGCACGGTCCCGACGATCTGGAGGTCCACGGGAGCACCCGTGACCGTGAGTCGCAGCGAGCGCCCGACGTCCGTCGACAGCGCGTCGAGCAGGTCGGGCGTCACCAGCGCCGGGATCCGGAGGCCGTCGGCGCCTGGGTCGGCGAAGGTCGTCCCCGCGAGCGCGAGGGGCGCGCCGTAGTCGATCCCCGAGAGCACGGTCGACTCGAGGTGCAGGACGTCTGCGTCGACGGTCGTCCGGTGGTCCGTGTCCCATCGTCCGTCGGTCAGCGAGACGGCACTGACACCAGCGAGCTCGGCCACCGGCGGCACCTGCCCGTCGGCGGGGAGCGGGGGACCGGTGGCGACCCGCAGGTGCGCCACCTCGAGCGTCATCGCCACGTCTGCGGCGGGCGGGGCGTCCGTCGTCGACGGCGKCCCGCGCGCGACGACGCCGACCAGGCTCGTCCCGGCGACCGCCGGCACAGGCACGACGACGTCCGTCCACGAGTCCTCGAGCTCCAGGGTCCGGAGCGCGACCGTCGAGCGCTCACCGGTCGGGTCCTGCAGGACGGCCCAGACACGCACAGACCCGACGACGGGTGCGGACAGCGTCGTGCGCAGGTCGACGACGAGATACCGCGGCACGCCCGGCAAGGGCACGCCCTCGACCGGCGTCGTCGGTCGCAGGTGGCGGGTCCGCGACTCCCACCCGCCGGCGACCCGGCCACGCAGGAGGGCTCCGGCCTGCGTGGTGTCCACGGCCAGGACGGTGGTCGTCAGGGTCGTGTCACCCGACGAGCTCGCGATACCGACGGATGCGTCGCGCAGCGTCACAGGCGCGACGTGCTCGACGCCGGGCAGGCCGGCGGCTGACGCCGCTGCCGCCAGCTCGTCGGCTGGGACCACGCGAACGTCGGTGCCGGTCGCGAGGTCGGCCTGGTCCTGCTGCGACGAACGCCACGTCGACAGGAACGAGAGAGAGAACGTGCCGACACCGATCGCGAGCGTCAGCAGGAGGACCGAGGCAGACGCCCGGCCCGGGCGACGCCCGAGCTCCCAGGCGGCCAAGGGAGAGGCCAGTCCTCGGCTGCGGGAGGCGAGCCGCTCCCCCGCGCGCGTCAGCACGGGCAGCAGGCGAAGGGTCAGGACGGCACCCGCGAGCAGCACCAGCGCGGGCGCCAGGACGAGCATCGGGTCGGCGGAACCCGCCGACCCGATCGGGTTCTGGTAGGTGCTCAGCTGGCGGAACGCCACGACCGCGAGGACGACGAGCGCGATGTCGGCCCCGGAGCGCGCGAGCGCCCCGGTGCGGTCCGCCCGGCCCGCGCCGGTCGCGGTGCGCAGCCGGACCGTAGGAGCGAGCAGGACCCCCGCGAGCACGAGCGCGCACACCGAGCACACCAGCCACAGCTCAGCCGGTCGGCCGGGATCGACGTGCAGGCCCCCATCCCGGACAGGGCCCGAGGCGGTGAGCACGTGGTACAGACCGCCCGCGAGCCAGGGCGCGAGCGCGGCAGTGACCACGGCGACGCCGAGCGCCTCGAGCCCGGCGACACCGGTGAGCTGGCCCGCCGACGCACCGCGCGACGAGAGCAGCCGCTGCTCGGGTGCCCGCCGCTCGGCAAGCAGACGAGCGGCACCCAGCAGCACGGTGATCGCGAGCACGACCAGGAGGAGGGCGACCACCACGACGGTGACCTGGGTGACCCGCAGGCTGGCCGCGGCCGCGTCGATCGTGTCGGCGAGGTGGGACTCGATCCGCGCGTCCCCGCCGTCGACGGTCAGCGCGGCGAGCCGACGCTGCGCGTCGTCCAGCCGGGACCGCAGGGCTGCCACCTCGTCGCCGCCGGCCTGGCCCAGGTCGGGGTGGGCGACCAGGTGCGCGGTGCCCAGCTGCACCGTCCCGTCCGTCAGGACGTCCGGACCTGCGGTGACGAGCGGTCCCCACGCTCTCGTCGTCAGGAATCCGGCCGATCCCAGCACCGGGTACGCCGCATCCTCCTCCGCGCCGGCCAGCGGGTCCCGGTGCCACGAGGAAGCCGGTCCGGTCAGCCGGAACGTCCCGGTGACGACGAGCGTCGCCCGATCGCTCCGCCCTCCGACGGCGACGTCCACCACGGTCCCGACCTGCCAGCCGTACGCCTCGGCCGCCACCTGGGGAACCGCGACGAGAACGCGCCCGGACTCGTCGACGGCTGCAGTCGGAAAGGCGCCGCTGAGGAGCACGCTGCTTCGGGCGATCTCCGGCTCGGAGCCGAGGTACACATAGGGCTGGACCGCGTCAGCGGTGCCGCTCACGGTGTACATCGCCGAGGCCAGCCACGTCTCCCGCGTGGCGGGGACCGTGGCTAGGGTGTCCGTCACGAGCTGGTCGGCGCCGTCCAGCAGCGTGCGGTCCCCGGCTCGTGGCCTGACGACAACGTCGAGCTCTCGGTCCTGGGCGCGGGTGCGGTCGAGAGCGACCCCGACCATGCGGTCCTGGCTCGCGGTCAGCAGGAGCGTGAAGGTGCCGAGCAGCGACGTGGCCAGCAACGCCACGCCCGCCACGACGGCGAGCAGGGCCGACTGAGCGCGCGCGCGGCGCATCAGCAACCGCGCGTACCAGCCCACGCGTTCCCCCTGTCGTCGTCGACGGTGCGCACTCACGAGGCCGCGCGAGCCGATCATAGAAATCGGTGGCCCACTTGTGGGAGCGATTCCACGTATCGATACGGTCTCGACTTCTCGGGGTCCGTCAGAGGACCTGGCCCGCGCTGGCCTGCGCCCGCGGATCCTGGTGGAGCGGCGGGTGCGTCAGCGCCGCCGGATCGCGGGCGGCGCAGCGCTGGGCCCGGACTCGACCCAGGTGGCCGACGCCCAGACCGCCGAGAGGTCGATCGTCAGCTCGACCCGCTGGCCGTTGAGGACGACGAGCTGGTGCTCCGTGCCCTGCGCGGCGCGCAACCGCATCGCGAGCTGGTTCAGCGCCTTCGCGTCCTTCTGCGGTCCGAGGTCGTACGTGACGCCGTTGATGTGCATGAAGCCGTTCATGGGCGACAGGGTGCCACGGCGCTCGACTCCCGATGTGACGGGCGTCGCCCGCCGTTCGTCGCGAAGAGGGCCGAAGGGCCCGGGTCCGGGGGGTGCGCGGGTGGGACCATGGAGGGGTCGGCAATCCCGGCACCCCTTCTGCACGCACCCACAAGGAGCACTCCCATGGCCAGCCCGACCGCCCCGCTGACGACCCGCCTCTCCGAGGTCGCCGACACCGTCCGTTGGGCGCCCGCGCCGCGGTGGGGCAGCTCCGCGGCCGAGCACGGCAAGTACGTCGGCTACCTCGGCGGCAGCATGCTCGCCTGGACGCTCATCGGCGTGCTGTCCGCCGCCGCGTTCGGCTGGGTCCTCTCGCTCTAGGCGCCGAACCACGTGGTGAGCGCGCGTGGCAGCGCCGCGTCCGTGAGGTCTCCCGCCCAGGCCACGTAGCCGTCGGGACGGAACAGGACCGCCGCGGGTGCGGCGACCTCGCCCACGACCGGCAGCTCCCACGCGCCGTCGTACCCGGCGTCGACGACGCGCACCCGACCCTCGTCGTCGATCCCGCCGGGCTGACCGAGCCGGAGCAGCACGGGACGCGCGGGGTGCAGGAGCTCGTACACGCGGGTCGGGCCGTCGGCGGTCTGCAGGTCGAGGTCCGGCATGCGCCGGCCGAGCAGCGGGTGGCCCTCGCCGAGGTCGTAGCGGACGTCGAGCCCGGAGAGCATCCCGGCGATCCGACGACGCGGCTCGTCCATGCCGAGCAGCTCCCTCATCGTGTCGCGCAGCGCGTCGTGCCGGTCGTCGGGGGTGCTTAGGGCGACCTGCGCCATGGTGTTCTGCAGGACCTTCGCGCCGATCGGGTGGCGCTCGGCGTGGTAGCTCTCGAGCAGCGTGTCGGGCGAGTCCCCGTGCACCACCTGGGCCAGCTTCCAGCCGAGGTTCACCGCGTCCTGCACGCCGATGTTGAGGCCCTGCCCGCCCTGCGGCGGGTGGACGTGGGCCGAATCCCCAGCGAGCAGCACCCGGCCCGCTCGGTAGGAGACCGCCTGCCGGGTGGCGTCGGTGAAGCGGGAGACCCACGTCGGGCTGTGCACGCCGTAGTCGGTGCCGTAAGCGGCGGTCAGCGCCTCCCGGACGTCCTGCAGCGTCGGGTCGTCACGGTCCTCGACGACGTCCCGCTCCATCAGCACGACGCGGTAGCGCGACTCGCCCTCGTCCCGGCTTGCCGGACCGATCCCCCCGCCCTCGCGACGCATCCCGACCTGTGGCGGCTCGGTCGTCTCGACCTCGGCGATCAGGTAGCTCGTCGTCGGCTCCCAGCCGACGAAGTCGATCCCGGCGGCCTTGCGGACCACGCTGCGGCCGCCGTCGCAGCCGACGAGGTACTGCGCGCGCAGCACGGTGCCGTTGGACAGCTCGACGTCGACGCCGGTCTCGTCCTGGGTCAGCCCGGAGACCGACCGCTCGCGCAGGAACGGCACGCCCAGCTCGTCGACCCACTCGGCCAGAAGCCGCTCGATGTGGCTCTGCCAGAGCGCGAGCCCGTAGGGATGGCGGGTCGGGAAGTCGCTGATGTCCATGGAGATGCCGACGAAGCCGGTGATCTGCATCGTCTTGCCCTCGGTCAGGAACCGGTCGACGATGCCCCGCTGGTCGAGCACCTCGATCGTGCGCGCGTGCAGGCCGCCGGCGCGCGACCCGTCGACGTCCTGGGTGGCCCGTCGTTCGACGACGGCGACGTCGACGCCCGCGAGCGCGAGCTCCGCCGCGAGCATCAACCCGGTCGGGCCCGCGCCCGCGATCACCACGGCGTGGTCGGTCATGTGCCTGCTCCTCGCGTCGGCTCCAGCCTGTCCCGGGTGGCCCCGACGCACCAGTGCCGCCAGACGACCGTCGTCGGCTCGTCGGCGATCCGACGGGCGGCCGCGTACGTGGCGCAGGGTCAGCCGGCGGCGCCCGGCGGTCCGGTCAGGACGGTCGGCACGTACTCGAGCAGCTGCAGCCGGCCGTCGAACGTCCGGGACGCGGTCATCTCGAGGCGGACGTCCGGGTACTCGTCGTAGATCCGCTCCTGCCCGGTGGCACCGGTGATCACGGGGAAGACGACCACGCGGAACCGGTCGACGAGGCCCGCCTCCAGCAGCGACCGGCACAGGGTGAGGCTGCCGAGCGTGCGCAGGTTCGCGCCGTCCGCCTTCATCGCGCGGACGGCCTCGACCGGGTCGTCGCGGACCAGGTGCGTGTTGGCCCACTCGAGCGGCTTCGTGAGGGTCGAGGAGAACACCACCTTGGGCAGGTCGGCGAGCGACTCCGTGCCCTCCTCGCCGGCGGCCGAGAACTGCGACATCAGGCGGTACGTCGTCGCTCCCATGAGGATCGTGTGGTCGCGCTCGGGCGACGCCTCGAGCCAGGCCAGGTACTCCGGCCCCTCCAGACCCCAGAACCCGGGCCACCCCTCCGCGGACGCGTAGCCGTCGAGCGACGTGATGAAGTCCACCAGCAGCTCTGCCATGGATCCACCGTGCTCGGGAGCCGGACGGCCCGCAACTCAGGCGGAGCCGGGCCACTCGAGGTCAGGTCCTGGGTGCGTACATGATGACGGCCACGCCGAGCAGGCAGATCGCCGCGCCGATGATGTCCCAGCGGTCGGGCGCGAACTTGTCGACGACCACGCCCCACGCCAACGACCCCGCCACGAAGATGCCGCCGTACGCGGCCAGGATCCGCCCGAAGCTGGCGTCGGGCTGCAGGGTCGCGACGAACCCGTAGGCACCGAGGGCGACGACGCCCGCCCCGATCCAGAGGGCACCGCGATGCTCCCGCACGCCCTGCCAGATGAGCCACGCACCGCCGATCTCCGCGAGCGCGGCGAGAGCGAACAGCGAGATCGAGCGCAGGACCGTCATGGGCAGCGAGTCTGCCGTCTCGGGCCGGCGGTCCACCCCCTAGGCGCCCGTGCGGCTAGGGCGATCCCATGCGCTGTACCTCGAAGACCGGATCACCGGCGGGAGGCTCGGACGAGGTCGAGATTCCCGCGCCGAGGGTGGCGAGCACGGCCAGGGCCAGGGCTCCGCCGACGGCAGCGGCGACAGCGCGCACACGCGCGGCACGGGCAGTCAGCGGTCGTGGGGTCGTCGGGTCCAGGTCCATCTCGAACTCGATGACCGTCTGGAGGTGAGCCGTGCGGCTCACGGTCGTGTCCGGCATGGCACGGTCCTCGGTGCGCAGGGGCGAGCGCTCACCGTGAGGGTGGCAGCGCGCGGCGACGAGCTCGCCGGTGGTGGGCCGCTCAGTGACCCGAACCGCGAGGTTCAGGAGGTCTGGTGCCGCTCGATCGCGCGTTGCGCTTCCGGGAGCGCCAAGGGGATCGCGGAGGACAGCGCGTCCGTGGCCCGGGTGATCGGGCCGTGCAGACGCTGGGGTTCCCACGTCCCGGAGCGCCCGATGACACCGACCACGCCGACGACGTGGTCGTCGTGGTCACGGATTCCCGAGGCGATGCACGACCATCCGGGCGTGTGCTCCTCGCGTTCGACGGCGGTGCCGTCCTCGAGGGTCGCGCTGATGGCGGCGAGCAGGACACGGCGGGTCGGCGGCGAGTACCGGGTGCGGCGGCGGATGCCGGCGGCGAGGAACGCGTCGACGCGGTCGGGGTGCTCGGCGTAGGCGATGCGGCCGGCCGCCTTGAACAGGATGGCGGGCTCAGCGGGTTCGACGGTGGGCCAGCCGTCGAGGGTGACGTCGACGGCGGCGGCGCGGCTGTGGCCGTAGGCGACGTGGAGGGTGACCATCGTCAGGTCCGGCTCGACCGTCTGGACGAACGCGACCTCCCCGGTTCGGGCGAGGAGGTCCTGCACGTGGGGCGCGGTCGCAGCGCGGAACGGGTGCCTGGCAAGTGCGGCAGCGCCGAGGGAGACCAGTCGCGGGCCGAGCTCGTACCCGTCGGGGCACCGGGCCAGCAGGCCGCGCGCGATGAGGTCCGCGGCGATCCGTCGGACGGTCGGCTTCGGCAGGCCGGCGTCGCGGGCGAGGTCGGCCTGCTTGATGCAGCCGGCCGCTTCGACGATCTCGAGCAGGAGCGTCGCGCGCCCCACCACGGTTCCGTCGTCCACGGTCCCCACGTGTCCAGGGTCCTCCGCCGGTGCTGATCAGGGAATCAGCGGCACCACTCGAGTTCCGGGTGAACCTGAGGTGGTTTCTCCCTTCAAGGTCCGGCACCCGAGCGGCCGCCGTGAGCCCGCGGACGACGACCGCCCGCCCCCTGCGTTCACGTGGCGGACACCGCGAGCGGTGATGCTGGCGGCATGACGACGACCACCGACCTGCCTCTCGTCCCCGCTGACCTCGCCCAGGACGTCGACCTCGCCCTCCGCGCCGTGACCGTCGGGCTGGCCGTCTCCCGAGGTGACGGCGACCGCGGCGTGCTTCGACTCAAGGGCCCGAACGACCTCGTCACCGCGGTCGACCTCGCAACCGAGGCGGCGATCGTCGGTGCGCTGGCAGCGGGCTCGTCGCTGCCCGTACAGGGCGAGGAGGGCAGCCCCGGCGAGTCGGCTCCCGATCGCTGGGTCGTCGACCCGATCGACGGCACCGCGAACTTCGTCGCCGGACTGCCACTGGTCGCGTGCACGCTCGCCCGGCTCGCGGGCGGCGACCCGGTCGTCGGGGTGACCGCGGATGTCACGACCGGCGAGACCGTGTGGGCCGCGCGCGGTGCCGGCACCTGGCTCCGTGCGACGAGCGCGACGAGCGACGTCCGCGTCACCACCCGCTCCGCCTCGATCGACTCCCTGACGGTGACCGTCGGCGATCTGTCCTGGACCTCGGTGTCGCCGTGGCCGCTCGACGTCCGGGCCGCGGTCCTGCGCGAAGCCGCGGGGACGTTCGGCAGGCTGCGGGTGGTCGGCACGTCCGCCACCGAGCTCTCCTGGGTGGCGACCGGTCGCACGTCGGCGTCGCTGGCGTTCGGCAACGCGGCCTGGGACGTCGTCGCCGGGGTGGTGCTCGTCCGCGAGGCCGGCGGAGTCGTGCTCGACGGTCGTGGGGAGCCGTGGTCGCTCGCGTCGGACTCGATCCTGGCGGCGGCGACGCCCGAGATCGCCGAGGCGATGGTGGCCGCGGTCAGGCGAGCCGGGGTCGGATCACGCTGACGAAGCCATCAGCGTTGTCGTCCCGCGGGCGGCCCGGTCATGGGTGGCCCCCGTGAGGCGTGTACGGGGGATTCCTCGCCGCATCGTCGCGGCAGACGGCCTCGGCGCTCGGGGCGCCGACGATCTCGCACGGATCTACCTTCACGGGGGCGGCAGCAGGTCCGCACAGGGCAGGCATCACCGCCGTGAACCCCTGCCACTGGCAGACGCCGCGGCGCTCTGCTGCGCTGTGCTCGACCTCGCAGACGGCGGAGGCCGGACACCCGGTCGTCGCGTCGCCCTGCCTCCCGTCGAACGTGCCGACGCTGGTCCCGACCGCCGCTGCGACCAGCGCGACGACGAGCAGCAGACCGCCGGGCACCCGGATCGGACGTCGGTCGACGGTCTCGCGTGGTTGCCCGTCGTCCTCGACGAGCTCGACCTCCACGAGGCGGGGTCGACGTCGGGCTGCTCGGGTAGTGGTGAGAGGCATGCCACGGACCGTGCCCCGGGTGGGTATCGGGGCGGCCCGGACCCGGTATCCATCCAGTATTCGGCACCTTGACCGGGATCTGCGCAGACCGGATCATCCCGGTCATGGGCAGCATCCAGGTGCTCGGACCTGCTCGGGTCGACGGCAACGGCGACCTGGGCCCCCGTGAGCGGACGGTCCTCGCAGCCCTGGTGCTGCTCCTAGGCCGTCCCGTGAGCCCCGACCAGCTCGCGGACGCCGTCTGGGGAGACGCCCTGCCGGCGACATGGAACAAGCAGGTGCAGGCGGCAGTAGGTCGCGTGCGGCGGTCACTCGGGCCCTCCGCGATCGAGACGACACCGACGGGGTACCGGCTCGTCGTCGAGCCGCGCACGGTCGACGTCACGCAGTTCGAGTCCGAGGTCACGCGTGCAAGGACGTACGCCGCAACCGGTGAGCCCGCCCGAGCCGCTGTGGTCTTCGACCGGGCGCTGAGCCTGTGGGACGGTCCGGCCTTCGCGGACCTCGCCTCCTGGGAGCTCGGCCGCTCGCAGGCTCAGCGTCTCGAAGAGGTGCGTCGCACCGTCCAGGAGGACCTGCTCGAGGCCCGTCTGGCCATCGGAGACAGTCGCGGCGTCGCCGCCGACGCCGAGTCCGCGGTACGCGCCGAGCCGTTGCGGGAACGCCGGTGGGCGGTGCTCGCTCTCGCCCAGTACCGGGACAGCAGGCAGGCGGACGCGCTTGCGACGCTGCGACGCGCGCGCCGCGTGCTCGCCGACGAGCTGGGGATCGACCCGGGCGCCGCGCTGGTGGAGCTCGAGCGGCAGGTGCTGCGGCAGGATCCGCGCGCGGCGGGCCTGGGCCAGCGATCGAACGCTCGGCCGACCTGCCCGTGGAAAGGCCTCGCTGCCTACGACGCGGCGGACCAGGACGACTACTTCGGTCGCGAGGACGAGGTCACGGCCTGCCTGTCCCGGCTCGACGCCATGCCCGTGCTGGTCCTCACCGGCGAGTCGGGCTGCGGCAAGAGCTCGCTGATGCGGGCGGGCCTCGTCGCCGCGCTCAGAGACGCCGGCCGACGCGTCTCGGTCACGGTGCCGGGGCCGTCGCCAGTCGCGGGCCTGCAGGCGGCGCTCGCGGGCATCGGCGCCGGCGACGTCCTGGCCGTCGACCAGCTCGAGAGCCTGTTCTTGCTCGATCAGGACCGTGCGCAGATCGTGGAGTACTGCGGGTTGCTGCGCCGCCATGTCCAGGACGGCGGGGTGCTCCTGCTCGCGGTCCGCGCCGACAAGATGGGCGGACTCGCCGCCGACGCGACGCTCGGCGCCCTGGC
This sequence comes from Cellulomonas sp. P4_A2, assembly GCF_056402515.1. Lineage (NCBI taxonomy): Bacteria > Bacillati > Actinomycetota > Actinomycetes > Micrococcales > Cellulomonadaceae > Cellulomonas > Cellulomonas sp. P4_A2. The sequence continues at coordinate 48,516 of NZ_JBFUHG010000004.1, forward strand.
AGAACGCGGGCTGCACCTGGTGCCGCCGCTCGCCGGTGACGATCTGCGGCACGCGATCGAGGAGCCGGCGCGGCTGTCCGGCCTGACGCTCGAGCATGGACTCGTCGACCTCCTCCTGCGAGACGTCGAGGCCGACCCTGGCGCCCTGCCGCTGCTCTCGCACGCGCTGGTCGAGACCTGGCACAGTCGCGAGGGGAACGTGCTGACGGTCGAGTCGTACCTCAGCTCCGGCGGTATCAGCGGGGCCGTCGCACGCTCGGCCGACCGCCTCTACGAGCGCCTGCCCGAAGCGCAGCGGTCGCTGTGCCGGTCGATCCTCCTGCGCCTGGTCGCACCGTCGACCGACGGCCCGCCCGTCCCGCGGCGGGTGCCCGTCTCGTCGATGAGCGGCGACGCTGCGCGCGAGCAGGTGGTCGCCGACCTGGTCGGAGCCCGCCTGCTGACGGCACGCGAGGACAGCATCGAGATGGCGCACGAGTCGTTGGCCAGAGCATGGCCGCGCCTGCGCTCGTGGATCGACGACGATGCCGTCGGCACGCGCCTGCTCCGGCACCTGGTCACCGCGACCGAGGCGTGGGAGGCGCTCGGCCGACCCGACTCGGACTTGTATCGCGGCGGCCGTCTGGACGCGGCGATCGAGTGGCGCGACACCGCCGCGCCGAACCTCACGACCGCCGAGGAGGAGTTCCTGGCGGCATCGGTCGCGCTGCGCTCGTCGGCACTCGATGCCGAACGGGCGCGCGCAGCAGCGGAGCGGCGCCAGAACCGCAGGCTGCGCGTGGCCCTGGCGGCGACCGCCGTCGTCCTCGTGCTCGCGCTGGTCGCGGCCGGGGCCGCGGGCGCACTCGGGCGGCGCGCCCGCACCGCTCAGGAGAGCGCCGAGATCGAGGCCGTCACGAGCGGGTCACAGGCCGCCCACGACACCAACCGCGCCGTGGCCGCACTGCTCGCTGTCGAGGCGTACCGACGCTGGCCCGACGATCCCCGGACCAGGTCCGCGCTCCTGGGAGTGTTCACGGCGTCGCCGGGCTTTCAGGGATACGTGCAGGTCCCCGAGGCGAAGGCCGTCGTCTCCGGGGCGCTCCTCGGTGACGACTCGCACGCCATCGTCGCGCTCGACGACTCGCGCTTGACGGTGATGGACCTCGAGACCGGAGCGCTCGACTACCGGTTCCCCGACGACCACGTCCCCGCGATGGAGAACTCCCAGGTCGTCGTGAGTGCCGACGGGACGACCGTGGCGCACCTGGCCTTGGCCCCGTCGCCGCAGGACGACTGCATCGACGCCATGGAGGACGACCCCATCGACCGGACGATCCCGTTCGACGCCGGCGGTTCGGCGCCGGTGTGTGCGTCGGTCGCGACGTTCGACGTCGCCACGGGCGCAGCGCTCCTCAGACGCACGGTGGTGCCGGCCGTGTCCGGGGCGATCGCGCTGAGCCCCGACGGCACCACCCTGGCCGTCCTGCGGCGTGAGGACGGCGCCGTGCTGCTGCTCGACGCGCGCGACGGGCACGCGCTCGGCGCCCTGCCGGCGTCCCGCGAACCCCCGCCCTACAGCCAGGGGCTCCTGGACGTCGACTCAGGCGCCGTGGTGTTCGACTCGGCGGGACGGCTCTACGTCGGGGCGCACGACGGGCCCGTGCGGGTCCTCGCGCCGCGCACGACCTCCGTCGTGCGGACGCTCGCAGTCCCGTCCGGCGCCGCCAGCGTCTCCCTGGCCGTCTCTGAGGACACCGTCATCGCCGTCGGAGCGGCGACCGCCACGGACGTCGCCCTCGAGGATGGCTCTGTGCGATGGACGGCCGTCCTGCCTCCGACCGGCATCTGGAGTCTCAGCTGCGTCTCAGCGGCGGTCTCCTGGACGCAGGGGCGTCTCCTGTGCAGCAGCTGGGACGGGGTCGTCACGGAGCGTGACCTCGCGACCGGCCAGCCGACGGGTGTCGAGCGTGATACCCAGACCGGGCACTTCGGACCGATCTCCGTGTCGAGCGACGGTTCGACGATCGCCACGTTCGGCCAGGTCACGCCGCAGATCACGCGGTGGAGGCTCGACGGGACGGGACCGGTCACACGGCTCGTCGCCGCAGGGCAGGCGCCTATCGGCGGTTTCGGGCCTGACGGCTCGACCCTGCTGGTCGGCGCGGTTCCCGACGTCCCCGGGGGTGTGCCGACGGGCCAAGCCGTCTGGGACGTGGCGGAGGACCGCGCCGCTGCCACGCCCGACCGGCCGGTCTCCGAGCTCTTGTGGGGCTCCCGCGAGACGCCCGTCGCGCTCATCGACGGGGACGAGGAAGTCTTCCGCCTCGAGGTCCCGTCGGGCCGACTCCGGCCACTGAGATCCGTCCGGGGCGTGGAGAACAGCCTGGTGCCGGCCGGGAACGATCTGATGGCCGTCTACCTGCAGGGCCCCCGTTGGGTCGAGCTGATCGACCCCGTGGCCGACAAGGTGGTCGGCCGCCCGATCCCGACTCCTCAGTACGTCTTCGGGATGTCCGCAGCACCGGACGGCAGCGTGCTCGCGACCGAACAGGTCGACGACACCGGCCTGTTCTCCAACTCGCACACCCGCTTCTACGACCTCGCGACAGGGGCCGAACGGCCGCAGGCACTCGCCGGCTCGTGGTGGACCGTCGTCGGCGACGACGACCTCATCGTGACGACGATGGGCTCGGACGTCTCGGTGCTCCGGCCGGACACGCTCGCCCCGGTCCGTGAGATGGCGAGCATGCCCGGGTCGATCAAGGACGTCGCCCTCAGCGATGACGGCCACACCCTCGTCGCGACCTCGACGAACCAGCTCGCCGCCCTGTACGACCCGACGACCGGGATCCGCCTGGGCAGCCTCATCCACCTGCCGGTGCGGTTCAGCACCCGCGCCTACCTCAGCCACGACGGGACGACCCTGGCCGTCGCGGGCCGCGACGGCGTGCTGCTGTGGGACCTGTCCCCAGCCGACCTCGCTGCCGCCGCATGTCACGTCGCCGGTCGCAACCTGACGGCGTCCGAGTGGGCGACCTACCTGCCGTCGCTGGGCTCGCCCCGCGCTACCTGCCCGACCGACTGACTGACCGCCATGGCCGATGGCTACGCGCACGCGTAGTGTCGAAGGACAGCATCTGCTCGTCGTGAGGTCGGTGGGTCATGACTACCTACAAGGTCGGATACTTCGTCGGAAGCTTGTCCTCGACGTCGATCAACCGCACGCTCTCGAAGGCCCTGATCCGGCTCGCTCCGGACGACCTGACGTTCACCGAGATCCCGATCCGGGGCCTGCCGTTGTACAGCCAGGACTACGACGAGGACTTCCCGCCGGAGGCACGAGCGCTCAAGGACGCGATCGCCGCAGTCCAGGCCGTCCTGTTCGTGACGCCGGAGTTCAACCGATCCATCCCCGGTGCCCTGAAGAACGCCATCGACTGGGCGTCCCGACCGTGGGGTCAGAACTCGTTCGACCACATCCCCGCAGGGGTCATCGGGATGTCCGTCGGCCAGATCGGCACCGCGCTCGCCCAGCAGAGCCTGCGGGCGGTGCTCAGCTTCGTCAACGCCCGGCAGATGACGGCCCCCGAGGCCTACCTCACCTGGAAGCCGGACTTGTTCACCGACGACGGACAGGTCCTGGTGCCGTCGACCGAGGAGTTCCTGCGCGACTACATGACCGCGTTCCGCGAGCACGTGGTCCGCGTCCTGACCGTCCTGCCCCGATAGCGGACAGGCTTCCGGTTCGTCAGATCGTCCTCCGACCGCCCAGCGCGCGTCAGCCGAGCCGCGCCACCCGCACGACGTCGCGGGAGTACAGCGAATCGGCGTAGGCGACGCCGACCAGCATGGGGCCGACCCCACGAACCTCGACCAGACCCGCAGGGATCGGTGCGCTCCAGACCTGGTCGGGCCCGGTCAGCGAGTACGCGTCGATCCGGTCGCCGCCCGCCTGGCCCGGGTTCCGCACGGCGAGCAGGGCACGCCCGTCGGTCATGATGCTGCCGTAGGTGACGCCGTCGGACGGCTCGATGGTCCAGAGCAGCTTGCCCGAGCGCCCGTCGAGAACATCGATCCCCTGACCTGCGAGCACGTAGACACGGCCGAGCAGGACCAGTGCGCCGTACCCGCTCTTCGAGATGTCGGCGGTCCAGAGGGTCCGGCCCGTCGTCGCGTCGGAGCCGCGCAGCGAGCCGACCCGAACCGCCTCCTCGCCACCGTCCGTGGCTGCCGAAGGCAAGGGAACCGTGAGGATCAGGCCGGGCACGCTGCCGTCGTCGACAGCCGTGTAGACCAGCTCGCCCGGGAGCTCGTGCTCCACCGTGCCGTCGGCGCCGAGCAGCTGCGTGCTCGTCCCGCTGCTGGTGGAGGAGACCGCGAGGAAGCGGTCGGCGGTGGGAGCCTCGACGATCGAGCTGCCCCCCGTGGACCCGTCGCGCTCGGGCTGCACCGCCAGCGGCACACCGTCCTCGTCGAGCCGCATCGCCCAGGTGCTCGAGCTGACCTCGATGAGACCGTCGACGCTCTGGACGGACGGCACGTAGTCGGGGCGGATTGCCGTGGGCGGGACGTCGAGACGCCGGGACCAGGCGGTGTCGCCCGACGCCGGGTCGTACGCGGTGACGTCGACGCCGCCGTCGGTCCACCGGGCCAGCACGACACGGTCGCCCGAAACGGCGATCCCGGCCTGGCCCGACGGCAGCTGCGCCAGCTCGTGCCCGTCGTGCGTGTCGAGGACGCGCACCAGCGTCTCGGTCGCGGCGACCCTCTCGTACAGGCCGTTCGTCTCGAACCCGTCGCTGACCATGCACGCGAGCGAGGTCGGCTCGGGCGTACTGACTGGCAGGCAGAATCCCGACGCCGTGCCACCCCCGCCCTCGAGCGCCTTAGCCAGAGCCGCGTTCGGGCCGTACACGACGGTCGACCAGCGCTCTGCACCCGTCGTGAGGTCGACGGCGACGACCCGCTGCGTGCCGTCCGGGTCGACCACGATGTTCATCGCCGCCCCGTCGGCCACGATCCCGTTCGCGGCCGCATTCGACGTCGTGCCGGCGATGTCCCAGCGGATCGGCAGGTCGGGATCGATCGGCGCGAGCACCCCGGGGACGTCGGCCAGGCCGGCGAGCAGCGAGCGCTGACGCGCGTCGGTGATGCCCTGGTAGGCGACGAGCGCGAGCACGACGGCCGCCGCTGCGACGGGTACCAGCCACCATCGTCGTCGACGAGGCGGTCGCGGGACGCCTGCGTCGTCGTCCACCCTGGCGCCACCGGTCGCGTGGTCGGTCAGCTCGATGTCCTGCATCCCGCCCCCGCGCGCCATCGGGTGATGATATGGCGTCGCACGGGGTTGCCGGGCAGGGTCGGTCGGGCCACGAGCTGGAGGCCGGGCGGCCCTTGCCGGATCGACCCTGGTGCTGGCCCGCGCCTTGGTCGCGCACCCTTGGGCCACCTGGTCTCTCTCGGTCCGTGGCTCTCCGGCGACACCGTGCTCAGTGACCAACACGGGCTACGACGACCCACCCCCCGCCGGGCGTCACCCCCGCGCGCATCACGCCCCCTACCTCGGCGATCCGCTCCCCCAGGCCCAGCAGCCCCCGGCCGGTACCGAGCACCCCGTCGACGGCTGACGAGCGCGCCGGGTCGTTCTCGACTCGTACGTCGACGACGCACCCGTCGGCCCGCACGGAGATCCGTACCTCGGCGCCGGGGGCGTAGCGCAGCGCGTTGGTCAGGCTCTCTTGAACGACACGGAATGCGAGATGCGCCACCGGCGCGGGCAGGGCGTCGCTGTCGCCCTCGAGCCGATACGTGACGTCGAGCCCGCTGCGGCCCGCACGTTCCACAACCTCGTCGACGAGCGCCAGATCCTGCGTGACGACGTCGTGGCCGCCGAGCAGCTCGATGAGCCGCTCCAGGTCGTCACGCCCCTGTGACGCGGACTCGGCGATCGCCGCGAGCGCCTCGCGCGCCCGGGCAGGGGACGCGTCGACGAGCCGCTGGCCCGCGGCGGCCTGGATCACCATGACGCTGATGGCGTGCCCGACGATGTCGTGCAGCTCGGATGCGATCCGTGCCCGCTCGCGCCGCAAGGTCAGCTCGGTGAGCAGCTCGCGCTCCTCCTCCACCTCGCGGGCCCGCTCCTCCAGCTCCTCCGCGGTCTCCCGGCGCAGGCGCAGGACCGTCCCGGCGACGAACGGCGGGACCGTGAACATCAGCGTGGCGACGGTGTCGTCGGAGCCCATGACCGCCACGCAGATGGCGACGTATGCCGCGGCGCCCGCCGCGACCCCGAGTGCCGCGCGGCCCGACCAGGCGAGCGCCAGCAGCGCGAAGCTCGCGCTGAACGGGATGAGCAGGGCGTCCGGCACCCATCCGTCGGGCGCCGTCACGAGAGCGAGCAGGAACCCGGTCAGTGCGACCACGGCCGCGGCCCGGGGTCGGGACCGCCACCACACGAGCGCCACGCCGGCGGCGAGGGACAACGCCGTGGCGACGTTCCCCGCGACACTCGTCGGCCACCCGTGCGCGATCGTCGGAACGACGACGACGCCCACGGTGCCGACGACGATCGCGACCGTCTCCCGCGTGCGCATCGGACCTACCCGGCGACCGGCAGCAGCGCGATCGCTCGCGCCTGACCGCGCCCCACCCGCAGGTCGACGGACCCACCCAGCAACCGCGCTCGCTCGCGCGCCCGGGTCAGTGCGGTCCGCACGTCGGCGCCGCGCTCGACCGGACCGTGCACCCGCAGCTCGAGTGCGCCGCGGGCGAACCGCACCTCGACGTCCACCCGACAGTCCGGGGCGTGGGGGGGGGGGGGGGGGGCGGGGGGGGGCGGGGGGGCTCTCGGGCTGCGAACGGCGGGCCAGCAGCGCGTCGAGGTGGGCCACGGCGGGGACGGGCGCGAGCGTGACCGCGGCACCCCCGACACCCCGGAGCTGTCCGACGACGCGGCGCATCTCCTCGAGGGTGCTGCGACTGTCCGCCTCGAGCTGCGCGAGCAGCGCGCGCGTCTGCTCGGGATCAAGATCGTCGCCTGAGCGAGCGGCACGACCGAGCAGGTCGAGCCGTTCGCGCAGCAGCGTGTCGAGCTCGCGAGAGAGGGCCGCGCGGTCCTCGTCGACCTCCAGCGCGAGGCGTGCGTCGCGGACGGTGCGCAGCTCGTCGTTGCGCGCGGCCAGCTCACGGGTGAGTGCCGTCCGGTACCGCACGGCGCGGGCGATGACGAAGACGACGACCGCGACCGGCAGGGCGAGCGTCACGGCTCCGAGCCCGGCCGTCGCATCGCGGACGAGCACTGCCACGACGGTCAGGAGGGCAAGCACGAGCGTGGCCCAAGCACGGGTCCGCTCGTACGCGATGCCCCCGAGGAACGCGATCACGAACGCCAGGGGAAGCCCTGACCCGCACCGCCCCTGCCAGCCGAACACGAGATCGTGCAGCGCGACGACGCCCAGCATGATGCCGCCGACCTGCAGCACCCCGCGCCCCCACCACAGCGGCGCGGCGCACGCGACGAGCCACAGCGGAAGCATCCACCAGGAGTGCGGGTCGACCGCGTGGGCGGCTTCGCCTGTCGCGACCGCTCGAGCCACCTCGGTGTCGCCGGTCAGCATGTCAGCGACCATCTGCACGGCGCCGAGCGCGGTGAGGGCACCCGCCAGCACCCAGTCGACCGGGCGCACCCCTCCCAGGATGCCGCGGAAGCCCTCACTCATCGTCGCCACCTCGCTCGTGGGCAGGACGCTCAGACGCGGACGCGCTCAGCGGCCAGCGTAGGGGCGCCGCCCGCGCGAGCGACACGGCTCTGGACCAGAAGTCCGGCGCCGTAGGCCAGCGCGGCCAGCGGCAGACCCAGGCCCAGGGCGCCCAGTCCCCCGGTCGAGGAGTCCTGGATGAGGACGACGACCTGCAGGACGACGACTCCGGCGAGCCCGAGCGCGTGCCGTGCCGGTCCGCCGGCGAAGCGCGCCACGGCGTACGCGTAGGCGATCGCGAGCGGCAGCCCCACCCCGCAGCGGGTGATCCAGCCGAACATCGGCAGGCTCGCGGTGATGACGAGGATCGAGACGAGCAGCGCGGGAAGCACGGCCGTCCGGCGCAGAAGGATCGGGACCGTCGCCAGCACGAGCACGAGCACGATCGCCCACGAGTGCGAGTCCATCGCGTGCGCGAGGTCGGCGTCGGGGCCGGACAGCACGTTCTCCACGCCGATCAGCACGGCGAGGACGACGAGCGCGGTCGTCAGGACGTAGTCGGACGGCCGCACCCCCTTGAGGAGCGTGTTCATGGTGATGTCCTTCGGTCAGGCCCGAGGAGGGCGGTCTTTGGTGACAGCCCTACCGTCACGGACGGCAGGCGTCGTCCGCGTCGGCGGTACGGACGATCCTGGGTGGCCGGCGTCCTCCTCACGGTCGGCGCGTCATCCTCAAGGACGACCCGCGCGGCGCGGACAGCGCCCACAATGTCCACGTGATCAGGGTGCTCGTCGCCGACGACCAGGCATTGGTGCGGACCGGCTTCCGCGTGATCCTCGAGTCCGAAGGGGACATCGAGGTGGTCGCCGAGGCCGAGAACGGCGTGGAGGCGGTCCGGCTCGCGGCGCTCGAGAAGCCTGCCGTCGTGCTCATGGACATCCGGATGCCCGAGCTCGACGGGCTCGCGGCCACCGAGCAGATCCTGCGCATGTCCCAGCCGCCGACCGTCGTCGTCCTGACCACGTTCGACCAGAACGAGTACGTCTACCGCGCCCTGCGCGCCGGCGCCGCGGGCTTCCTGCTCAAGGACGCGCCCGCCTCGCGACTCGTCGCCGCGGTCCGCGCAGCGGCCACCGGCGACTCCCTCATCGAGCCGTCCATCACCGCGCGCCTCGTCGAGCGGTTTGCCGAGCAGGCGCCCTCGTCGAGAGTGCCCGACGCGCTCGCGGGGTTGACGGAACGTGAGCTCGACGTCCTGCGGCTCGTGGCCCGGGGGTTGTCGAACGCGGAGGTCGCGCGGGAGATGGTGGTCGCGGAGACGACGGTCAAGACCCACGTGGCGCGGATCCTCGCCAAGCTCGGGGTGCGGGACCGCGTCCAGGCGGTCGTCGTCGCGTACGAAACCGGCTTCGTGACCCGGGCTCGCTGACGACGCAGCGGAGGGGAACGTATCCGGCGGAATCGCACTCACATGGTCCGCGAGGACGACGTCAGGTTTCCGCGTCCCTGTCCACGGGACCAGCGTCCAGCAGGGCGCATCCTCGCCACCACGACCCGGTAGGAAAGGACTTGACCGCAAGGTGGCTGCGATCGGCTCGTCGGTATAGATGTTGTCAGCCCCTAGACGGACAGGAGCGCCCTCGGTTCGGGCGACGTCAGCCCCACCAGAAGTTCGAGGAAACTTCGATGGGACGCAACCCATCGAGCGTGCCCGAAGGAGACCTCATGACCGAACTTCCCCGCGTGGAGCGAGCGGGCACCCACACGCGGCTGATCGTGGACGGCTCACCGTTCTTCTGCCTCGGCGGCGAGCTGCGTAACTCCAGCGCCTCTGATCCCGTGCACATGGCACCCATCTGGGACGTGATCGGGAGGTCCGGAGTGAACTCCGTCATCGCTCCTGTCGGGTGGGACCAGGTGGAGCCGTCCGAGGGTGCGTTCGACTTCAGCGTCGTCGACGAGCTGCTCTCAGGTGCGCGCTCGGCGGGCGTCCGCCTCGTCCTCATCTGGTTCGGTGCGTACAAGAACGCCTTGTCCACATATGCACCCACGTGGGTTCGCCAGGACTCCGCCCGATTCGAGCGAGCCGACCGCGGACCGTCCCCCGTGCGGGCTCCTTTCAGCTATGTGGGATCCATGCCTCGCCCCACGCTGTCGGTGTTCTCCGGGCCCCTGCGAGAGGCGGACGAGGCAGCCTATGGAGCCTTGATGAAGCACGTCGCCCGGGTGGACGAGGACCACACCGTCATCATGATGCAGGTGGAGAACGAGGTCGGGCTCTTGGGGTCGAGCCGCGACCGTTCGTCCGCCGCCCTGGTCGCCTGGCTGTCGCCCGTTCCGGAGGCCCTCGTCGAGGCGGTGGCGACCGAACCCGCCGCCTTCGACGACGACGTCGTCGAGCTGTTCGGGCGCTCGCGCGCGGGCGGGGCATCGTGGCAGCAGCGATTCGGCGACGACGACCCAGTGGCCGACGAGGTCTTCATGGCGTGGGGGTTTGCCAGCTATGTCGGCGCCCTGGCGGCGACGGGCAAGCGGATCAAGGCCTTGCCGGCGTACGCGAACGCCTGGCTGGGCCCCCAGCCAGGTCAGGACATGCCGGGCCAGTATCCCAGCGGCGGTCCGACCGCACGGATGAGCGGGGTGTGGCGCGTCGCCGGACCGGCGCTGGATTTCGTGTCCCCCGACATCTACATCTCCGACAGCGAGTCGGTCATGCGCGACTACACGTCGGGCATCAACCCGCTCTTCATCCCTGAGGCGCGTGTCCTGACCGGTGACGCATTCCGCGCGCTAGGTGCTTTCCACGCCATGGGTTACCACGTCTTCGGAATCGACGACGTCCGTGAAGACAGCCAGCTCTACGACGCCTTCCGGAAACTTCTCGCACTCGCGCCGCAGATCCTCGAAGCCCAGCGGGACGGTCGCGTGATGGGGTTCGCACTGGATCCGGGGACGGATGCTGCCACCGCCCGCCTCGGGTCGACGACCGTCACGGTGCGAAGTGCGCCGAAGCTCCTCTCCGACATGCTGCTGGATGCGGGTGTCCGGCTGCCGGAGCCGGCCCCGCTTCCCGACGAGACTCTGCCGACCGCCCACGCGCCCTCCCCCGCAGACTCGCGTCCGTTCGGAATCGTCCTGCAGACCGGAGATCTCGAATACGTCGCACTGGGACGGCAGGCGATGATCGACTTCAGTCGGGAGGGATCCTTGCTCGAGATCGACAGCCTGCGGGAGCTTCGTCTTGACGACGGTGCCTGGGTCGAGGGCCGCATCCTCAACGGAGACGAACGACTGATGATCCTCGGCCCGCACGGGGTCTCGGCCGCGAGGATCACGCTGATCGAGCGGTGAGTGAGCGTCGGCACGACGTCATGAACGCCGAGGCGCTGACCACGGAGGAACAAGCGTGCCGCTGGGGGTGCCATCGCTCGGTGATCGACTCCCGTAGAGTCGTGGCGGGTCGCGCCCAGGCACCGGCGAGACTCGCATCCGGACGGGCTCAGCACGGTGCGTACTACGCGGGAGCTGTCCCGAGGGTTCTCCCGGTTGTTCTCCCCATCCCCCGGGCCTCTAGCTCAATTGGCAGAGCAGCGGACTTTTAATCCGCGGGTTGTGGGTTCGATCCCCACGGGGCCCACCCAGAAGGTCCGGCCGGGCGACGGCTCGGTGCCGTGACCGAACCGCCGCCCGGCAGGCTCAGTACCCCCGCGAGCTGTCGGCGGTGACCGGTGCGCCGCGCAGCGTCGAGACGTACTCGTCGGTCGTCATCGGCTTGGAGAACATCGGGTAGTCGTACTGGATGGCGTTGTCGTGCTCGGCCTGGGAGGTCGCGCCGACCGCGTCGGTCAGGGTGATGACCTCGAAGCCCTTCTCGTAGGCGGAGCGCATGGTCGACTCGACGCAGCAGTTGGTGAGGAAGCCCGCCAGCGCCACGGTCGTGATGCCCTTGGACCGCAGGATGAAGTCGAGGTTGGTCGACCCGAAGGCGTCCAGGCCGCGCTTGCCCTCGACGACGATGTCGCCGTCGACGGGCGCGACGTCCGGGACGAAGTCCGCGCCCCACGAGCCCTTGACGAAGGCGTTGGAGTCGACGACGCCCTTGAGGATGCCGTAGGGGTGCGCGGTGATCTCGCCGTAGCCGGCCTGGAACGAGATCGGGCTGTGGATCACGGTGGCGCCTGCGGCGCGGGTGGCCTCGAGCGCTGTCGCGGCGTGCGCGAGCATGTCGGTGCTCGCCATCACGGCCTCGACCGCGCCGTGCAGGACGCCGCCCTTGGTGGTGAAGTCGTTCTGGAACTCGATCAGGACGAGTGCCGTCGTCTCCGGGTTCATCTCTGCTCCTTTGCTGGAAATGTGAAACGGGCGGAACGGGTGGTGCAGATCAGGGGAGGGCCTGCTCGGCCAGCAGCTCGACGACGTGCCGGTAGGTGGCGCCCGTGGCCCGGCTCATCCCGAGCTCGCAGGTGCGGTTACAGCTAGCGTGCGCCTGCGCGTCGAGCCGGACAACCTCGGCGGCCTCGCGCCGGGTCGCGGCGGCGGTCAGCTCCGGGTGCAGCATCCCGCGGTCGCCGGCGAAGGCGCAGCAGCCCCAGTCGAGCGGCACGGTGACGGTCTCGGCGACGGCCTGCGCGACGTCGAGGAGCGCCCCGTCGAGGCCCAGCTGGGTGGACGAGCAGGTCGGGTGCAGCGCCAACGAGGGCAGCCGCTCGTAGGGCCCGAGCACGGGCAGGACGCGGTCGGCGACGAAGGCCACGACGTCGACGACGTGGAGCTCGTCGCCCAGCAGGTGCCGGAATCCCTCGGTGCACGACGAGGCGTCGCTGACGATCGGCAGACGCCCGCCGTCGGTGGCCTCGCGGACGACCGGCAGCACCCGCTCCTTCATCGCGTCGTGGCCGGCGACGATCCCCTTGGACGACCACGGCGTGCCGCAGCAGAGGGACTCGATCGCGTCGGGAACCAGCAACGTCAGACCCGCGGCGGCGCACAGGTCCTCGAACGCGACCTGGACCCCGGGTCCCTCGGCCGGGCCGAACATGACGTTCACGCACGCGGGCAGGTAGACGGCGTCGGGTGGCGACGAGGGCCGAGGCCGGCGGCGCGGACGCCCGCCGCGCGGGAGGTCGGGCGTCCACCGGGGCACGGTGTCGGCACCCAGCAGGACGCGACCGGCCGCCGTGACCGCGCCGACGAAGGGCAGGACGTCGGCCGCCGTGAGCGCCGCGGAGGCGAGCTTCGTGGTGCTCCCCCAGTGCTTCGCCGCGGCGGTCCAGACGGCCGCGGTCGGGGCGGGCAGGTTCTCGCGGCGGAGCGTCTTGACCAGCAGACCCGTGTTGATGCCGACTGGGCAGGCGGTGCCGCACATCCCGTCGACGGCGCACGTGTCCACCGCCGGGTACTCGTACGCGCGCTCGAGCCGCTGCGCCAGAGGCGTGTCCCCGGCCAGCTCGGCGCTGCGGATGTCGCGCCGCAGCACGATGCGCTGACGCGGGGTGAGGGTGAGGTCGCGCGACGGGCACACGGGTTCGCAGTAGCCGCACTCGACGCAGCGGTCGACCTCCGCCTCGACCTGGGGCGCGAGCTTGATGTGGCGCAGGTGCGCCTGCGGGTCGTCGGACAGCAGGACGCCGGGGTTGAGCAGGCCCCGCGGGTCGAACAGCCGCTTCACCTCGCGCATCACGTCGTAGAGCTCGTCGCCGTACTGCCGCCGGACGAACGGCGCCATGACCCGGCCGGTGCCGTGCTCGGCCTTGAGCGAGCCCCCGTTGTCGAGGACGAGCGACACGAGGTCCTCGGTGAACCCCGAGTACCGGGCCAGCTGCTCGCTCGTCTCGAAGCGGTCGGTCAGCATGAAGTGGATGTTGCCGTCCTTGGCGTGCCCGAAGATCACCGCGTCCTCGTAGGCGTACTTGTCGAACAGCGTGGTCAGCGACGTGCACGTGTCCGCCAGCCGCTCGACCGGGACGACGACGTCCTCGAGCAGGGCGGTCGTGCCGCTGCGCCGGGCGCCGGCGACCGAGGTGTACAGCCCCTTGCGCAGCTTCCACAGGTCGCGACGGACGACGGCGTCAGTGGTCGGCTCCGCCGGCCCGAGGGCCGGGCGCGCCTCGCCGACCAGGTGCGCGAGCTCCTCGGCCGACGTCGCCTGGTACTCGACGAGCAGCGCGGCCTGCCGGTCCACGGTCAGCGCGGCGACGGCGGGCGGGCAGTCCGTGAGCCCCTGCCCCACGCGCAGGGAGGTCGCGTCCATGAGCTCGAGGGTCGCGGCACCGGTGGCGACGAGGGACGGCAGGGCGCGGTTGGCCGACGACAGGTCGTCGAAGACGAGCAGCGCGGCGGCGGCGTGCGTGCGCAGCGGGACCGTGCGGAACGTGGCGGAGGCGACGAAGGCCAGGGTGCCCTCGGAGCCGACCACGAGGTGCGCGAGCATCTGCGGCGCGGTCTCGAAGTCGAGCAGGGCGTTGACGCCGTAGCCCATGGTGTTCTTCATCGCGAACTGGCGCGTGATCGTCGCGACCGAGGCCGGGTCGTCGAGGATCCGTCGGCGCAGCGTGTGCAGCCCCGCGTACAGGGCGGGCTCGAGGGCCGCCAGCCGCTCGTCGGCATCGGGCGCCCCGGTGTCGATCACCGTGCCCGACGGCAGCACCGCGACCAGCGACTCCAGGGTGTGGTAGCTGTTCTCCTGGGTCCCGCACGCCATGCCCGAGGAGTTGTTCGCGACGACCCCGCCGATCGTGCAGGCGACCTCGCTGGCCGGGTCAGGCCCCAGCTTGCGGCCGTGCCGGGCCAGCCGGGCGTTGAGGTGCCGCACGGTGACCCCCGGCTGCACACGGACCCGTGCGCCGTCGTCGAGCACCTCGATGCGCTGGAAGTGGCGACGCACGTCGACCAGCACACCGTCGCCGCCGGCCTGCCCGGACAGGCTCGTCCCGCCCGCGCGGAAGGTCAACGGCACGCCCGCGGCCGCCGTCCGCCGGAGCAGCCGGGCCACCTCGTCGGCGTCCCGCGGGGCGACGACGGCCTGCGGGACGAGCAGCATGTGGGACGCGTCGTGCGCGACGGCCCGGCGGACGAGGTCGTCGGTCCGGACCTGCGCGGGGTCGGCGACGCATCCCGCCAGCAGGGCGGCGAGCGTGTCCGGCGTCGATGCCGTCGAGGTCATGGGGCTCCATCTGACGTGTCGTCAGATTGTCGGACAAGTAGACTCACCTGACAAGAGGCCCGCACCCTCTACGCTTCAGGGACGCAGCGGAAGGACGGCGATGGCGCGAGGGATCGTGGTGACGAGCCTGGTCGACGCGGTCGTCGACGACCTGCGCACCCTCGTCGTGACCGGCACCCTGGCCCCCGGCACCCCGCTGACCGAGCTGGACGTGGCCACCCGGTACGACGTCGCGCGGGCCMGCGCCCGCGCGGCGATCGAGCGCCTCACCGCCGAGAAGGTGCTCGTCCGGAACAACCACAAGACCGCGAGGGTCGTCGAGCTCGGTCCGGACGACGTGCGGGACATCTACCGGACGCGCACGTACCTGGAGTCCGAGGTGCTGCGCCGGCTCGCCGACGAACGCCGGGTGCCGGAGTCCGCACGCGAGGCCAACGCCGAGATCGCCGCGCTCTGGGCGCAGGGGTCGTACGCGATCGTCGAGCCCGACATGCGGTTCCACACCAGCCTCATCGACGCGCTCGGCAGCACCCGGACGAGCGCGATGTACCACTCGCTCGCGTTCGAGGTGAAGCTCTGCATGGCGCAGCTGCAGGGCCGGCAGCGGCTGAGCCCCGAGATCATCGTCGCCGAGCACGCGCGCCTGCTGGAGCTCATCGACGCCGGCGACGCCGACGGTGCGGCCCGCATGCTCGACGAGCACCTGGCCCGCGCCCGCGAGCTGCTCGCGGCGTCCCTGGGCGGCGAGGCCGGCCCGGAGGCGTTCGTCCACTCGTCGGCTCTGCCCGTATAGGCCGGCAGGACGCTCTTCCCAAAACGCCTCGAGATGGGCAGGGTGACGGGTACCCACAGCCTGACCGAGGAGAGCCACCATGCCGATCCTTCGCCCCGGTCAGGGCGCCGCCGCCGTCGTCGCCGCCCTGACCCTCGTCCTGACCAGCGCCGCAGGCGCGCAAGCCCACGGAAAGCCGCCCAAGCCGGCGAAGACCGTGACCGTCAACCTCATCGCCTTCAACGACTTCCACGGCGCGATCGACCCGCCCACGGGCAGCGGCGGGCTGGTCAACGGGACCCCGGCCGGAGGCGTCGAGTACCTCGCCACCGCGGTCAAGAAGCTGCGGGCCGAGCAGGAGACCGAGTCGCCGTACAGCTTCACCGTCGCCGCCGGCGACCTCGTCGGCGCGAGCCCGCTGGTCAGCGCGGCGTTCCACGACGAGCCCACGGTCGACGAGATGAACAGCCTCGGGCTCGACGTGACGAGCGTCGGCAACCACGAGTTCGACGAGGGCGTCCCCGAGCTCCTGCGGCTGCAGAAGGGCGGCTGCCACCCGGTCGACGGCTGCCAGGACGGCGACGGGTTCGCCGGGGCGAAGTACCCGATGCTGGCCGCGAACGTCGTCTACAAGAAGTCCGGCCTGCCGATCCTGCAGCCGTTCACGATCGAGAACGTGGGCGGCGTGAAGGTGGCCTTCGTCGGGATGACGCTCGAGGGCACGCCCGGGATCGTCAACCCGGCCGGGATCACGAACGTCAGCTTCCTCGACGAGGCGGACACGGCCAACAAGTACGCCCGCGCGCTCAAGTGGCTCGGGGTGAAGTCGATCGTCCTGCTCCTGCACGAGGGCGGCCAGCAGAACGGGCCGGCACCGCTGGACCCGAGCGGCTGCGTCGGGTTCTCGGGCGCCGTGACGGAGATCGTCTCGAAGCTGGACCCGGCGTACGGCGTGGTCGTCAGCGGCCACACCCACCGGTCCTACAGCTGCGCGCTGCCGAACTCTTCGGGCGCGAACACCATCGTGACCAGCGCGGGGACGAACGGCACGGTCCTGACCGACATCAGCATGACGCTCGACAAGAAGACCGACAAGATCGTCGCGGCCGACGCGCACAACCTCATCGTCGAGAACGGCGTGAAGAACCCGGACGGCACCTGGCAGCAGTCCGCGCCCGGCGTCTACGTCCGCAACCCCGCGACGGTCGACCCGAACGCCAAGGTCATCGCCGACAAGTACCGCACCGCGGTCGCACCGCTGGCCAACCGGGTCGTCGGCTCGATCACGGCCGACATCACCCGGGCGACGTCGGCAGCCGGTGAGAGCGCCCTCGGCGACGTCATCGCGGACGGCATGGTGGCCTACACCCCGTCGGCCGGCGTGCAGCTCGCCCTGATGAACCCCGGCGGCATCCGAGCCGACCTGGCCTTCGCCAGCTCTCCGGGCGGCGAGGCACCGGGTCAGGTGACCTACGGCGAGGTGTTCACGGTGCAGCCGTTCAACAACCTCGTGGTCACGGTGACCGTCACCGGCGCCCAGCTCAAGGAGGTCCTCGAGCAGCAGTTCGTGGGCTACGCGGGCCAGACCACGACCAAGATCCTGCAGGTGTCGGACGGGTTCACCTACACGTACTCCGCCTCCGCGGCGCTCGGGAGCAAGGTCAGCAACCTGGCCCTGAACGGTGTCCCGATCGACCCGGCTGCGACATACCGGGTGAGCACCAACGACTTCCTCGCGAACGGGGGCGACGGGTTCACCAACCTCACCGCCGCCACCGACCGCGTCACGGCACCCGGCTTCGACGTCGACTCGCTCGCCGCGTACCTCGGCGCCGGACCGAAGGGACCGGGCCCGCAGAACCGGATCACGCTCGTCCCGTGACGAGGCGCTGACCACCGACGAGACCCCCGGCGACCACGGCTGCCGGGGGTCTCGTCGTCGGCGCCGGAGCCCGTGCCGTCGCTGCGCGTCCGGGGGCGCCCCTGTAGGGTCTCGACCGGATTCGACCATTTCGGAGGGGGCCCACGATGGCGCGGCTGGACGCGGTACGACGACGGATCTCGCTGAGCGACGACGAGTTCGAGACCCTGCGGCTCGTGCACAACGGCGAGCCGGTGGCCGACGAGGCCCGCCGGGCACTCCTCGACGCGGGGATCGTGAGCGCCGACGGCGACCTGGCACCGCTCGTGCTCGACCTGGTGCGCACCGTGTCGGGCCCGATGATCGAGTGCGCGATCGAGACGGCCGGCCCGCAGGGTCCCGCCAGCGCGCTGCTCGCGGTGCGCGAGGAGACCGTCTGGTACACCGACCCGTGGCCGCAGGACGACGCCACGTCGGTCACGTACTGCCAGGACGAGCTCCCGCAGGTGCTCTGGATCCTCGCGCGGCTCGTGGGCCTGCGTCGACGCGAGGTGCCGCGCGTGGCGACGCCCTTCACGGTGCCCCTGCGGGCGATCGACGCGGTCGTGCAGACCATGGCTCTGTCCGACGACGCGTGGGAGCCCGCGCGGGTCGTCGCGACGGCGCAGCTCGAGCGGTTCTTCGGCGACGAGATCGCCGACGAGGACCGGACGATGCTCATGGCGACGCTCTCGTTCCTCGAGTCGACGGCCCGCGTGACGATGGTGTGGGGTCCGCAGATCGACACCGACGCCCGCGGCCTGGCCCTGTGGGACTGCGGGCCGGGCGGGTACTGGGTGCGCGAGCAGCCGACCGAGCCGCTGCGATCCGAGGACATCACACCGGACACTCCCGCAGTGTTCCGGCCCGTCTCCGGCGGTGAGGTGTGGCGGCTCCTCGGCAGCCTGCTCCCGTCGTCGGCGGATCTACGGGCGGTGCTCGACCGGATCCCCGCGCCGTGACGGTCAAGATCGACAAGGAGGTCCTGGCGGCCACCGTCATCGCGCTGGACGACCTCGCCAGCGACCTGCCCGGCCTGTTCGCCCGCGCGAGCGGGCTCGGCGCCCGGGTGGACATGGCCGGCCTCAACGGAGCCGACCAGTGGGCGCTCGACACGACACGCGACCTCCAGGCCCGCATCGGGGTGCTCGAGCAGATGGCGCAGGCCGACCCGACCTTCGCGGGCGTGCACATGACGCCGCAGCAGGCCCTGGAGGTCGCGGGCCAGTCCATGCGGGTCGAGGACGCGGCGCTGGCCCTCGAGGTCTCCGGGACGCCGGCCGACGCCTGGGAGGGGGACCCCGCCAACCTCAGCGAGTGGTTCGAGGACCTCGAGGCGAAGGCGCTGCAGAAGCTCACCGGCATGAGCGACGCGGAGCAGGCCGAGCGGCTCGTCGCCGCGTACAACGACGTCCAGAACCTCGTCACCGCGAGCGCCGCCGTGACGGCGACCGTCTCCCAGATCGTCCTGAAGGGCGGCGCCGGCCTCAGCCGGTGGCTCGCTCAGCGCGGCATCGTCGAGCCCGCGCTCAACTCCCTGGTCGCCTCCGGCCGGGTGGACCTCGCCAACTGGCTGAGCGGCGCGCTGAACGTCGTCGACTCCAACTACATCAACGGCAAGATCCAGTTCACGCGGCCCGGCTCGTTCGTCCCGAACACGACGCAGAAGGTGCTCCTGCGTGCGGCGTCGACGATCGAGGACTTCGACGCGTGGGTGCTGCGGACCTCGTCGGCGGTCAAGCCCTACACGCTCCCGGGCGGTACGCCCGAGCCCACGCTCGTCGCGGCCATGCTCAAGAGCCGCCCGGGCGTCTCGGCGACGACCTGGATCTCGTCGATGCTGGAGAACGAGAAGGTCGGTCAGCTCGTGCAGCGGGCCGCGACGTGGGGCAACAACATCTTCGGGCGGCCGTGGACGAACACGGTCACCGGCGTCACCTACGGGCGCGGCGCCGGCAACCTGTTCACGATCGCCAACCAGTCCGGCCTGCGGACCATGGCGTCCAGCGCCGGCGCGCTGCGGATCCTCGGGGTGGCCGGCAGCGCGTTCGCGACGGCCGACGGCGTCGTCGGGCTGGTGAACAACTTCGACGAGAACAACAAGCTCTGGGAGGAGGGCGGGACCCAGGGCAAGGCCCACGTGATCGGCGAGTACGCCGAGACCGCGTTCAACGCCTCGATGACGGCCGCCCTCATCGCGCCCAACCCCGTGACCCTCGGGCTCGTCGCCGTCACCGGCCTGGTGTGGGCCGGGGCGGAGGTCGTCGAGCACTGGGACGACATCACCGGAGCCGTCTCCGACGCCGCGGACTGGGTCGGTGACACCGCCGACAAGGCCGCCGACTGGGCGGGCGACCGCCTGGACGACGTCAAGGACTCGGACCTCAACCCCATGAACTGGTTCTGAGGGGGACCCATGACCTCTGCCGAGCTGTACGCCAAGGCACGCGACCTCGAGGCGCTCGCCGACGACGTCGAGGTGAGCGTGGACGCGGCGTGGGTCGTGGCCAGGTCGCCCGAGTGGGAGTGCGCGAACGCGACGGACGTCCGCGGCGCCCTGGACCAGTGGCGCTCGGCGGCGCGGTCGTCGGCCCGCAACCTTCGCGACGAGGCGTCGCGGGTGCGCGGCGAGGCGCGCAAGGCCGAGGACAAGGAGCAGGAGGCGCTCGACGCCCAGACGAAGCAGCCGCAGTGACCGACGTCTGGGCCCCGCTCGGCGTCGCCGGCTCGGTCGAGGTCGTCGACGAGATCACGCACCAGCAGTTCGCGACCCTGCCGGCCACGTCGCCGCACCAGCACCGGTGCGACCTCGTGATCGCGGGGATCGCGGTCGACGTGAGCTGGCGGCTCGGACGGGTCCTGATGTCGTCGATCGCCGAGCCCGGCGGCTCGCGCGAGATCGTCTCGGGGAAGGCCGACTTCGACGACAGCGGGCCGGACACGTTCCTGTGGCACCACTCGACGATGCCTCTGGCCGTCCTGGGCGACGCGGTCGCGGTCGAGCGCGAGCGCAGCGGCCGGGACCGGTGGGCGTTCCGGGTGGACGGACCCGGTGGCCGCACCTGGACGTGGCGACCCGGCGGCACGCTCCTCGCGGACCGCATGGAGCTGACCCGCGCCGGCGACAAGGACCCGGTCGTCACGCACACCCTGCGCCCGGTGCCCGCGCACCCGCGCTCCCCCGCCGGGCCGCCGACCGTCTCGTGGCGGGACGGCGCGAGCCTCGTCGAGGTCCTCATGCCCGTGATGTGGGTCCTCGAACGCGCCCACAAGGGGCTGCTCCCCAAGGCGCAGCGGATCGCCCGGATGGAGTTCCTGTGAGGGGTTCGTCCTAGAATGCCGCGGTGATCCGGTACCAGGAACGCTCCCCCAGCCCGCGCGCGTGGCTCGTCTTCGCCGTCATCGTCGTCGTCGCGTGGGTGGCCCTGTTCCTCGTCGACACGAGCACGATCTGGCTGGCGACGAGCATCGTCGGCATGCTCGCCGTGATCGCGGCGATCACGATGTGGAGCACCGGGCGCTACGGGAACATCACGCTGACCGACTCGCTCCTTCGAGTCGGTCGGGCGCGGATCCAGCTGTCCGACCTGCACCCCTACGGCGTCTCGGAGCCGGGCGAGACGCTGGGCGGCAAGATCATCGGCGGCGCCTACGCGCAGGCCATGGGGACGGGCGTGATCGGCCTGACCATGCGCGACGGCACGAGGTCGCTGGTGCAGACCAAGGACCCGGACGCCTTCCGCGCCGCCCTCAACGAGGCCCTCGTCCCGTTCCGCGCCGAGGTGTCCTGACCGCTCCGGTGTCCTGAGGGGTCAGGGCAGCGGGACCTGCACGAGCTGCCAGGACCCCGCCGTCACGAGCAGCCCGCGGCCCGGCGTCGACGCACCCAGCGCGGAGCGCGGCACGCGCAACCCGAAGACGTCGCCGTCGTTGGGTGACGCCGGCGCGAGCAGGATGCCGTTGCGGGACTTCTTCATCGTCGCCGCCGGACCGCGGTAGCCGCTCGACAGGTCGTCGGCCGAGCCGGCGCCGACGACGAGGCCGGGCCGGTCCCGCAGGGCGCCGAGGTGCGCGACGATCGCGTCGGCGATGGGTCCGTCGGTGCCGACGAGCTCCAGGTCGTCGACGAGCAGCAGGGCCGGGGTGTCGTCGACGGGGACGAGCGCCCCGAGCAGCTCGGCGATCTGGTCGCGCGTCGCGTCGAGGTCGAGGGCGCCCACGGCTCGGGGTGCGAGGTCCCGCAGCGGGCTGCGGCGCGGGGTCAGGATGCCGACCGTCCAGCCGCGGTCGAGCGCGGACACGCCCATCGTCAGCAGCGCGGTGCTGCGCCCGGACCGCCGCGGCCCGACGACGAGCACCCCGGGCCCGTGCTCCTCGGCGTCGAGGCCGAACAGCGCGAGCGAGTCGCCACCGACGCCGGCCGGCACCGCGGTGCGGCCGAGCGCGGGGCCGCCGAGGGCCGAGGCCTCGGCGAGCGTCACGCGGGTCGGCAGCGGGTCGACGCGGAACGGCGGGAGCGAGTCGTCGCGCACGGCCTCACGGGCCAGGCGCTGCAGCTCGGCCACCTGCGCCGGCCCGGACGGGTCCTCCACGAGCAGGCTGACCTGCAGCTCCTGGGCACCGCCCTGCGACCGGAACGCGCGGCCGTCGGGCAGGTTCGTCGGGACGTCGCGCGGCTTCATGCCGATCGCGCCGTAGTCGCCGACGTCCGACATCGGGAGCATCACGCGGTCCTCGGTCAGCGTCGAGACCCGGCCGGACAGCAGCGACCGGTCGCCGCTGACGACGACCTTCACGCCGGCCCCCGGGCCCTCCTGCAGGATCTGCGTCCACAGGTCCACGAGCGCCCCGGCGTCGTAGTCCTCGAACGCCTGGATGAACCCTTCCCACCGGTCGAGCAGGACCAGGAGGTAGGGCAGCCGCTCGGCGGGCGCGGACCGGGCCCGCTGCTCGGCGACGTCGGCGAACGACTGCTCCGCGAGCAGCTGCTGCCGGCGCGAGATCTCGGTCCGCAGCCGCCGCGTCAGCCGCGCGATCCGGTCCGGCTGGTCGCGCGTGACCACCGCGCCGGTGTGCGGGAGGGCGACGAGCGGCAGGAGCGCGTTGTTGCCGAAGTCGAGGCCGTAGACGTGCACGTCGCGCGGCGAGACGCGCGTGGCGACGGCGGCCGCGAGCGCACGCAGCACGGTCGAGCGGCCCGAGCGGGGCGCGCCGACGACGGCCAGGTTGCCGGCCGTCTCGAGGTCGTGCGTCGCGACCGCGCGCCGCTGCTCGGCCGGCAGGTCGACCAGCCCGTAGGGCAGACGGAACGGCGTCGCCGCGAGCTCGGTGGCACCCTGCGCGACGAGGTCGGCGGTGGTGACGACGGTGGCCAGCGCGGGCAGCCAGGGCGGCGGCGGGGCCGAGATGCCGGTCTGCTCCGCCGCGGCCTGCACGGCCGTGACCAGCGACGCGAGGTCGGTCTGCGCGTCGTTGTCGTCCTGCGCCGACCGCTCAGGCACAGCGGGCGGGCGGCCGATCGCGGACCACCCCAGCGGAGCGACGTCGACAGCCCCCCCGCCGTCCGACGCCGTCGGCGGGCGCCCGCCCACCCGGGAGGACTGGAACGCGACGAGGCTCGAGTGCCCGAGACGGGCGTACGCGCGACCGGGCAGGTTCGACGGGATCTCGGCGGCGTCGCCCGACTCGATGACGTCCTGGCTGTCGTGGCGGTCGGTGACGCGCAGCGCGATGCGCAGGTTGGTGTTCGACTTGATCTCGGCGCTGACCACACCGGCCGGCCGCTGCGTCGCGAGCACCAGGTGCACGCCGAGCGAGCGCCCGCGGCGGGCGATGTCGACGAGCCCGGTGACGAAGTCGGGCAGCTCCGCGACGAGCGCCGCGAACTCGTCGATGACGATCATCAGGCGGGGCATCGGCTCGTCGTCGGCGGACCGCCCGGCCAGGTAGTCCTCGATGTCCTTGGCGTCGGCGCCCGCCAGCTGGTGCTCCCGGCGGCGCAGCTCGGCGGCGAGGCTGTCGAGCGCGCGGCGGGTCAGGTGCTCGTCGAGGTCGGTGACCATGCCGACGGTGTGCGGCAGGCGGCTGCAGTCCTTGAACGCGGCGCCGCCCTTGTAGTCGACGAGCACGAACGTCATCTCGTCGGGCCGGTTGCCCACCGCGAGCGACGCGATGAGCGTCTGCAGCAGCTCCGACTTGCCGGAGCCCGTGGTCCCGGCGACCAGCCCGTGCGGCCCGTCGGCACGGACGTCGACCGTGAACAGCCCGTCCGTCGTCTCCCCGATCACCGCGCGGGTGGTCCGGCCGCCGCGGGCCCAGCCCGCCGCCACGGCCCCCGCCCCGGGCGGGTCCAGCGAGAGCACGTCGAGCAGGCGGGAGGTGGTGACCAGGGACGTCGAGAGGTCCTCGGAGCTGATGTCGCGGACGGGCGCCAGCGACCGGCCCAGCCGCTCGAGCCAGACGACCGGCACGACGTCGGGCCGCACCCCGTCGACCGGCTGCTCTCCCGCCACCGACACGGTCGCATCGAGGCCGTTCACCACGACGACGGCCTGGCACTCCTCGGGCAGCTGACGCTCCTGCTCGTCGATGCACAGGAAGTACACGCCGACCGACGGCCCCTCGCGCAGCAGCGTCACCAGGCCGGGCAGCATCCGGATCCGGCGCGCCCCGTCCAGGACGACCAGCACGGGCGGTCCGGCGACCACGTCGCGTGCCCCGGTGCCCCGGGCGGCGTCGCGACGGCGGTCGACGAGGTCCAGCAGCTCGGCGACGCGTCGGGCGGTCGTCTCGTCGTCGTTCCCCACGGAGGCGACCGGGCCGGCGTCCCGACGCGCGTGCGGGAGCCAGCGCACCCACCCCCAGACGTCGTCACCCTCGCCGTCCGCGAGCAGCACGACCGACACGTCCGCCGGCGAGTGGGCGGTGACCACCTGCGCGAGCATCCACGCGGCGACGCGACGACGCTCGCGCTCCGAGCCGGCCACCCCCGTGACCCCGGCGCGCGCGAGCGGCACGGCGACCGGGACGTCCGAGGCGGTCCAGTGCAGAACCCGCTCGTGGTCCGCTCGCTCGGGGTCGTGCAGCGACACCTCGCTCGGCACGTCGGCGGTGCCCACCCGGGCCAGCATCCAGTCCGGGTCGGTCCGCCGGCGCTCCCACAGGCGCGCACGCGGACCGGTCGCGAACAGCAGGACCGAGGCCGGGTCGGGCAGCTCGCGTCGTCGCGCGGAGCTCTCCTCGCCGAGGGCGTCGTACGCCTGCTGCTCGATGCGTGCGGTGCGCTGCGCGTAGGTGCGGACCGCCTCGACGTGCTGCGTCTGGCGGCTGCCGCGCGAGGAGATGTAGTTCGACAGAGCCATGAGCGGCGAGAGCACCATGATCACGAGCCCGTACGGCGACCTGGTGAGCACGTAGGTCGCGGCACCCATGAGCAGCGGCAGCGCCATCATCGCCAGGGGGAACCGCTGGCGCTCCGGCGAGCGCGGCTCGGTGGGCAGGCGGAACTCGGTCGGGCGGGCCGGCGGCAGCAGCCGCGGGGGGCGGTTGTAGTCCAGGGTCGCGCCGGCCGGCGAGAGCGACAGCGACGCGTCCGGCCGGCCGACGTCGGCGGTCTCGAGCACCACGTCGCCGACGACGAGCGACTGCCCGGGCAGCCACGCGCGGGGCGCTTCGAGGGCGATCCGGTCGACGTGCACGAGCGGGCGGTCGGCCTCGGGGTCGATCTCCACCATGCCGTCGAGCCCGCGCCGGGCCTCGGCCAGCCGACGGGAGTACTTGCGGCTCCCTCGGCGGTCGGGCGCCTCGTCGCCGCCCTCCCGGCGCACGACGATCGGTCCCTCGAGCGGGCGGCGACGGTGCGGGGCCGGGCGCGTGGACCCGATCACGGCCGGCGCGGGCAGCAGCGTCCGTGACCCGTCGGGACCGACCTCGAGGATGACCGTGCACGCGGGGTCGTCGCCGTCGACCCGCACGGACGCCGAGGAGCCGGTGCCGATCTCGTGCCGACCGACCGCCAGCCGGTGCACCCGCCCCGCGCCCGGCCCGGACACGATCCGCACCTCGCAGGAACCGGTGGGCTCCTCCCACGGGTCTCCGGGATCGGCGCCGATCCCCACGACGGCACCGTGGCGCAGGGGGCAGCGCTCGACCGGCTCGTCGGGGTCCAGCTCGCGGCCGCGCCACCACAGGGGTGGCGCCTCGTCGGATCCCGCGGGACCCACCTCGACCACACCGAGGTGACCCGAACCGCGCGGGACGACCCGCGCCTGGGTGCTCGGCACGTGCGCCGCCACGGCGTGCGCCACGTCGCGGACGCGTGCGCCCGGCGCGCACTCGAGCACGACGTCGACCGTCTCGTGCGCCCCGTCGACCGCTACGCTGAGGATCAGTCGCACGTCCTGCCTCTCGTGCTCGTGGACAGACGTGCGGCCCGCCCCTACGAGGGCGGGCCGCACATCGACCCGCTCAGATCCGGTCGCCCTCGCCGGTGGCTGCAGCGATGTTGTTGTGGTTGGTCCGGACGTCCGCAGCGGCGCCGTCGAGCGCCTCCTGCAGCTTGTCCAGGTTCGCGCGATAGTCCTGCCACAGGGCCCGGAAGTCGTCAGCGTACTTGCCTGTCCACTCGGCGGCGTTGACCCCCTGGTCGACATGCGACTTGATGTCGGCGGCCTGCTGAGCGTTCTGCTGGAAGGTCTTGAACAGCGCCTGGAGAGTGCTGAGCTCGGCACCAACTGCCACGGTGGTCCTCCTCGTAGTCCGGCTGCGCCCGGTCGGGCGTCGCGACACGTCGACATTACCGACATACCGCGGGATGCGTGACTCGTAGCGCATCTGCGCGGGCGTACCGGGCGGGTGTCAGAACCGCTCCGTAGCCTGAACCCATGTCCCTGCAGGTGGTCCCGGCCCTCGGGCGCTACGACGACTTCTTCGAGGTCGTCGGTGTCAAGAAGCCGGGTGGCGGCGGGTGCTGGTGCATGTCGTACCGGGACAGCCGGGTGCCCAACGAGGAACGCGCGCAGTACATGCGCGACGAGTGCGCGACCGAGCCGGGCCCGGGGGTCCTCGCGTACGTGGACGGCGAGGTCGCGGGCTGGTGCTCGGTCGCACCGCGCAGCAGCTACCGGCGGCTCATGCACTCGCGGACCATCCCGTTCGTCGACGACCGCGACGCGTGGAGCGTCGTCTGCTTCGTGGTGCGGCCGCGCTTCCGGCGCCAGGGGCTCATGCACGAGCTGCTCGCCGGGGCGGTCGCGCACGCGCGGGCGAGCGGCGCCGAGGTGGTCGAGGGGTACCCGGTCGTGCTCACCGACGACGACCGGGTGGACGTGATCTCGGGGTACGTGGGCACCAGCCGCCTGTTCGAGTCGGCAGGGTTCACGCAGGCTGCCCCGACCGCCGGCCACAGCGGGGGCAGGGACCGGGTCGTCATGCGGCTCGAGCTCGGGCGCTGACGACGACCGCTCGACCGCGACCCCTGTACGGACCGCGGATCGGCATGCATGATCGTCGGACGCACCACGGCACCAGACCGGACCCGTCGAGGTCCGTCCACGACCCGCCGGCACCGCCCGCGCAGGAGTCGCCCACCCGCATCGTCGCCCCCACCCTCGGGAGACCTCTGTGCTGCCTGCCGCCGTCCGCACCGTCCCCGTCACGCTCGGTCCCTTCGTCGACGACGTCGGCGAGCCGTGGACCGGCCGGGTGACCGTCACCTCGTCGACGGTGCGCGTCTGGCGCGCCACCGGGGCGGTCGTCGCGCCCCGACCGGTCGCGGTCGAGCTGGCGGACGACGGGACGGCCCGCGTGACCCTGACCGCGACCGACCAGCCCGGGTTCACCGACACCTCGGGGCGCGCGCTGGACGCCTGGACCTACACGGCCGTGCTCGAGCAGGACGGCGCCGAGGTCTCGCGCCACGAGTTCGCGGTCCCCACACCCCCCGCGCCCACGGGCATCACCCGCCGTGCGGCATTCCGCGCCGGCGCCGTGACGGTCGCGGCGGCCGCCGTCGCCGCGTCCTCGGCGCAGTCGGCCGCCGCGATCCCGCACGCGGTCGCACGCCAGGCGTCGGTCCTGCCGGCCGTCATGACCTTCGACGACGACGTCACCATCGGCAGCTCCGCCAACCCGAGCACGCTGCTCGTGAAGTCGTCGGCCGCGGGCGGGACGACGGGTGGGCCCGGCTACTACGACTCCACGGGCCGGATCGTGCTCGAGACCTACCAGCCACACTTCGGCTCCTACGGCGAGTCCGTCCGCGTGCAGCTCAAGGACCCGCGCGCCAAGGGGATGCTCACGTACCAGGGGAACTGGCCGAAGCCGCACTACCCGGACGGCGACTACACCTGGCTGAAGACGCACCCGACGCAGCCGGTGACGATCGCCTGGATCGGCGCGCACTTCCTCAACAACGACGACCCGAGCAGCCTGCAGAAGAACCTCTGGCACGGGCACATCAACTTCGAGGTGCCCGACGCGAGCGGCGCGCTGCGCACCCGGCTCGAGGTCAAGATCATCGACCCGGTGACCGGGAAGATCGGCACCGACCGCTCGGCCGTGCGCACCAACATGGCGGACTTCGAGCTCCAGGTGGGCAGCGCCGAGGAGCAGCTGCGGATCGTCGGCTCGGACGCCCACCCGAAGGACCTGACGTTCTCGACGGAGGTCGGCGCGAACCAGCCCCGGTGGACCCTGCGGGCCACCCGGACCGACGCGGACCTCGAGCTGCGGCGCTACAAGGCGGGCAACAGCTACCAGGACTCGCCCCTGAAGGTGGACCGCGACACCGGCCTGGTGCAGCTGGGCGGTGACGCGGGCACGTCCGCGGGCGTGAAGGTCGTCCAGCGCGGTGGCGTCGGGCTCACCGTCACCCCGCTGGCGGCGGGCGGTCAGGGCATCCTCGTCGCCGGCACGGACCCGACAGCCCGGATCGTCCAGGGCGAGGTCACCGGCGACGTCGCACGCCGGTTCGCCGCTCTCGTCGACGGGACCATGCAGTGGGGAACCGGAGCCACCGACCGCGACACGCAGCTCTACCGGCGAGCCCCCAACCAGCTGGGCACCGACGGCGGGGTGTTCCTGCGCAGCAGCGCGGTCCCGGCGACGGCCTCCACGGGCGGCGTCCTGTTCGTCGACGAGGGAGCGTTGAAGTTCCGGGGCGGCAACGGGACCGTGACGACGATCGCACCGGCCTGACGGGCCCGGGCGGGCTACGACGTCGTGGCACCCCACAGGTCCGCGAGCGCCGGGTCGTCGTCGACGCCCTCGACCGCGGCTCTCAAGGGCCGGTGCGCTCCAGGTACGCGGAACCTCGGGGCGAGAGCCGGTAGCCGACCTCGAGGCTGTGCGTCAGCCCGAGCTCCTTGAGCCGGCGGACGTCGCGCTTGAACGGCAGCGTCTCGCGGCCTTGCGAGGCGGCCAGGTCCGGCGCGCGGGTGGCGGGCCGGTCGCGGATGAGCTCGAGCGTCTGCCGGGTCCACGGGGCGCGGGCGTCCCAGCGGGCGAGGGTCGCCGTCAGGGTGGCCAGCTGCTCGGCCGTGAACGACGTGTCCGCCGAGAGCGCGACGCGCGGGTCGGGGCCTCCCCACGAGAGCTCGACCCGGAACAGCGGCAGCTCGGTCCGGCCGCCGACCACCTCGTCGACGGACGACGCGCCGGCAGCGAGAGCCTCGTCGAGCGTCGCGCCGGAGACCTCGTCGACCGAACCGACGCGCACGACCCCGACCGACGACAGGAAGGATCCGCCCGGGGTGACCCGAGGCGTGGCCCAGCGACGGAACGCCAGCGTGACGTCGCCCCTGCGGATCCCGTCGGCGGTGCGCTGGTTCAGGAGCACGCGACCACGCTACGCGCTGAGCGAACCCCGGGAACGAACGCTCCAGTCCGCCGGTTGAACGCCGATATGAACACCATGGAGACGCAACCGCTGACCACCGCCGACCGCTGCGACCGCTGCGGCGCGCGCGCCTACGTCCGTGTCACTCTCCCCGTCGGCGAGCTGCTCTTCTGCGGCCACCACGCCCGCGAGCACGCGGAGAAGTTCACCGAGATCGCCCTGCACGTCCAGGACGAGACCGACCGCCTGCGCACCGAGTTCGCCGGGGCGTCCCTCTAGGCGTAGGCGCCAGCACCGCCGGGCGCGTCGAGGACGGCCCGCTGCGTCTCGCTCTGACCGGGCCGGCGACCCCTGTGCCCGGGGCAAGGGCACCGACCTGGCCTGTCGGCAAGCGGACTGCCCGCTTCCCGGCCCGGGCCCGACATGATGGCTCCCATGGAGCTCGCGTTCACCGGCGGCATCGCCGCGATCGTCCTGTTCGGTGTCCTCGGTCAGCTCCTGGGCAAGGCCACGGGCATCCCGTCGATCATCCTGCTGCTGCTCCTGGGCCTCCTCGTCGGACCGGTGCTGGGCTGGGTGAACCCGGACGACATCCTCGGCGACGACCTCTTCCCGCTGGTCTCGATGGCCGTCTCGGTCCTCCTCTTCGAGGAGTCCCTCAAGCTCGACTTCCGGCGGCTGCACGGCGGGGCGCGACGGCCGGTGCTCGGGCTGGTCACGGTCGGGGCGGCACTGACGGGGATCGGCGCGTCGATCCTCACCTGGATGGTCTTCGACCTCCCGGCGGCCCGCGCCGCGGTGATCGGCGCGATCCTCATCGTGTCCGGACCGACCGTCGTCGGGCCCCTGCTCGCGGTGATCCGGCCCAAGCAGCCGCTCGAGTCGGTACTCGCGTTCGAGGGCATCTTCATCGACCCGATCGGCGCGACCGTCGCCCTCGGCATCACCAACTACGCCCTCCACGAGCACCCGCAGGGGCTGTTCCAAACGGGGCTGACGGGGATCGCGACCGGCGTGCTCACGGCCGCGCTGTACGTGGTCCTGATCCGGTTCGCCCGCGTGCCTGCATCCATGCACGTCGTCCTGGCACTCGCCCTCGCGCTGACCGCGTTCGCCGTGGCGGAGTCGTTCTTCGAGGAGTCGGGCCTCTGGGCGACCACCGCCCTCGGCGTCACGCTGGCCAACCAGCGGTTCGTGAAGCTGGGCGCGCTGCACGAGTTCGGCAGCCACATCGGCGCGCTGCTCATCGGCTCGTTGTTCATCGTGCTCGCCGCGCGCGTGGACCTCGATGCGCTCGTGACGTACGCGTTCGGCACGCTCGTCCTGGTCACTCTGCTGGTCCTCTTCCTGCGGCCGGCCGTGGCCTGGATCGCGACGTCGAGGACCGTGCTGTCCCGACGAGAACGCCTGATGGTCGGCTGGATGGCCCCCCGCGGCATCGTGGCGGCCTCGACCGCGAGCCTGTTCGCGCTCCAGTTCGAGAACGCGGGCAAGCCGTTCCCGCACCTGGTGCCGGTCGTGTTCGGCGTGGTGCTGGCCACCGCCGTGGTCTACGGATTCACCGGGCCGATCGTCGCCGACCGGCTCGGCGTGCGGTCCGACGTCGCGACGCCGCTCGACCAGGACGGCATCCCGGTACCGGACGCGTAGGGGGCAGCAGTTCGATCGATACCGTCCCGAGACCGGGATGTTACTTACCAGTAAGAACCTCGTCATGTCCGCAACATCGGTGTGCTACTCATAGGTAACCGAAACCAGTCGCGGGTCGTAGCACCCGCCCCGCGGCCTGACAGAAGAGGTACGTAGCGCATGACCTCCCACGCATCACGTCGTCGCGTCATCGCGGCGACCGCAGGACTTGCGGCAGCAGCCCTGGTCCTGACCGCCTGCTCCTCCGGCAACGACGACGGCGGAGACGGCGGCAGCACCTCGGGCACCAGCGGCGGCGGATCACTGACGATCGGCACGACCGACAAGGTCACCACGCTGGACCCCGCAGGCTCGTACGACAACGGCTCGTTCGCCGTGCAGAACCAGGTCTTCCCGTTCCTCCTGAACACCCCGTACGGCAGCCCGGACGTCGAGCCGGACATCGCCGAGTCGGCCGAGTTCACGGCACCGACGGAGTACACGGTCAAGCTCAAGCCCGGCCTGAAGTTCGCCAACGGCCATGACCTCACCGCGTCCGACGTGAAGTTCACGTTCGACCGCCAGGTCAAGATCGCCGACGAGAACGGCCCGTCGTCGCTGCTCTACAACCTCGACAGCACCGAGGTCGTCGACGACGCCACGGTGGTCTTCCACCTGAAGTCCCCGGACGACCAGATCTTCCCGCAGATCCTGTCCAGCCCCGTCGGCCCGATCGTCGACGAGGAGGTCTTCTCGGCCGACGCGCTCACGCCGGACGACGACATCGTCGCCGGGAACGCGTTCGCCGGGCAGTACACGATCACCGACTACGACTTCAACAACCTGATCTCGTACAAGGCGAACCCGGACTACCAGGGTCTGCTCGGCGCCGCGAAGACCGACGTGGTCAACGCGAAGTACTACGCCGACTCGTCGAACCTCAAGCTCGACGTGCAGGAGGGCAACATCGACGTCGCGTTCCGGAGCCTCTCCGCGACCGACATCGCCGACCTCAAGACGGACGACAAGGTCAAGGTCGTCGACGGCCCCGGCGGAGAGATCCGCTACATCGTCTTCAACTTCGACACGATGCCGTTCGGCGCCACGACGCCCGAGGCCGACCCGGCGAAGGCGCTCGCCGTCCGCTCGGCCGTCGCGGACCTCGTCGACCGTGACGCCCTCTCCGAGCAGGTCTACAAGGGCACCTACACGCCCCTGTACTCCTACGTCCCGGCCGGCCTGACCGGCGCCAACGAGGCGCTGAAGGGCCTCTACGGTGACGGCTCCGGCGGCCCCGACGCGGACAAGGCCAAGGCTGCTCTCGAGGACGCCGGGGTCGAGACCCCCGTCACCCTGAACCTGCAGTACTCGAGCGAGCACTACGGCCCCTCGTCGGCCGACGAGTACGCCCAGATCAAGGACCAGCTGGAGAAGGACGGCCTGTTCACCGTCAACCTGCAGACCACCGAGTGGGTGCAGTACTCCAAGGACCGCACGGCGGACGTCTACCCCGAGTACCAGCTGGGCTGGTTCCCCGACTACTCGGACGCGGACAACTACCTGACGCCGTTCTTCCTGACGAAGAACTTCCTGTCGAACCACTACGACAACCAGGCCGTCAACGACATGGTGCTGAAGCAGGCGACCACGCCCGACCCGGACGCCCGCACCAAGCTCATCGGTGACATCCAGGACGCGGTCGCCAAGGACCTGTCCACCGTCCCGCTCCTCCAGGGTGCGCAGGTCGCCGTGGTGGGCCAGGACGTCTCCGGCACCGAGGACACGCTCGACGCCTCGTTCAAGTTCCGCTACGCGGCGCTCGCGAAGGGCTGATCACAGCGCTCGGAACGGACCGGGCGGTCCGGCCCCACGACACGTGGGCGTCGGCCGCCCGGTCCGCCGCGTGATGCGGCACACTCCTCGCACCAGAGCACAGGTAGGAACCATGACGACCACCATCACCGGGGCACCCAACGACGCAGCGCCCGGGGAGACCGATCAGCTCGAGCCCGACGCACCCAGGAAGAAGCAGGGCGGGGGGCTCGGCTCGTACCTCCTGGTGCGGTTCCTGCTGATCTTCCCGACGATCTTCATCCTGGTCACCACCGTCTTCCTCCTGATGCGGACCACCGGCGACCCGATCACCGCCGCGCTGGGCGGGCGGCTGCCCCCCGACCAGCTGGCCGAGCGCGTGCACGCCGCGGGCTACGACCGGCCGCTGTTCACCCAGTACATGGAGTACCTCGGCCGCCTGGTGCGCGGTGACTTCGGCACGACGATCTCCGACAACCGACCGGTCACGGAGGTCCTCACCACCTACGGCGGCGCCACCCTCGAGCTCGCGTTCTACTCGCTGGTCGTCGCGTTCGCGATCGGCATCCCGCTCGGCCGGATCGCCGCCGCCCGCCGCGACAGGTCGGCCGACGCCGGCCTGCGGCTGGGCGCGGTCCTCGCCTACGCGACGCCCGTCTTCTTCTCCGGCATCCTGCTCAAGCTCATCTTCTCGGTCTGGCTCGACTGGCTCCCGGTCGCCGGGCGTGCGTCGACGGGCTCCGAGATCGCGATGCAGCACGAGGGCCTGCAGACCGGCCTCTACACGATCGACGCCATCAGCACCGGCGACCCGGCGATCCTGAAGGACGTGCTCCTGCACGCGATCCTGCCCGCCGTGGCGCTCGGTCTGCTCACCGGTGGCATCTTCCTGCGGCTCGTCCGCACGAACATGATCGGCACCCTGCACACGGGGTACATCGAGGCGGCGCGGTCGCGGGGTGTGAGCGAGCGACGGCTGCTCCGCAAGCACGCCTGGCGACCCGCGCTGGTCCCGATCATCACCGTCATCGGCCTGCAGATCGCCCTCCTCCTGGGTGGCGCGGTCCTCACCGAGACGACGTTCGAGTGGAAGGGCCTCGGCTTCCAGCTGATCCAGTACGTGAAGGCGCGCGACTACGTGGCGGTCCAGGGGATGGTCGTCCTGCTGGCCGTGATCGTCGCCCTGTCCAACTTCGTCGTCGACGTCATCGCGGCGCTCATCGACCCCAGGATCCGGTTCTGACATGACAGCGCCCACCACAGACCCCATCGCGCCGATCCGTCCCTCCCTCTGGAGCCGGCTGCCCGTCGTGCACCAGCTCCGAGCCAGCGTCGGGCTGCAGCGCACGATGCTCGTCGGCGGCCTCGTCATCTCGGCGATCTTCGTGATCACCGCGGTGTTCGCGCCCTGGCTCGCCCCCTACGGCTTCGCCCAGATCCGCACCGGCGACCAGCTCTTCGGTTCCCAGCAGCCGCCGTCGTCCGAGCACTGGTTCGGCACGACCGTCGCCGGGTACGACGTCCTGTCGCGGTGCCTGTGGGGAGCCCGACCGGCGTTGCTCGTCATGATCACCGCGGTGCTGCTCTCGATCTTCATCGGCGTCATCGGCGGCCTGCTGTCGGGGTACTTCGGCGGCCGGGTGGACCGCGTGCTCGTCGTGATCGCCGACGCCGTCTACGCGTTCCCGTCCCTGCTACTGGCCATCGTGGTGGCCATCGTGATCAGCGGCGGGCAGTCGTCCCTGTGGGGCGGCATCATGGCCGCCGCCATCTCGATCACCGTCGTGTTCATCCCGCAGTACTTCCGCGTCATCCGGGCCGAGACCGTCCGGATCAAGTCCGAGGCGTTCGTCGAGTCGGCCCGTGTCATCGGCGCCGGGCACATCCGGATCATGACGCGGCACGTCCTGCGCAACTCCACGCGGACCCTGCCGCTGATCCTGACGCTCAACTGCTCGGAGGCCGTCCTGACCCTCGCGGGCCTCGGCTACCTCGGCTTCGGCATCGAGCCCACGGTCGCCGCGGACTGGGGCTACGACCTCAACAAGTCGCTCTCCGACGTGACCAGCGGGATCTGGTGGACGGCGACGTTCCCCGGCCTGGCCATCGTGCTGTCCGTGCTCGGCGTGACGCTCGTGGGCGAGTCGCTCAACGACCTGGCCGACCCGCGCCTGCGCCGTCGCCGTGCGGCCGCTCAGGCGGCAGGCGTCGTCGGAGCCGTCACGGTGGTGCCCGGCGGCGTGCTCAGCGCCGGCGCCGAGGGCATCGACGGCATCGACCTGCTGGAGGGCACGGGCGACGAGCTCTTCGGCGCCCCGATCGACGACGAGGACCGCACATGACCGCCACGCAGGACGCTCCCCGCACAGGGAACGTCGTCGAGATCCGCGACCTGCACATCTCGTTCGCCACCGATGCCGGCACCGTCCGCGCCGTCGAGGGCGTCTCGCTCTCGGTCGCCGCGGGCGAGGTGCTCGCGATCGTCGGCGAGTCCGGGTCGGGCAAGACCGTCACCGCCCGCGCGATCCTCGGGCTGCTCCCCGAGACCGCCCTGACCAGCGGCGCCGTGCTGCTCACCCGCAAGGACGGGTCGGACACGCACGACATCACGACGCTGACCGGCAAGGACCTGCGGGACGTCCGTGGCCGCGACGCCGCCATGGTGTTCCAGGAGCCGTCGACGGTGCTCAACCCGGTCTTCACGGTCGGGTGGCAGATCGCCGAGGGCCTGCGCGTGCACACCGGCATGTCCCGCTCCGAGGCGCGCGCGAAGGCGATCGACGTGCTGAACCGTGTCGGGATCCCGGACGCCGAGCACCGCGTGGACCACTACCCGCACCAGTTCTCCGGCGGGCAGAAGCAGCGCATCGTCATCGCCCAGGCCATCTCGCTCGACCCCGGCCTGATCATCGCCGACGAGCCCACGACGGCCCTCGACGTCACCGTGCAGGCCGAGATCCTCGACCTGCTGCGCCGGATCCCGGAGGAGTTCGGCACGGCGGTCGTCCTGATCACGCACAACATGGGTGTCGTCGCGGACCTCGCCGACACCGTCGCGGTCATGTACAAGGGCGAGATCGTCGAGCAGGCGGACGTCCTCACGCTCTTCGCGAGCCCGCAGCACGAGTACACACGCGCGCTGCTCGACGCCGTGCCGCGCCTGGGTGGCCGACGCTTCCGGGACCGGGTCATCGTCTCGGACGAGGACGCCGCCTCCGAGTCCGTCGACGTGGACCCGTCGGCGACCCCCGTCGTCGCGGCACGCGACCTGCGGATCGTCTACCGCGGGCGCCTGCGGCAGCCGGACTTCACGGCCGTCGACGGGGTCAACCTGGAGATCCGGCCGGGCGAGGTGCTCGGCCTGGTCGGCGAGTCCGGCAGCGGGAAGACCACCATCGGCCGGGCGATCGCGGGCCTGACACCGGTCAGCCAGGGGTCGCTGAGCGTGCTCGGCGTCGAGATGCTGGGCGTCAAGGAGAAGACGTTCCGGCCGATCAGGCGCCGGATCGGGTTCGTGTTCCAGGACCCCGCCACCAGCTTCAACCCGCTGCTGACCATCGCGCAGTGCGTCGCCGAGCCCCTCGTCGTGCACGGGCTCGCCCCCAACGCCCAGGCCGCTCGCGAGCGCGTGGACGAGCTGATGGAGGCGGTCCAGCTGCCCAAGGCGTTCGGGGACCGGTACCCACACGAGCTCTCGGGCGGACAGCGGCAGCGCGCCAGCCTGGCGCGGGCGCTCGCCCTGGACCCCGAGCTGCTCATCGCCGACGAGCCCACCTCCGCCCTCGACGTCTCGGTGCAGCGGCGCGTGCTCGACCTCTTCGCGCGTCTGCAGGCCGAGCTCGGGTTCGCGTGCCTGTTCATCAGCCACGACCTGGCCGTCGTCGACCTGCTCGCACACCGCATCGCCGTCCTGCACCGGGGCGTCCTGGTGGAGGAGGGCACGGGCGAGCAGGTGCTCGGCGCGCCCCGGCACGCGTACACGCAGCGGCTCCTGGCGTCGCTGCCCGTGGCCGACCCGGTCGAGCAGACCGCGCGCCGGGAGATCTGGCGAAACCTCCGCGCCAACGACTGAGCACCTCTAGCGTGTGCGCATGAAGCGCCTGCTGCCGGTCGTCGCGACGCTCGTCGTCGTGCCCGCGATCCTGTGCGGGCGGCTCTGGCTGCGCAGCGGGCCGAGCGGGTCGTTCGGCTGGTTCGCCTACGCGCCGCTGAGCAGCACCGTCTACTCCTCCACGTCGGGAGGGGCGCTGTGGCATGCCGCCCTCGGCGTGCTCACGCTGCTCCTGTGGACCGTGACCACCCTCGGACTGATCGGCCTCGTCGCGAGGATCCGGCCCGGACCCGGGTCGGTGCGGGTGCTCGCGATCGTCGCCGTGGTCCTCACCGTCCCGCTGTGGACGCCGCTGCTCAGCCCGCCGAACCCGTGGTCGTTGACCACGGTCGAGGCGTCACCGGGCGTGCGCGCGATGCGAGTCGCGGCCCTCGTGCTCGTCCTGGTCATCGGCGTCGCCGTCGTCCTCGCCCGCAGCCGCGTCCCTGCGCGGGCGGCCGGCTACCTCTTGCCCGCCGCGGCGATGACGTGGGTGGTGCTGCACACCGACGTGCGCGTCTACACGCTGATGAGCAGCGGGCAGCCGATGCCCGGCTGGGCCGACGTTCTGCCGTTCTACGTCTCACCCCTGGCGGCCGCCGCGCTGACGGTGATCCTGTGGATCCTGACGGCACGCGGCATCCGCGCGCTCGTCGTGCGCTACCGGCCGCCCGAGGCGCTCGTCACGCCGTGACCGGCACCGGTGCCGGTTCGTCGACGCTCGCCTCGCGGCGGGCCGAGTAGCGGTCGTAGAGGGTCACGATCAGCGCGACGATGTAGGCGAACAGCAGCACGTCGCCGAACGACAGGTCCGACGAGCCGCGCGACGCCAGGGACGCGAACACCACCATCGCGACGCCGCTGATCACGGTGTTGATCGCGACCTGCACACCGAGGTGCGCGGCACCGGACCGACCGGCCCGCGCTCGCCACACCGCGATCCCCGCGAACGCCAGGACCGTGGCCGTCACGACGAGCGCGACGCTCGTGAGCGGGGCGTCGAGCAGCGGCCAGGACAGGAACATGATCATCGTGACCAGGCCGGCGAGCGCGACCTTCTCGAGCACGTGCCCGACGCCGTGCGGGGCCACGTCGATCGTCCCGCGCGGCTCCCAGCCGACGTGGCGTGCGACCTCGTCCGAGGAGACGGTGAACGGCCAGGCGGGTGGGGGCAGCCGCTTGGCCAGCCGCATCCCGATGACGATCAGCGCCACGACCAGGACTATCAGCCCGACGACCACCCACGGCCGGTTCTGGACACCCTCGGCCCACGTCGCGTCGCCGGGCACGCCCAGGACGCGCTCCTTGAACTCGTCGGTGAAGTCGAGCTGGGCGACGTGGATCCACCACTCCTGCGGCAGCTTGATGAACACCCAGATGAGCGCGGCGGTCCAGACGAACGCGCGGTTGCGCAGGCGACCCGCGTCCCACTTCGTCCGCACGACCTCGATGGCGATCACGAAGTACTCGAACGTGTTGGGGAAGAGCATCAGCAGCCAGCGCTCGCCGGTCAGCTCGAACGCGAGCACGCCGACCAGCCGGTAGTACCAGAGCGCCGCGGCGACGCCCAGCGCGAACGGGTTGCGCCAGTTCCGGATCACCGACAGGTACGCGATGGTCAGGTAGTAGATGTCCAGCGCCTTGTCGTAGGACTGGTAGTTGTCCAGCGGCAGGTCGGTGAACGTGGCGAACACCGTCTGGTCGATGCCGTCGATCACGAGGCAGGCCAGCAGCGCGGGCAGCGGGAACCGCGGGATGAACAGCGGGACCACCAGCCGGAGACTGACGATCAACAGGAAGATCGACCAGTCGTGCGCTGAGACGTTTGCCATGGCGGGCACTCTGCCAGAACGGCAGGTCAGCGCGGGTCACTTGATCAGTGCGAAGTTTGCGCCGTCGCGATCAGCAGCATCGTCACCAGGAAGCCCGTCACCAGGTTCAGCCACAGGAACGTCCGCCAGCCCGCGTTGGCCCGTTCGCAGTCGTCGTCGCGCACCGACCAGAAGCGCGCCGCGCTGATCGCGTACGGCACCGGCAGCACCGCCGCGAGCACCCCCGGCCACGGGACGAGCAGCAGGACCGCCGCGGCCAGCACGTACAGGACGGTCGACGCGACGACGGTCGCGTGCGCACCGAGCGCTGTGGCCACCGACGCGATCCCGCCCTCGCGATCCGCGCGCACGTCCTGCACGGCCCCGAACGCGTGAGACGCCATGCCCCACAGCACGAAGGCGACGAGCACCGGCCACGTCGTCCTCGTCGTCAAGGACGCCCCGACCAGCACCAACGCGTAGAGCAGGGGGCCGACGAAGTGCATCGCCGAGGTGAACGAGTCCAGCACCGGGCGCTCCTTGAACCGCAGCACCGGGGCCGAGTAGGCGACGACGAGGAACAGGACCAGCGTGAGGACGACGTTCGCGACGAGCGATCCCTGCAGCAGGAGGTAGACCACGAACGGCACGGTCAGGACGACGCACGACCACAGGATCCGACGGTGGACCGAGGCGGCCCGCGACGGCTCGACCAGGCCGCCCTCGATCCCGCCCTTGCGGGGGTTGCGCAGGTCGGACGCGTAGTCGAACACGTCGTTGATCCCGTACATCAGCAGGTTGTACGGGACGAGGAAGAACAGGGTCCCGACGACGAACAGGGCGTCGACCCGACCGCCCGTGGCCAGCAGGTAGCCCGCCGCGAACGGGTACGCGGTGTTGATCCAGGAGAACGGGCGCGAGGCCGCGAGGACCTCCCTCACTCGTCGTCCCTCTTCCTGCGGCCCAGCACCGTCCAGAGCACCGGCATGCCGATGGCGGCGGCGATCGCGTAGGCGAAGTCCTCGATCGGTGCGTCCCAGATGTAGACGCCCAGGATCTTGTCGGGGTCGTAGACGTAGAGGTCGGCGGCGATCATCAGTGTGTCGAAGACGATCGTGAGCACGCACAGGACCACGACCGTGCCGGTGACCTGCCCGGCGCGCAGGCGTCGGAGCACCGGCCAGGAGACGCCGAGCAGCACGGCCAGCACGAGGACGTTGAGGATCGCGTTCGTCATCGTCGCCGGCGCTCCAGCCCGCGCCAGGTGAGCAGGGCGGTATAGCACAGGAGCGTGAGGAAGAACGCCTCCTCGAGCGGCAGCTCCGGGGCCAGGAGGATCCCGGTCATGTGCGGGGAGTCGCCGCGCGCGAAGATGCCGAGGCCCAGCCCGGCAAGGTCCCAGAGCAGGAAGCCGACCAGGCCGATGC
Organism: Cellulomonas sp. P4_A2; assembly: GCF_056402515.1. Taxonomy (NCBI): domain Bacteria; kingdom Bacillati; phylum Actinomycetota; class Actinomycetes; order Micrococcales; family Cellulomonadaceae; genus Cellulomonas; species Cellulomonas sp. P4_A2. The sequence goes on from NZ_JBFUHG010000004.1 coordinate 88,634, forward strand.
CCACGGTCAGGGTGGCTCGTCGCGGGTCCGCCCAGAAGGCCAGCCGGAAGCGGCGGTCGAGGATCGCGAGGCCGCCGAGCGAGACGAGCAGGGCGCCGAGGTAGAGAAAGCTCATCGGTTGACGGCGCTCCACACACCGCGCGGCCGCGCCGACGCCAGGAAGCCCGGGCGCAGCGGTGCGGGCAGGGGGCGCGCCGACGTCTCGCCGAGCATCCGCTTCACCACGAGCTCGGCGCTGATCAGGCACATCGGCAGCCCCACACCCGGGATCGTCCCACCACCGGCGTGCAGCAGGTTCGGGACGCGCCTGGACGCGTCGCCCGGGCGGAACATCGCGCTCTGCCGCAGCGTGTGCTCCATCCCCAGCGCGCTGCCGCGCCAGGCGTGGAAGTCCCGCGCAAAGTCGGCCGGCCCGACGACCCGGCGTGTGACGACGCGGGCACGCAGGTCGGGGACGCCGGCCCAGGCGCCGATCTGGTCGAGGTAGCGGTCGGCGTGCGCGTCGAGGTCCGCGATCGTCGGGTCGGCCGGGAACGGCACCAGGACGAAGAGGTTCTCGTGGCCCGCCGGGGCGGCGCTCGGGTCCGTCGCGGTGGTCCGCGAGACGTAGAGCGAGGCCACCTCGGGCACCCTCGTCGCGCTCGACACGCGGTCGGTCCCCAGGATGTCCTCGAAGTTCGACCGCCAGTCCTGCGTGAAGAAGAGCGAGTGGTGCGCCAGCTCGGGCAGCTCACCCCGGACCCCGGCCATGATCACCAGCGCGGAGATGCCCGGTCCACGGTCCTCCCACTCCAGGGCAGGCAGGTCGCTGTACCGCGGGTCGAGCAGCTCGGTCTCGGTGTGGTGCCGGTCGGCCGCCGAGACGACGACGTCCGCGCTCACCAGCTCGCCCGTGGCAAGCCGCACCCCGCGGGCGAGGCCAGGGGCGTCGACCTCGATCGAGGCGACCGGGACCCCGGTGCGGATGCGCACGCCCTCCCGGACAGCCAGTCGTTCGAGGGCCTCGATGATCGTGTACATCCCTCCGCGGGGGAAACGTACGCCGTCGACGAGGTCGAGGTGGCTCATGAGCGAGTACAGGGCGGGCACGCGGTACGGCGAGCTGCCGAGGAACACCGCGGGGAACCCGAGCACCTGCCGCAGCACGGTGCTCCGGACGGTGGCGTCGACGCGGTCGGCGAGGGTGTGCGTCAGCAGGTCGACCAGGGTCCGGGAGCGCCGCAGCACGGATGCGGTGAGCAGGCGGTCGGGCCGGGCGAACGTGGTGTACAGGAACGAGTCGAGGGCGTCGCGGTAGGCCTGGGTCGAATCCGCGGCGTACGCGCGCATCGCCTCGCCGGCGCCCTCCTCCAGCGCCTCGAACGCCTGCCAGTTGACCTCGGCGTCCTGCACGACGTCGAGCGGGGCGGAACCCTCCGGGAACACCCGGTACCCGGGGTCGAGCCGCACGAGGTCGACGTGGTCCTCGATCCGCTCCCCCAGCAGCGCGAACGCGTGGGCGAAGACCTCGGGCATGAAGTACCAGGAGGGCCCGGTGTCGAACCGGAACCCGTCCACCTCCAGCTGACCCGCGCGTCCACCGACCCGGTCGTGCTGCTCGAGCAGGGTCACGCTCGCGCCCCCGCGCGCCAGCAGCGCGGCGGTGGTCAGCCCTGCGATCCCGCCACCGATGACGACGACTCGTCCGGTCACCGGCCCGCCCGCGCCTGCGCGACGACGGCCTCGCCGACCACCAGCAGCTTCGTCGGCGTCGACAGCCGGACGCGCCGCCGCAGGATCTCGTCGGGGGTGCAGCGTTCCAGGTCGTCGACGAGGCGCTGGTAGAGCGCCAGAGTCGCGGCCACGGCGTACCGGGCGCGCGGCGGCAGCTCAGGCAGGGCCGAGCGGGCAACGGCGACGTCGTCGGCGATCTCCGCGAGGATCGCCGTGAGCTGCTCGGGCGAGACGACCCCGGGCCGGGTGTCGGGGAAGTACGTGCGGTCCAGCTCGCCGTTGTCGATGCCGAGGTCGCGCAGGAAGTTGATCTTCTGGAACGCGGCGCCGAGCGCTCGGGCGCCGGCCACCTGGGTGTCGGTCGGCTGGACCACGGGGTCTCCGGGCCGGCGCGACTCGTTGAGGAACGCCCGTACGCACATCAGACCGACCACCTCGGCGGAGCCGTACACGTACGCCTCGTAGGACGCGCGGTCGTGGGTGTGCACCGTCAGGTCGGCGCGCATCGAGGCGAAGAACGGCACCGTCTCGGCGGTCGTGATACCCACCCGCCGGGCCGTGCGGGCGAACGCGTGGACCACGAGGTTGGTGGAGTAGCCCGTACGCAGCGCCCGGTGCGTCTGCTCCTCGAGCTCGTCGAGCTCCGCGCCGGCGTCGTCGCCGCGGTAGGTGTCGACGACCTCGTCGGCGAGGCGGACCAGCGCATACACGGCGCGGATGTCCTGCTGGGCGCGCCGCCCGAGCAGCCGCGTGCCGAGGCCGAACGACGTCGAGTAGACGGCCAGGACGTTGGCGCTGGTGCGCGCGGCGGTCGCGTCGTACAGCCGCAGCGCCCGGTCCCTCGCCTGCCCCACGGTCTCCTCCGTCATTCAGTGGCCCCGCCCGACCAGGTCGTCGACCACGCCTACCAGGTAGCCTCCCAGCGGTTCGGGCAGCGTGCCCAGCGCCAGGTCGCGCGCCTGCTGACTGGTCCGCCGCGTCAGCTCCCGCACGGACTCGAGGCCACCGCTGTCGAGCATGACCCTACGCACCCGCTCGGCACCCTCCTCGTCGAGGTCCGCCCGGCCGACGAGCCCGTCCAGCACCGCGCAGCCGTCCGCGGAGGCGAGCGCGTACGTCCGCCGCAGCAGCTCGGTGCGCTTGCCCTCACGCAGGTCCGACAGCGCGGACTTGCCCGTCACCTGCGGGTCACCGAACACGCCGAGCTCGTCGTCGGTCAGCTGGAACGCCACGCCCAGAGCGGCCCCGACGTCGCCCAGGCAGGCCACGACGCCCTCGTCGGCACCCGCCAGGATGCCGCCCGCCACGAGCGGGAGGCTGCCGGAGTACGCCGCCGTCTTGAGCTCGGCGACGGCCAGGGCGTCGACGTCCCGTGGCGCGTCGAGCGCCGCGGCCATGTCGAGGAGCTCGCCGACGACCGTCGTCTCGATGCCCTCCGCGAGCAGCCCGACCACGCGCAGCCGCTGCTCGGGGCTCGTCGGCGCGGCGGCCACCAGCGAGAACGCGGCCGCGATCGCCAGGTCGCCGGCGAGCAGCCCCGCCGCGAGCACCTGGTCCTCGATCGCCCGACCGTCGAGCCCGCGGCCGCCCAGCCGCGCACGCGTCGCGCCGGCGACGTTCGGCCGGCCACGTCGCACCTCGTCGTGGTCGAGCAGGTCGTCGTGCACGAGCATGGCCGTGTGCAGCACCTCGACGGCCGCGGCGACGGGCGCTACGGCGGCGGGGTCGTCGCCGCCGAGGCCCAGGTACGCCGCGACCGCCAGCCTGGGTCGCATGAGCTTCCCGCCGACGACGCCCGCGAGGTCGGTCCACAGGCGCGCGGCCACCGCGGAGCGCCCCGAGGCCACGCGAACCCGCTCGTCGACGAAGTCCGCCAGTACGCGCGCCGTGACGGTCATCGCGCCCTCGACCTGCTCGGCGAGGAGCGCACGTTCGTCCGAGGCGACCACGGTGCGCTGCCGGGAGTCCTGCCGGACACTGGTCTCGCCCTGCATCTCGTCCCTTCGGCCGTGGTATCGGTGCTCGGGGGGAGCCGGGAATGCTCAGCCTACTGAGCATTCTTCGACCTGCCACCGCTACCCGCTCTTCGGTGTCAGGGCGCCGTTCGGATGCACCCACGTCCCGGAACCTGGGCGCGCAGGTTGCTCGCCGTCACGCCTCGGTAGGGTCGTGCCATGACATGGCTGGTCACCGGCGGTGCCGGGTACATCGGGTCCCACGTGGTTCGGGCGTTCGGGCAGGTGGGGCTCAGCACGGTGGTCCTCGACGACCTGTCCAGCGGGCACAAGGACTTCGTCCCCGGCGACGTCCCCCTGGTCCAGGGCTCGATCCTCGACACCGACCTGGTCGCGGACACGCTCAGCCAGCACGGTGTGGTGGGCGTCGTGCACCTCGCCGGGTTCAAGTACGCCGGCGTCTCGGTCACCCGGCCGCTGCACACGTACGAGCAGAACGTCACGGGCACCGTGCACCTGCTCGAGGCGATGGCCTCGCAGGGCGTCGACGCGATCGTCTTCTCCTCGTCGGCCGCCGTGTACGGCACGCCGGACGTCTCCCTGGTCACCGAGTCCACCGAGACCCACCCCGAGTCGCCCTACGGCGAGTCCAAGCTCATCGGCGAGTGGCTCCTGGCCGACCAGGCCACGGCCACCGGCCTGCGGCACACATCCCTGCGGTACTTCAACGTGGTCGGCTCGGCCACCGACGACCTCTACGACACCAGCCCGCACAACCTCTTCCCGCTGGTGCTGGACGCTCTGACCTCCGGGCGCACCCCGCGCATCAACGGCACCGACTACCCGACGCCCGACGGCACCTGCGTCCGCGACTACATCCACGTCGCCGACCTCGCCGCCTCGCACGTCGCGGCCGCGCAGGCCCTCACCGCCGGCACCCCGCTCGAGCCCGTCTACAACCTGGGCTCCGGCGACGGCGTCTCCGTGCGCGAGATCATGACCGCGATGGCGCAGGCCACGGGCATCGCCTTCGAGCCCGAGCTGGCGCCCCGACGCCCCGGCGACCCCGCCCGCATCGTCGCCTCCGGCGAGCTGGCCGCCCGCGACCTCGACTGGCAGATGCGCCACACGCTCCTCGACATGGTCACCAGCGCCTGGTCCGCCCGCCAGGCCCACTGACCCTCAGCGCGGGGGGACCTCGAGGGCCTGCAGGTCCGGGAGCTTCGCGACGAGGGCCTCCAGGACCTTCGGTGAGCCCGCGTAGATGCCCTCGTCGCGGGGCCAGTGCACGATCACGTCGGTGAACCCCAGCGCGGCCGCACGCTCGATCCCGTCGACGACCAGCTCGGCCGACTGCATCGAGAAGATCGGCGCACCGTCGAGGCTCAGGTAGCGGCGCAGCGGCGGTGCACCCGCGGGTCGGTGGGCCGCGACGGCCTCGTCGACACGCTCCTGCATCGTCGCCAGCCCCTCCCACCACTGCGCCTGCTCGACCTCGGCGTCCCCGCCCTCGGACAGGAACGTCTGCCCGTACGTGACCCACCCCTGCCCGTACCGCGCAGCGAGCGCCATCGTGCGCGGCCCGTTGGCGGCGACGACGAACGGCGTGCGCGGTGCGGCGATCGTGCCCGGGATCATGCGGGCGCCGTCGGCCCGGTAGAACTCCCCCTGGTGCGCGGTGACCGGCGTGGTCAGCAGCGTGTCCATCAACGCGACGAACTCCTCGAACCTCCGCGTCCGCTCTCCGCGACTGATCGGGTCGCCCGCCACCCACGAGTCGAGCCCCTCGCCGCCGGCACCGATCCCGAGCAGGAACCGGCCGCCGCTGATGTCGTCGAGACCCATCACGTCCTTGGCGAACGGCACCGGGTGCCGGAAGTTCGGCGACGCGACGAGCGTCCCCAGGCCGATCCGTGACGTGACCGCCGCCGCGGCCGCGAGCAGCGGCACGGTCGCGAACCACGGCTGGTCGACGAGCGTCCGCCACGCCAGGTGGTCGTACGTCCACGCGTGGTCGAAACCCCACTCCTCGGCCTGGAGCCACTTCGCCCGTCCGACGTCCCACCGATCCTGCGGCAGCACCGCGATCCCCACAGCAACCATGCCCCGACCCTAACCACGCAACGTCCGAGCGAAAGTGTGCCAGGGCGCACATCTGCTCGGACGTCCGCAGTGCTGAGCGGTCGGGGCCCGCACGTCACGCGTGGGAGGCGTGCTCCTCGCGCGTGGCCGACGGGGGTTCCAGCTGGAACGTGCAGTGGGCGACGTCGAAGTGGCCGGAGAGGCAGTGGCGCAGGTCGTCGAGGACGCGGCCGGCCTCGCCGCGGGCCAGCAGCTCGTCGGGCACCTCGACGTGCGCGGACAGGACCGGGACGCCCGAGGTGATGGTCCAGGCGTGCAGGTCGTGCACGCCGAGCACCCCCGGCACGCCGCAGATGTGCGAGCGGATCGCGTCGAGGTCGACCCCGCGCGGGGTGGCCTCGAGCAGCACCGCGCCGACCTCACGCAGCAGGGCCACGGCCCTCGGCACGATCATGAGGCCGATGAGCACGGACGCGATCCCGTCGGCCCGCAGGTACCCGGTCGCCATCACGACGACCGCCGCGGCGACCACCGCGACCGACCCGAGCAGGTCGCCGAGGACCTCGAGGTAGGCGCCCCGGACGGTCAGCGACTCCCCCTGCCCGCGCCGCAGCAGCGCGAGACCGACGGCATTGGCGACGAGCCCCACGCACGCGACGCCGAGCATCAGCCCCGCCTCGACGGGCTCCGGGGCGACGAGCCGGCGCACCCCGCCGACGAGCACGAGAACCCCGACGCCCCCGATGACCAGCCCGTTCACCAGGGCCGCCAGGATCTCGGCACGCTGCCACCCGAACGTCCGGGCGGCGGTCGCGGGCCGCATCGCGAGCGCGGTCGCGCCGAGCGCGAGGCCTACCCCGGCGGCGTCGGTGAGCATGTGCCCCCCGTCGGCGATCAGCGCGAACGACCCCGACAGCACGCCCCCGACCACCTCGATCACGAGCACGACGAGCGTCAGGACGAGCACCGCGAGCAGCCGCCCCCGGTGCGCCTGGGCGGCCGTCGAGTGGTGGTGGTCGTGGCCCACGGGGATCAGCCCCAACCGAGGTCGTGCAGGCGCGCGTCGTCGATGCCGAAGTGGTGCGCGATCTCGTGCACGACCGTGACCGCGACCTCCTCGACCACCTCGTCGCGGTCCTCGCAGAAGCTCAGGGTGGGCAGCCGGAAGATCGTGATGCGGTCGGGCAGCGACCCTGCGGCCCAGAAGTCCCCGCGCTCCGTCAGGGGCGTGCCCTCGTAGAGGCCGAGCAGGTCGGGCTCGTCGGCCGGCGGCGTGTCCTCCACCAGCACGACGACGTTGTCCATCATCGCGGCCAGCTCGTCGGGGATCTCGTCGAGCGCGTCACGCACCGCGTCCTCGAACTCCGCGCGCGTCATCTCGACCATGCGCACCATCTTCGCAGGCGGCAGCGGTCGCCAGACGGTCGGCAGGAGCCGCTTTGGAGTTCAGGCCGATGACCCCGTATGCTCATCACCGGTCTTCCGACGCCTCGACGTCAGGGGTTGGACTAGCCCCCATCGTCTAGCGGCCTAGGACCCCGCCCTTTCACGGCGGTAGCACGGGTTCGAATCCCGTTGGGGGTACGAGCAGGACAGCAGTAGCAAGAAGGCCTTAGCACCACCAAGGCCCCGTAGCGCAGTTGGTTAGCGCGCCGCCCTGTCACGGCGGAGGTCGCGGGTTCAAGTCCCGTCGGGGTCGCTCGATTCGCCGGTCTACGGACCGGCGTTCTCGTTTCGAGGCTCTGTAGCTCAGTTGGTAGAGCGCACGACTGAAAATCGTGAGGTCACGGGATCGACGCCCGTCGGAGCCACCACAGAAACCCCGCCCGGACGCATCCGAGCGGGGTTTCTTCGTGCGGTCGGGCGAGCAGCTCGGCCGTGGCGGCCGCGAACTCGTCATCGGCCAGGACGCCGTCGCCGGCGATGACAGCCCGCAGCCTGTCCACCACCGCCGGGGGGCACGCTGAGACCTAGGGTGGGGCCCAGCACCCGAAGCGGAGGGAAACCCATGACCAGCACTCCCGGTCCCGAGAAGTCGGAGCGTTCGAAGAGCTTCTTCGACCGCCTCACCGAGCCGTTCACGGACAAGGCGCGCGAGAAGATCGAGCAGGTCGAGGACCACGTCCGCGAGGCCATCCAGGCCGAGATCAACGCGGTGGCCAGCAGCGTCCGCACCCGTGCGGTCGAGGTGCGTCCGTCCGCGATCGCGTTCGGCATCGCCGCGCTGGTCACGTTCTTCGGGCTCGCGCTGTTCGTCACGGCGGCCGTCATGGGCCTGTCGCACGCGGTCGACCCGTGGCTGGCGGCCGTGATCATCGGCGTCGCCCTGGTGCTGATCGGCGCCGGGGCCGCGGCGTGGGGGCGTCGGCACCTGCCGAGCGGGCCGCCGATCACCGTCGTCCGCATCCACGAGTCGACCCACCCGGCCGAGGAGCAGGTCCATCCCTGGGAAGACTGACCGCAGGAAGTCCGACCGCCGCACGTCTCGCGTGGCGGTGCTGCGACCAGCACACTTGTACCTCGACGAGTCACCAGAGCGAGAGGTTGCGCCATGACCACCCAGTCGGGACCCCCAGGTGACGAGCGATCCCTGGGCCAGCTCGTCAGCGAGATCAGCGAGACGGGTGCCCGGCTCGTCCGGGCCGAGATCGAGCTGTTCAAGGCCGAGATCGCGGGCCGCGCGCAGAAGATCGGCATCGGCGCCGGCCTGCTCGCCGCTGCCGGTCTGCTCGCGCTCTACTTCCTTGCCGCCGCGATCGCCACGGCCATCATCGCGCTCGCGCTGCTCGTGGACCTCTGGCTCTCGGCGCTGATCATCACGGTGCTGCTGCTGCTCGTGGTCGTCGTGCTCGCCCTGATCGGCATCCGGAGCATCAAGAAGGGAACGCCTCCGTCGACCATCCGCGCCATCGAGACCGTGCAGGAAGACATCGACGCGATCAAGACAGGGATCCGCTCATGAGCGACGAGACAACCGACCGCCCCGCCAAGCCCGTCGAGCCGTTCAGCACGCCGCAGATGGTCGCGATCGAGGCAGACATCACCGCCACGCGCGCTGAGCTGGCGGCGACCGTCGACGAGCTCGTCGCACGGCTCGACCCGCGGGCACAGGCGGGCAGGCTGCTGGAGGGCGGACGCCGGCTGTGGGCCGATGCCACGTCCGGTGACGGCGGGCCCGAGGCCCGCAAGCGTGCGCTCACCGTGCTGGGGAGCGTCGCGGCAGGTGTCGCGGCGCTCGTCGCCCTCGTCGCCGTGGTCGCGGCGCGCCGCGGCGACTGAAGGTTCGTGGACCAGCCCGGCCGCGACGTCCGGGACGATCGGAGAAACCGAGCGCGTCCGGCGTCGTCGCTGGGCGCGCTTGCATCCCGGGCCTGCACCCGGGCGTGTGAGGCGAGAGCCTCGGTCAGCTGTCCGAACGCTGCTGCGGGATCCCGTTGAGGAGGTCCCGAACCTCGGACTCGCGGTAGCGGCGGTGCCCACCCAGGGTGCGGATCGACGAGAGCTTGCCGGCCTTGGCCCAGCGGGTGACCGTCTTGGGGTCGACGCGGAACAGCGTGGCGACCTCGGACGGAGTCAGCAGAGTCTCGGACTCCGCGGCGTGTGCGTTCACGAACTGCCTCCTGGCAATCGTCAGGCGTGTGGCACCGACGGTGTCGGTACCCGGTTTCTTCGGGTGTTCGACGTTGCGCTGGGGCGCAGCGACTTCAGGTGGACCATCGGACCGTCACCGGCCCGCAAAGCGGGACAACTCCCACCAGCATGCATGAAAGCCACACATGCCGCATAGCGGGACAGCGCTTTCTGTCCAGATCTTCACAGCACTCCCCTGCCTCGTGCACGGCCTGCCCCTCGAGGTCGTCAGACCAGACTAAACCCGACCAAACGGGCAAACCACCCGACACGCGCGGACACGGATCAACAATCTGGACGCATGTCCGGCTGAGACCGCCGTCCGGTCGGCACGGAGGGACGGCCGCGGCGCGTGCGAGCGACCGGCACCGACAACCAGGACGTCTCGGGCACGTGATCCGTATCGCCCTGTGGCGAGTGGTCGGAATACGCGGAGAGCATGTACGGTTGCCCCACGAAGAGACGAAATTCAGCACCCCGGGGCCGCACGTGCTAGCACGGAGCCGCCCCGCATCCACGTAAGAGGGGGTCGATGCCATGGGGCGCGGCCGTCAGAAGGCTAAGCAGACGAAGGTGGCCCGGGAGCTGAAGTACTTCAGCCCGGAGACCAACTACCGAGCTCTCGAGCAGGAGCTCACGTCGCACGGCCACAACGATGTCGTGACCGACAACCGCCCTCGCGCGGTTGTGGAGACTGACACTGACGACGACGACGACTACCGCCGTTGGTCGGACGACGATCGTTGACCGCCTAGGTGATCGGTGCAAGATGCCGTGCTAGCGCGCGGCATCGTCTTCGGGATGGCGCCCGGGACTGAGCCGGAAGGTCTACCGACGACGTTCGTCGTGGCCTGCGGCCTGGCGGTGCTGTTCGTCGTGTGCGGCACGGTCGTGATGCTGTGGCGCACCGGCGACCCGTCGAGGCGAGCCCGGAATCGCTTCTGGGCCCGGAGCCTGTTCGCGTTCGCGGCGCTCGCGGCCGCCGTCGGCCTGGGGGCGATCATGAGGTACGTGAACGAGTACCCCGTCGCCTGAGGTCAGAGTCGAGCGGCGTCGAGGCCTGGCGCGTCCGGACATGCCTTGCCCGACAGCCCTGTGTCGGCCTTCGGGTGAACGCGACTCAGATCCGGTAGGAACCCGTCAGCTGGACCGCTCCGCCGTGCACGCCCTTGGTGCCGGCCACGAACCCCGGCGCGCCCACGACGTCCGTGGCGGGGTCGGACGCCCGCACGGTGCCCAGGGTCCATGCGGTCATGCCCAGCTCGCCCGCGTGGGCCAGGACGCCGTCCACGGCCTCGGGCGCGACGATCGCCACCATGCCCACGCCGAGGTTCAGCGTGCCCTCCAGGTCGGTCCACGGGACCTGACCCAGGCTCTGCACGAGCGAGAAGATCGGCGGCAGCTGCCAGCCGCCGCGGTCGATCTCCGCGACCAGACCCTGCGGCAGCACGCGCGCGACGTTCGACGCGAGGCCGCCGCCGGTGATGTGGCTGTAGGCGTGCACGCCGTTCGCGATGCCCGCGCGCTCGACGAGGGCGAGGCAGTCCGAGGCGTAGACGCGGGTGGGCTCGAGGAGCTCCTCGCCCAGCGTGCGTCCCAGCTCGTCGACGTGCCGGTCGAGCTGCCAGCCGGCCACCTGGACCACCTTGCGCACCAGCGAGTAGCCGTTCGAGTGCAGCCCGCTCGACCCGAGGGCGATCAGCACGTCGCCCGCGCGGACGCGCTCCGGACCGAGCAGCTGGTCGGCCTCGACCACGCCGGTCGCAGCGCCCGCCACGTCGTACTCGTCGGGACCCAGCAGGCCGGGGTGCTCCGCGGTCTCGCCGCCGACGAGGGCGGTACCGGCCACCGAGCAGGCCGCCGCGATGCCGCGCACGATGCCGGCGATCCGCTCGGGCACCACGCGGCCGCACGCGATGTAGTCGGTCATGAACAGCGGCTTGGCCCCGACCACGACGATGTCGTCGACCACCATGCCGACCAGGTCGAACCCGATCGTGTCGTGGATGTCGAGGGCCTGCGCGATGGCGACCTTGGTGCCGACGCCGTCGGTCGAGGTGGCCAGAAGCGGCTTGCGGTAGGTCAGCAGCGCGCTCGCGTCGTAAAGGCCCGCGAAGCCGCCGACCCCGCCGAGCACCTGCGGACCGTGCGTCGCGCGCACGGCGTCCTTCATCAGCTCGACGGCCTTGTCACCGGCCTCGGTGTCGACCCCGGCGGCCGCGTACGTGACCTGCGCCCCGCTCACGGGTGGTCCAGGGCGGAACCGCCGCCGGCGCCGGGGACGATGGACAGCAGGCCGTCCTCGGGCGCACCCAGCGGGAGCTCGCTCTGCTCCAGCAGGTACTTGCCCATGCGGTCGGCCGGGGGCAGCTCGATCGGGTACTGACCGGTGAAGCAGGCGGCGCACAGCTGCGAGGCGGGCTGCTCGGTGGCGGCGATCATGCCCTCCGCGGAGATGTAGCCGAGCGAGTCCGCGCCGAGGGAGGCGGCGATCTCGTCGGGGGAGAGCCCGTTGGCGATGAGCTCCGCACGGGAGGCGAAGTCGATGCCGTAGAAGCACGGCCACTTGACGGGCGGGGAGCTGATCCGCACGTGCACCTCGGCGGCACCGGCCTCGCGCAGCATGCGGATCAGGGCGCGCTGGGTGTTGCCGCGGACGATCGAGTCGTCGACGACCACCAGGCGCTTGCCGCGGATGACCTCGCGCAGCGGGTTGAGCTTGAGCCGGATGCCCAGCTGGCGCAAGGTCTGCGACGGCTGGATGAACGTGCGACCGACGTAGGCGTTCTTGGTCAGGCCCTGGCCGAACGGGATGCCCGAGGCGGCGGCGTACCCGACCGCGGCCGGCGTGCCGGACTCGGGGACCGGGATGACCAGGTCGGCCTCGACGGGGTGCTCGACGGCGAGCCGACGACCCATCGCCACGCGCGCGGCGTGCACCGAGCGGCCGGCGATCGTGGTGTCGGGCCGCGCCAGGTAGACGTACTCGAAGACGCAGCCCGCGCGGTCGGGCGTGGCGAACCTGGTGCTGCGCAGCCCGTCGGCGTCGATCGCGATGAACTCGCCGGGGTCGATCTCGCGGACGAACGAGGCGCCGACGATGTCGAGCGCGGGCGTCTCGCTGGCGACGACCCAGCCGCGCTCGAGGCGCCCCAGGACGAGCGGGCGGACACCCTGCGGGTCGCGCGCTGCGTAGAGCGTGTGCTCGTCCATGAAGACGAGGCTGAACGCGCCGCGCAGCCGCGGGAGCACCTCGAGCGCGGTGGCCTCGAGGGTGTGGTCCGGGTCGCCGGCGAGCAGCGCCGTGATGAGCGCGGTGTCGGTGGTGTTGCCGCGTGCGAGCTCGCCGCGCCGCTGGCTGCCGTAGCGCTCGGCGACGAGGTCGACCAGCTCGGCGGTGTTGGTGAGGTTGCCGTTGTGCCCCAGGGCGACCGTGCCTGCGGACGTCGGCCCGAGCGTCGGCTGCGCGTTCTCCCAGGTGCTCCCGCCGGTGGTCGAGTACCGGCAGTGCCCGATCGCGATGTGCCCCTGCAGGGCGTTCAGCGCGGTCTCGTCGAAGACCTGGGACACGAGGCCCATGTCCTTGTAGACGAGGAGCTGCTGGCCGTTGGAGGTGGCGATGCCCGCCGACTCCTGGCCGCGGTGCTGCAGGGCGTAGAGCCCGAAGTACGTGAGCTTGGCGACTTCCTCGCCGGGAGCCCAGACACCGAAGACGCCACAGGCGTCCTGCGGGCCTTTTTCGTTGGGGAGGAGGTCGTGGTTCAGACGTCCGTCTGCGCGGGGGGCCACGTGTGCATTCTCGCACAGCAACGCCGGCACCCCGGGTCGGGTCCGTCCCCTCGGCGCCCAGAGCGGACGCGCGTCATTCGCGGGGCGGGCCCGACGTGAGGGTGCCGAACGCCATCGCTCCGCGGTAGCTGGCGACGATGAGGTGGGTGCCCAGCGTCGTGGGAACGCACAACCAGAGCGGGCACGGATGGCCGTCCCACGTGAGGCTCGCCACTTCCTTGACGTCGCCGATGAGGTCGCCGTTCGTGTCGTACGCCCAGATGGAGTAGCTCTGCCCGTCCCCGAGAGAGAGCGGGAAGATCGACGTGTCCGACAGCTCGAGGTAGCCGACGACCGGGCCGGACGTGGCGTAGGACCAGTACTCCTCCGACGCGACGATCGAGCCGATGATCTGCTCGTCCCGCGCGCCCCGCTGGATCGCGGAGACCCACGTTGCCCGCCCGCTCGGGTCCAGGTTCCGACCCAGCAGCCACAGGTAGTAGCCGTCGACCACCGACGAGAGGTACTCGGTCGACAGCAGGAAGCCCATCGCCACCTGCGCCCGGGTCGCGCCGCGACCGAGCTGGTCCAGCCAGAACGCGACCTCCGAGTCGCCCGCAGCGCGACCGAGGACGTCCAGGTACAGGGCCCGCACCCACTGCGCAGCCGTACCGCCGGAACCGACCCAGTATTCGTCGGACGCGATGAAGCCCGAGTCGAGCTGCTCGATCGTCATGCCGGCGGCCATCTTCTGCAGCCAGAACTGAAGTCCGGGAGCGTCGGGTTCTCGTCCGAGGTAGCCGTCGTAGGCGCCCGCGATGAGGCTGGAGCGGAACTCCTCGGACGAGGTGATCGCGTTCGCCACCGCGACCCTCGGCGTGCCCGAGCTCAGGGCGCGGGTCCAGGTCGCGAGCCCGGTCGGGTCGGGGGCGCGGTCGAAGAGGTCGTCGTACACCGACACCACGTAGTTCTCGACCTCGGGGGACGGCGTCGCGGGCGGCGGCGCCGCGGCCGAAGGCCCCGCCGCCAGGGCGACGAGCAGGCCGCAGACGACGAGCGCGGCGGTCGTGCGGACGAGGCGCATGCGATCTCCGATCCAAGGGGAGGTCGACGCGCGACGACCCGCGAACGGGGACGCGACCCGTGCCAGACCGACCGCAGGCCGTGACCGTGGGCGCACCATACCGGTCGATCGGCGGGCATTGCGTGCGTCAGCACCCAAGGTCACTCGTTCGGGCGGCGCCCGAGGACCGATCAGCCCTAGCGTCGTCCGCGCAGGCTCCGCCGGTCCGCGATCACTGCGAGCAGCGCGCCCGCGAACCCGCCGAGCACCGCACCGGAGACCGCCACGACCGTGCGCACCGCGTTCTCGCCGTCGAGGAACGGGAGGAACCCGGAGCCGTCGGACGCGAGCGGGGTCTCGGGACCGATCAGCGCGGTGAGCACCAGGCCCAGGACGAAGCCGACGATCGCGCCGGCCGTGATGAAGGCGCCGAACTTCGGGGCGTGCCGGATGACCGCGTCGGGAGCGGCTTCGAGCTCTTCCGGCGTGGGCAGCGGGGGCTCGTCGGGCGTCGTGGGCTGGGGGGCAGCCGGGTCGTCGGGCACCCCGTGATCCTAGGTCAGAAGCCGTTCAGGACCGTGTGCGGGCCGCCTGCAGCGGCAGCCACTCGCCCAGGTCCGCGCGCTCCCCGGAGGCCCGGATCCGTCCCTCGGAGATCGCGTCGTCCCAGGTCAGCGCGCCCGTCGCCAGCTGCAGCCAGGTCTGAGGGTCGGTCTCGACGACGTTCGGCGGGGTGCCCCGGGTGTGACGAGGTCCCTCGACGGCCTGCACGGCACCGTCGGGCGGGACGCGCACCTCGACGGCGTTCCCTGGCGCGACGTCGGCCAGCTCCTCGAGCGTGAACCGCACCGCCGTGCGACGTGGGCCGACCTGCGACGGGTCCGCGCGCCAGGCGGCCAGGGCCGCCCGGCCGTCGGCGGGGTCGGTGCGGCGACGAGGAGGCATGGACCCATTCTCGTATCTGCCGGACCGCCGGGCGCTCCTCTCTGTGTCGCTTCGGAGGTGGCCCGATGACACAGACCAACAAGCTCAGGATCGCCGCGCTGCTCGTCGGCGCGGGACTGCTGGGAGCCTGCGGCGGCCCCGGCGGGCAGCCCACCTCGCAGCCGCCGGCGCAGGAGCCGGTCGTGGCACCGACGCGCGGTACAGGCACGCAGGAGGCTCCGCTGCCCCGCGGGCAGTCCCTGCCGGTCCTCACCACCGCCGTCGCCGGCACCGGGGCCGGGAACCTCGTCGCACCCGACACGGTGTGCGTCTTCTGGACCTGGGGCGGCGACGGTTCACCGCAGCTCACCGACGGGCTGTCCTTCCGCGTCGACCATCCCGTCGTCGTGCCCTCGTCGTGGACGCCGACCCGTGACGTGTGCGACGACGCCGGCGTGCCGTGGTGCGACGGCGCCCAGATCACGGTCGATGCGTCGACCTGCGCGATCGGCTTCGTGCGGTCCGGCGATCCCGAGCCGCACGCCTTCGTCGGGATGGTCGGCACGCTGCAGTGCCGCCAGCCGCTGTCGCAGGACGACTGCGTCGCGCTCGCGCACCAGGTCGACGACGCCGCCGACGTCTCCCCCGACCTCGACCTGGAGTCGGTCGCAGGGAGCGGGACGCCCTGACATGGCCGCGTCGTCCGGCCGGTCGTTGCCACAGTGGTTGTCCACCGCGACGCAGATCGCTGCGCCGATCACGCTGGTCAGCACGCTGCTGTTCTACTTCGGCTACGTCTACACCAAGTCGCAGTACGCCTACTTCGGGGTCGACGTCGACACCATCGGCCTGACCCCGCGCGACTACGTGATGCGCAGCCCGCAGCCGCTGCTGGTCCCGCTTCTCGTGCTCGTCGTCCTGTCCGTGGCGGCCGTCGCGCTGCGCGGCCGCCTGCAGGTCGAGGCGTCCGAGCTGCGAGCCCGGTCCGACGGTGACGCGCACGTCCGTCGCATCGCGCGCCGTTGGGTGCTGGGCAGCGGCGCCGTGCTGGGCGCCGGCCTCCTGCTGCTGCTCGGGTACGCCTGGTGGGGCGCGTGGCCGTACCTGTCGCTGGTGTCCGCCTCCCTCATCGGCATCGGTGCGGGTGTCTGCGCCTCGGCACTGCCGTTCGCGACGACGAAGGCGCCGGGCACCGTCGCCGGGCTCTGGGTCATCGTGCTGGCGGCGGCGTTCTGGGCCGTGTCCATCACCGCCGACTGGTCCGGCCGCGGGCAGGCCCAGCAGGTCGCCCGCCACCTGGACCAGCTCCCGGCCGTCATCCTCGACAGCCCCGCCGACCTGCACCTGCGCAACACGGTCGCCGCGCCCGAGGACCTCTGCTGGGTCACCGGGCCCGCACCGGACGCGGACTGCGCCTCTCGTGGCGACGAGCCCCGCTACCGCTACCGCGGGCTGCGCCTGCTCGTGCAGGGGCCGTCGGCCATGTTCCTGGTGCCCACCGCCTGGTCGCCGAGCGCGACGACGCTCATGGTGCCGCGCAGCTCCGACGCCCGGCTGCAGTTCCAGTTCGTCAACACGCCGCCGTTCTAGCTAGCTGCGGGGACGGCCCGGGCCGCGCATGCCGCGCTGGTACTCCTTGGTGACCCGCTTCCAGCGGTCACGCTCCTCGGCGGCGAGGCGGGCGTCCGAGCGGCGGGCCTGGTAGGCGGCCTCCTTGGCCAGCCTGCGCCAGCTGTCGAACCGGCGCTCGCTGAGCTCTCCCGTCGCCAACGCCTCCTCGACCGCGCAGCCCACGTCGCCCGCGTGGTGGCAGTCGGCGAAGCGGCACCGGGCGACCAGCGCCGCCACGTCGGCGAACGTGGTGTCGAGGGCGTCCTCGTCCGCGACGACGCCGACCCCGCGGATGCCGGGGGTGTCGATGAGCATCGCCCCGCCCGCCAGCGGGACCAGCTGGCGGTGCGTGGTGGTGTGCCGGCCGCGGCCGTCGTTGCGGCGGCCACCGGTGTCCATGAGCTCGCGTCCGGCGAGCGCGTTGACGAGCGTCGACTTGCCCGCGCCGCTCGGGCCGACGACGACCAGGGTGACGCCGTCGCCGAGGAGGGCGCGCACCGGGTCGAGGCCCTCGTCGTCGCGGACGCTGATGGCGTGCACGTCGACCGCGAGCGCGACGGCGGCCACATCGGCCGCCATGCCTTCCGGGTCTGGGACCAGGTCGGCCTTGGTGAGCACGACGACCGGCTGCGCGCCGGAGCGCCAGGCCAGCGTGAGCATCCGCTCGATGCGGCCGAGGTCCGGGTCGGGGTCCAGGTGCTCGACGATCAGGACGACGTCGATGTTCGCCGCGAGCGCCTGCTCGCGGCTCGTCGCGCCCGCACTGTCGCGGACCAGGGCGGTGCGGCGCTCGTGCACGAGGACCGCGTGGTCGTCGGCGACGTCGAGCCAGTCGCCGACCGTCGGCGCGAGGCGGTCGCCGTCGGGCGTCGCGACGAGGCCGTCGCGGTCGAGCGTCACGCGGACCGGCTCGGCGTCCACCGAGGGCAGCACGAGGACCGCGCCCTTGTCGGCGCGCACGACACGGACTGCCTCGGACGTGAACACGGGTCGACGCTAGAAGCCGACCTCGTCGGCACGCGACCGATTAACCCAGTGCTCAGCCGAAGTAGTGCGGGAGCGTCGCCTCGTGGGCGGCGCGTGCCTCGTCGAGCGGGAGCGTGAACAGGCCCTCGACCTCGACGGCCGGGCCGTGCACGTGGTCCGACTCGTCGACGGGCGTGCCGGCGCCGGGCGAGCAGGACTCCGCCGTCTCGCCGAGGCGCAGGGCCGGGACGCCGCGCGCGGTGCAGAGGTCGACCAGGCGGACCTCCTCCGTGCGCGGGACCGCGACCAGCACGCGGGCCGTCGACTCGGAGAACAGGGCCTCGAACGGGGTGATCCCGTCGCGCGCGCACAGGCCGTCGAGCGAGACCTGCACGCCGACGCCGTAGCGCAGGCTCGACTCGACGAGGGCCTGCGCGAGACCGCCCTCGGACAGGTCGTGCGCGCTGTCGACGAGGTCGTCGCGGCTCGCGTGCGTGAGCACGAACGCCAGCCGACGCTCCGCCGCCAGGTCGACGGCCGGCGGCAGGCCGCCGAGGTGGCCGTGCACGACGTCGGCCCAGGCGGAGCCGTCCAGCTCCGGCTTCGTCGTGCCGAGCAGGTAGACCGCCTGACCGGGCTGGGTCCAGCCGGACGGGGTCGCGTCGGCGACGTCGTCGAGCACGCCGAGCACGCCGACGACGGGCGTCGGGTGGATCGCGGAGTCGATCAGTCCGGGTTCGCCGGTGCCGTTGTAGAGGGACACGTTGCCGCCGGTGACCGGGACCTCGAGGGTCTGGCACGCGTCGGCCAGGCCGCGGATCGCCTCGACGAGCTGCCACATCGAGTCGGGGTGCTCGGGCGAGCCGAAGTTGAGGCAGTCGGTCACGGCCAGCGGGCGCGCGCCCGTCGTCGCGACGTTGCGGTACGCCTCCGCGAGGGCCAGCTGCGCGCCCGTGTACGGGTCGAGCTTGGCGTAGCGACCGTTCGCGTCGGTGGCCAGCGCGACGCCCAGGCCCGTCGTCTCGTCGACGCGGATGACGCCGGAGTCGTCGGGCTGCGCCAGCGCGGTGTTGCCCTGCACGAACCGGTCGTACTGGCTGGTGACCCAGGCCTTGGAGGCGAGGTTGGGCGACGCCAGCAGCTGCAGCACCGTCGAGCGGATCTCGGCGTCGGTCGCGGGCTTCGCCAGCGACGCGGTCGTGTCCGCGTTCAGTCCGTCCTGCCACGCCGGGCGCGCGTACGGGCGGTCGTAGACGGGTCCGTCGTGCGCGACGGACCGCGGCTCGACGTCGACGATCCGCTCGCCGTGGTGGTCGATGGTCAGGCGGCCGGTGCCGGTGACCTCGCCGATCACCGCGGTCTCGACGTCCCACTTCGCGGTGATCGCGAGGAACTCGTCGAGCTGGTCGGGCCGGACGACGGCCATCATCCGCTCCTGCGACTCCGACATGAGGATCTCGCCGGCGGTCAGGGTCGGGTCGCGCAGCAGCACGTTCTCGAGGTCGACGTGCATGCCGCCGTCGCCGTTGGAGGCCAGCTCGCTGGTCGCGCAGGAGATGCCGGCGGCGCCCAGGTCCTGGATGCCCTCGACCACGCGCGCGGCGTAGAGCTCGAGGCAGCACTCGATGAGCACCTTCTCCATGAACGGGTCGCCCACCTGCACCGACGGCCGCTTGGAGGGCTTGGTGTCGTCGAAGGTCTCGGACGCCAGGATCGACGCGCCGCCGATGCCGTCGCCGCCCGTGCGCGCACCGAACAGGACGATCTTGTTGCCCGTGCCGGAGGCGTTGGCCAGGTGGATGTCCTCGTGCCGCAGGACGCCGAGGCACAGCGCGTTGACCAGCGGGTTGCCCTGGTAGGACGGGTCGAACACGAGCTCGCCGCCGATGTTGGGCAGGCCGAGGGAGTTGCCGTAGCCCCCGACGCCGGCCACCACGCCGTGCACGACGCGGGCGGTGTCGGGGTGGTCGACGGCGCCGAAGCGCAGCTGGTCCATGACCGCGACCGGGCGGGCGCCCATGGAGATGATGTCGCGCACGATGCCGCCGACGCCCGTGGCCGCGCCCTGGTACGGCTCCACGTAGGACGGGTGGTTGTGCGACTCGACCTTGAACGTCACGGCCCAGCCGTCACCGATGTCGACCACGCCCGCGTTCTCGCCGATGCCGACGAGGAGGTGCTCCTTCATGGCGTCGGTCGTCTTGTCGCCGAACTGGCGCAGGTGGTTCTTGCTCGACTTGTACGAGCAGTGCTCCGACCACATCACCGAGTACATGGCGAGCTCGGCGGCCGTGGGGCGGCGGTCGAGCAGGTCGCGGATGCGCTGGTACTCGTCCGGCTTGAGCCCGAGCTCGGCGAACGGCTGCACCAGGTCCGGGGTCGCGGCGGCGTTCTCGACGGTGTCGGAGACGTGGGCGTGGGTCGTGCTGGAGGCCATCTGATCCCTCGATCGGGGGCCGCGCGCGAGGCGGCGGCAGGGGTCGGCAGACGAGGCACAGCCTACCGGGGCGCGCGAACGGGCCTCGCGGCCGTCTCAGGCTCGCTATCGTCCGTCCATGTCCAGGGCAGGGGTGCTCGTCAGCTCGTCCGTCGCCGCGCTCGTCGCGGCCGCCCTGTGGGTGCTGAGCGGGACGGTCGCGCACTCCTGGCGTGACCACGCGGGCCCGGCGTCGTTCGTGCCGTCCACGGGCGGAGCCCTCCAGCAGGCGGGAACCCGCACGACCGCCTGGGCGGTCGGGATCCTCGTGCTCGCCGTGGTGGTCGGAGGGCTCGTGGTCCCGGTCTCGCGACCCCGGACGGGCGGGTGGCCGGTGGTCGTCCTCGCCGCGTGGTTCGCGGCCGTCGCGGGCTCGGGACTGGCCACGCTGGCGATGGCCGAGATGATCGACCGCACGGCGATCGCCGGAACGGGCCAGCGGATCTCGGCGATCGCGACGGGCGGGTACTGGGGCGTGGTCTGGGGCTGGGCCGTCGGGCTCGCCGTCGTCGCCGTCCAACGACGTCCGTTGCGGACCACAGCTCCCGCGACCGGGCGCGCCGCCCGGCTGGCCGCGGTCACGGCCGCACTGGTCGGCGGCCTCGGTTGGTTCGTGGTCGGCGCGTTGCGCTCGTGGACAGACCGTTCGGTCGACCTGACCGACCCGGCGGCCGTGGCCGCCCACGCCGACGCGTGGCCCTGGGCGGCGACGCTCCTGCCGGTCCCCGGCGGTTGGTGGGCTTCCCTCATCACCGGTGGCACCCCGCGGCTGTGGCTCGGGGCTGTCGTCGTCGCGCTCGTGCAGGGCGCGTTGGCGTACGTGGCCGCCCGGACGATGCACCGGAGGTTCGGCCGCACCGCGTTCACGCTCGCCGTCTGGTTCTCTGCCGTCGCGGCATCCGTGGCTGCCACCGGCGCGATGTACACCGGCGCCGAAGCCCAGGAGCTCTACCAGGGCGTGTCCGTGGTGAGCTCGCTCGTGCAGGTCGGAGGCCAGTTCGGCGTGCAGTACGGGTGGGTCGGCGCCCTGCTGGCGCTCCTCGTGCTCGTCGTCGTCGACGGTCGCACGAGGGCCGCCGAGGAGGTAGCCGACGAGGTTCTGATCGGCGCATAGGAAGCGCTTCCGGTTGCGGGGTCCACCATCGGGTGTGACGCTCGTCATGTGAAAGCGCTTCCTATGAACCCCGGCGACGACGGCAAGACCCGTCGGACGGTGACGATCTACGACGTCGCCGAGCACGCCGGCGTCGGCATCGCCACGGTGTCCCGGGCCCTGCACGGGTCCGCGCCGGTGGCCGCCGCGACGCGCGAGAAGGTGCTGGCCGCGGTCGCCGAGCTCGGCTTCCGGCCGAGCCACGCGGGGACGTCGCTGGCCCAGCGCCGGCACGCCGCGAACGGGATCGTCTTCCCCGACCTGTCGGGGCCGTACTACGCCGAGGTGCTGCTCGGGTACGAGGAGGCCGCCTCGCAGCGGGGCCGGAGCGTCCTCGTGCTCGCGACGCGCGGCCGCAGCGACGCCGAGCTGGCCGTGAACGAGCTCGCGGGCCGGGTGGACGGCCTGGTCCTGCTCGGCCGGACGGTCGACGACGAGCTCGTCGCCGGCCTCGTCGGCAGCGGGCTGCCCGTCGTCCTGGTGGCCCGGCCCGGCATCGACGGCGCCGACTCGATCCGCACCGACGGGCGGTCGGCCGCGCGGCTGCTGGGCGCGCACCTGGCCTCGCACCGCCCGGGCCGCGCCGCGTTCGTCGGCTCGACCGGCGACTCGCCCGACGTGATCGAGCGCTGGCGCGGGGTGCACGACGCGCTCGCCGAGCACGACATCGAACTGTCCGTGGCAGCCTGCCCGCTCGACGAGAGCTCGGGCACCCGCGTCGCCACGGAGCTGCTGGGGGGCACACACCCCCCCGACGCACTCGTCTGCGCCAACGACGAGATCGCGCTCGGGGCCATCGTCGCGGCGGAGGGGCTCGGTCTGACAGTGGGCCGGGACGTCGCGATCACAGGCTGGGACGACGTGATGGCCGCGCGCCACGCCCGCCCGGCACTGACCACGGTCCGCCAGCCGATGCGCACTCTCGGGGCACTTGCCGCCGAGGCGCTCGACGAGCGGATCACCGGATCCCGTACGACCCCGCGGCACGAGTCGCTGACCACCGACCTGGTGGTGCGCGACAGCTGCGGGTCCCACGCCTGACGACCCCCACCGGGGACCGTCCGGAACCAGGAGGAAACATGAGCAGGACCACGCGCGCCACAGTCGCCGCGCTGGCAGTCGGCATCCTCGCCCTGACCGCTTGCGGTCGCAGCGACACGCCCGGCGGGTCGGAGACCAGTGCAGCAGCCGTCGCCAGCGACGACCTCAGCGGAACTGTCACCGTCTGGGCGATGGGCACCGAGGGCGAGAAGCTCGGAGAGTTCTCCCAGGCCTTCACGGAGAAGTACCCGGACGTGAAGATCGACGTCACCGCGATCCCGTGGAACGCCGCGCACGACAAGATCGCGACCGCGATCGCCGCCGACGAGGTGCCGGACGTCTCGATGATCGGTACCACCTGGATGGGCGAGTTCGCCGCGACCGGCGGGCTGGACCCGACGCCGGACGTCGTCGACAGCTCCACGTTCTTCGAGGGCGCCTGGGGCTCGACCGTCGTGAACGACGTCTCCTACGGCGTCCCCTGGTACGTCGAGACCCGCGTGATCTACCTCGACACCGCGCTCGCAGAGCAGGCCGGCGTCTCGCCGACGCCTGCGAACTGGGAGGACCTGACCGCGACCGCCAAGGGGCTGCAGAGCGCCGGCGCGCAGTGGGGGATCAACCTCCAGCCCGGCGCGACCGGCGCGTGGCAGACGTTCCTGCCGTTCGCCTGGCAGGCCGGGGCCGAGCTGATGAACGACGCCGGCGAGCTCACGCTCGACACCCCGGAGATGGTCAAGGCTCTGACGTACTACCAGTCGTTCTTCACCGACGGCGTGGCGCCCAAGGAGCTGCCGGAGGGCAGCCTGGAGCCCGACTTCGTGGCCGGCAAGATCGGCTCGTTCGTCTCCGGGCCGTGGCACATCGGCCTGCTGAACGAGACGGGCGGCGAGGGCTTCATGGACAAGGTCACGCTCGCGCCGATGCCCGCCGACGAGAAGCCGGCGTCCTTCATCGGCGGCAGCAACCTCGCCGTGTTCAAGAGCAGCGAGAACCGTGACGCCGCCTGGACCTACGTGCAGTGGCTGAGCGACCCTGCGACCCAGGCCGAGTGGTACAAGACCACGAGCGACCTGCCGTCCGTGCAGTCCGCGTGGACCGAGGGCGACCTCGGCTCCGACCCGGCCCTGGCCGTGTTCGGCGACCAGCTGAAGACCGCCGTCGCCGCGCCCGCGATCCCCACGTGGGAGCAGATCGCCAGCGTCATCGACACCGAGCTGGAGAAGGTCTGCAAGACCGGCGAGGACCCGGCCGAGGCTGCGAAGACCATGCAGTCCCAGGCGGACTCCATCGGGACGGGGCTCTGAGCCATGTCCGCCACCCTCACCGGGGCCGGCGTACGTCCGGGGCGGGGTGCGGCCGACCAGGCCGTCACCCCGCCGCGGGTCCGCCGCTCCTCGCCCCTGCGCAGACGCCGCAGCCTCGCCGCCTGGGGGATGGCCGCGCCGTTCGTGGTCCTCTTCCTCGTGTTCACGGCGTGGCCCGTGCTCTCGTCGCTCTTCATGAGCTTCACGGACATCAAGAGCCGTGACCTGCAGAACCCGTTCGCGGTCAACCTCGTCGGGTTCGAGAACTTCACGAGCGTCCTGACCGACCCCACGTTCCGTACCGCCGCGTGGAACACGCTGTACTTCGTGGCGGTCGGCGTGCCGCTGACCATGGTGGTGTCCCTCGCCATCGCGATCGCCCTGAACACCGGGATCACACGGCTGGCCAGCTTCTTCCGGGTCGGCTACTACATGCCGGTGATCACGTCGATCGTCGCCGTCGCCGTCGTGTGGCGTTTCCTGCTGCAGCCCGAGAACGGCCTGGTCAACGAGGTCCTCGGCTGGTTCGGCATCCAGGGTCCCGACTGGCTCGGCAGCACCACCTGGGCCATGCCGTCGCTCATCGCGATGGCGACCTGGCGCTCGATGGGCACGCTCATCGTGATCTTCCTGGCGGGTCTGCAGTCGGTGCCCAAGGCCCTCCACGAGGCCGCCGCGCTGGACGGCGCGACCGCCTGGCAGCGGCTCACCCGGATCACGATCCCCACGCTGCGCCCGACGATGCTGTTCGCCGGCGTCATCACCGGCATCGGGTTCCTGCAGTTCTTCGAGGAGCCGTTCGTGATGACCCAGGGCGGCCCGCTCAACTCGACGCTGTCGGTGGCGTACCTGATCTACAACACCTTCGGCTTCGGCAACTACGGGGTCGCGGCCGCGATGAGCTACATCCTGTTCCTGGCCGTGGTGCTCATGACGATCCTGCAGTTCCGGTTGCTGGGCGACCGCGACGACGCCGCGGGACGCAAGCGCCGCTGGTGGCAGAAGACACCGGCCGCCGCCGTCGTGCCTGACGCCCCCATCACCACGGGAGGCCTGCGATGACCGCCGTCACGGACAAGCCGGCGACGAAGCCGCGCGGCACGATCGGCTCGCACATCGGCGAGCCGCAGCCCCGCGCGTGGCTCTACGCCGTCCTCGGGATCGGCCTCGTGCTCGTCGTGACGCCGTTCGTCTGGATGCTGCTGGGCTCCTTCAAGACGGAGGGCGAGCTGCGCGCGAACCCCCCGACCTGGTGGCCGCAGAACCCGACGCTCGACAACTTCCGGGAGCTGTTCACGCGGCTCGACTTCACGCAGTTCTTCGCCAACTCGGTCGTCGTCGCCGTCGTCGTGACGCTCGGCAACCTGGTGTTCTGCTCGATGCTCGGGTACGCGTTCGCGAAGATCGACTTCTGGGGGCGCACCTGGCTGTTCCGGCTGGTGCTGGCCACGCTGATGATCCCGGGCATGGTGACGCTGGTCCCGCTGTTCGTGCTGGTCAGCAACCTCGGGATGGTGAACACCTACTGGGGCCTGATCCTGCCGTTCCTGGCCGGACCGTTCGGCGTGTTCCTCATGCGGCAGTTCATCCAGGGCATCCCCGACGAGCTCGTCGACGCCGCCCGCGTAGACGGTGCGGGCGAGTTCCGGATCTTCCTGCGGGTCGTCCTGCCGCTGTGCAAGCCGGCGCTCGCGACGCTCGCGATCCTCACGTTCCTGGCGTCGTGGAACAACTTCCTCTGGCCGCTGGTCGTGTCCAGCACCGAAGACATGTACACGCTGCCCGTCGCGCTCGCGCTCTACAGCGTCGGTCAGAACGCGACCCAGTACGGCCTCCTGCTGGCCGGCTCCGTCGTGGTCCTGCTGCCGATCCTGATCGTCTTCTTCACGCTCCAGCGTCACTTCGTCCAAGGGCTGGCGACCACCGGCCTGAAGTCCTGAGAGGACTCGAACCGTGAAACTCCGTACCGCTGGCTTTGCCATGCTCGCAACCGTCGGCCTCGTCGTGTCCGGCGCCACCTCAGCGACCGCCCACCGGGGCAACGAGGACCAGAGAGACCTGCGCCGCTGGGCGGCCGACACCTGGACCTCGTTCGTTGCGATGACCGACGAGAAGACCGGCCTCCCGGCCGACAACATCGACGCCTCCCTCGATCCGGCCACCCGCTCCGGCTACACCTCGCCGACGAACATCGGCGCGTACCTGTGGTCGACGGTCTCCGCCGAGGAGCTGGGCATCATCGGCAAGAGAGAGGCGAAGCAACGCCTTAAGCAGACGCTCACCACCATGTCGAAGGTCGAGCGCCACGAGCCGAGCGGGATGTTCTACAACTGGTACGACGAGGCGACGGGCGCCAAGCTCACCGTCTTCCCGACCGGCGAGACCGTCTACCCGTTCCTCTCGACCGTGGACAACGGCTGGTTCGCCGCGGCGCTCATGGTCGTCCGCACCGCCGAGCCGTCGCTCCGCCACCAGGTGGACGCCCTGCTCGAGCCCATGAACTTCGCGGCGTTCTACGACGCGAACCAGTTCGGCGGCACCAGGCCCGGCATGATGCGCGGCGGGTTCTGGGCGGACCCGCCGGCCGTCGAGACCGACCCGGGCACGGTCGCGGGGTCGCCGGTGTACTTCACCAAGAACCACTACGACATCACCAACTCCGAGCCGCGCATCGCCAGCTACATCGGCATCGCGCGCGGCCAGATCCCGCCCGAGCACTACTTCGCGACGAACCGCACGTTCCCCGCGAGCTGTGACTGGTCCTGGCTGGAGCAGCGGCCGGTCGGGGTGACGCGCACGTACGAGGGCATCGACGTCTTCGAGGGCGCGTTCACCTACCGCGGCATGCAGATCGTCCCGACGTGGGGCGGCGACATGTTCGAGGAGCTCATGCCGGACCTGTTCGTGCCGGAGTCGACGTGGGCGCCCAAGAGCTGGGGCGTCAACCACCCGCTCGCCGTCCGCGCGCACATCGAGCACGGTCTCGACGAGGCCGGCTACGGCTACTGGGGCTTCTCGCCGGCCAGCGACCCGTTCGGGTCCTACAACGTGTACGGCGTCGACGCGATCGGGATGGACCCGACCGGGTACCCCTCCGACGCGGAGAAGACGGACGTCGACGCGGGCTACGAGGGCTGTCGCGAGGCGACGAACCCGACACCCACCTTCGGCGACGGCGTCGTCACCCCGCACGCGTCGTTCCTCGCCCTGCCCTACGCACCGCGCGAGGCGATCGACAACCTGCGCAACATCGAGACCAAGCTCGGCGCGTACGGCGCCGGCGGGTTCTACGACTCGGTCGCGGTGCGCTCGAACACGCAGGCCAAGCGCTACCTCTCCCTCGACCAGGGCATGGTGCTCGGCTCGCTCGGCAACGTGCTCGGCCACGACCTGCTGCACCGCTCGTTCGGCACGCGGGACGTCGAGCGGGTGCTCCGGCCGTTGATCGGTCAGGAGGAGTTCAGCGCGGGGGTGGTCAAGTGACCAGCGACGCCCGCACCGACTGGGAGGCCCGGATCGGGCTGCCCTCCTCGGTCGACGAGCAGCGCGAGATCCCCGTGCTGCCCGCGCCGACCGGCCTGCGCGCCGAGCCGGGCGTGGGCCACGTGACCCTGCACTGGGAGCCGGTGCCCGGCGCGGTCGGCTACCAGGTCCTGCGGGGTTCCGACGACGGCCTGCAGCACCTCGACCACTCCGGCGGCGACGTCCTGGCGGTCCCGCACGGGCCGTACGCGGACACCACCGGGACGCCCGGCGTGCCGTACCGGTACGCGGTCGCGACGGTCTCCGACGTCTCGGTGACCGGCCCGGCCGGCCCGGAGGTCGTCGCGGCGTCGCTGGCCGGGGTCGCCTCCCCTGTGCGGGTGTCGGTCGACGCGTCGACCACGGTGCGCGAGCTCCCACGGCCCTGGCGGCCCATGATCGGGTCCGAGCACCTGAGCCTGCTGCTCAGCGAGGGCACCGTCGGCGGCCAGCGGATCGCCGACGACCTGAGCTCGGCGCTGACCGCCGCGCACGACGAGCTCGGCGTCTCGACCGTCCGGGCGCACGCGATCCTCTGCGACGACCTCGGCGTGTACCGCGAGGTCGACGGGGAGCCGGTGCACGACTTCACCGGCGTCGACGCGGTCTACGACCGGCTGCTCGCGCTCGGCCTGCGGCCCGTCGTGGAGCTGTCGTACATGCCGCGCGACCTGGCATCGGACCCGTCCGTGACGGTGTTCGCCTACGCGGCGATCGTCTCGCCGCCCCGGTCGTGGCTGCGCTGGACCGCCCTGATCCAGGACCTCGTGCAGCACCTCGTCGACCGCTACGGCCTCGACGAGGTCCGCGACCACTGGTCGTTCGAGGTCTGGAACGAGCCGAACCTCGAGGTGTTCTGGAGCGGCACGCGCGACGAGTTCTGGCGGCTCTACGACGAGACCGTCCGGGCCGTGCGGTCGGTCGACGACGGCCTGGTCGTCGGCGGACCCTCGACCGCCGCCGCGGGGTGGGTCGACGGGCTGCTCGACCACGTGGCGTCGTCGGGCGCCCCGGTCGACTTCGTCTCGACGCACACCTACGGCAACGCGCCGCTGGACCTGCGCCCGACCCTCGAGCGCTACGGCCGCGGTGACGCCGCGATCTGGTGGACCGAGTGGGGCGTCACGCCCACGCACTTCGGCAACGCCAACGACGGCGTCTTCTCGGCGGCGTTCCTCGCGCGCGGGATGAAGTCGGCGGCCGGCCGGATCGACGCGCTGTCCTACTGGGTCGTCTCCGACCAGTTCGAGGAGCTCGGGCGGCCGCCGCGGCTGCTGCACGGGGGGTTCGGGCTGCGGACCGTCGGCGAGCTGCGCAAGCCCCGCTGGTGGGCGCTGTACCTGCTCGAGCAGCTGGGTCGCGACGAGATCGCGGCGACCGTGTCCGGCGACGGCGCGGGCTCGATGGTGGAGGCGTGGGCGTCGCGCGACGAGGACCGCGTCGCGGTCGCCCTCTGGAACGGCACCCTCGACCAGACCAAGGTCGACGGCTCCGCCGCCCTGGCCCGCACGGTGTCGCTGAGCCTGGACGGCCTGCCGCCCGGCGAGTGGGTGGTCCGCGAGTACCGGGTGGATGCCGACCACTCGAACATCGCGGCGGTCTGGGCGGGGTTGGGCGGAGGCGACTGGCCGTCCGACGAGCAGTGGGCCGTGCTGCGCGAGGCGGACCGTCTCGCCACGAGCGAGCACCCGCTGGACGGACCGGTGACGGTCGAGCTGCCCAGCCCCAGCGTCGTGCTCGTCGAGGCGGTGCGCGTGGGATGAACCGGCGGTGGTGGCGGACGGCGGTCGTCTACCAGGTCTACGTCCGCTCGTTCGCGGACGGGGACGGCGACGGCGTCGGCGACCTGCTGGGCCTGGTCTCGCGTCTCGACGCGCTGACCAGGCTCGGCGTCGACGCCCTGTGGCTCACGCCGATCTACCCCTCGCCGCAGGCCGACCACGGGTACGACGTGGCCGAGCCGCGCGACGTCGACCCGCTGTTCGGCTCGCTGGAGGCGTTCGACCGGCTGGTCGCCGAGGCGCACTCCCGAGGCCTGCGGGTGGTGATGGACCTCGTGCCCAACCACGTCTCGGACCAGCACCCGTGGTTCCGGCGGGCCCTCGCCGACGGACCCGGCGCGCCCTCCCGTGCGCGGTTCCACATCCTGCCCGGGGACCGACCGCCCACGCACTGGCGGTCGATGTTCGGCGGGTCGGCGTGGACCCGGCTGCCGGACGGCGACTGGTACCTGCACCTCTTCGCGGCCGAGCAGCCGGACCTCAACTGGGCGCACCCGGACGTCCGCGCCGACTGGGACAGGACGCTGCGGTTCTGGGTCGCGCGCGGGGTCGACGGGTTCCGGGTGGACGTCGCGGGCGGGCTTGCCAAGGACCCGTCCTACGCCGAGATCCGCCGCGGAAGCAGCGTGCACCCGCACTGGGACCGGCCCGAGGTGCACGAGATCTACCGGTCGTGGCGCAAGGTCCTCGACGACACCGCACCCGACGTCTATGCGGTCGCCGAGGTCTGGGGACCGCCGAGCCGGACCTCGTCGTTCGCGCGGCCCGACGAGCTCGGGCAGGCGTTCGCGTTCGACGTCTTCCGCACGCGGTGGTCGGCCGCGGCCCTGCGCAGGACCATCCACGAGCAGCTCGCGGGGCACCGCGCCGTCGACGCCCTGCCCGCCTGGGTCGTCGGCAACCACGACATCGCCCGCGCCGCCACCCGCCTCGGCCTCGACCGGTCCCTGGCGCTGCACCTCTTCCTGCTGGCCATGCCGGGCGCGTTCTACCTCTACGCCGGCGACGAGCTCGGCCTGCCCGAGGTCGATGTGCCGCGCGAGGCGTGGCAGGACCCGCAGTCGCTGCGCTCGCGCGGTCAGCTGCCCAACCGGGACGGCGCACGTGTCCCGCTGCCCTGGACCTCGTCGGAGCCGGCGTTCGGGTTCACCACCGGCACCCCGTGGCTGCCGGTGCCGGAGTCGTTCGGGCCCCTCGCGCGCGACCTGCAGGAGACGGACCCGACCTCGCCGTGGTCCGTGATCCATCTCGCCCTGCGGGAGCGGCAGCGCCTGTGGGCGCATGCGCCGGCGCGCGTGACCTGGCTGCCGACGCCGTCGGGGATCCTCGCGGCGCAGCGCGGCACCTCGATCGCCGTGCTCAACGCGTCGTCGCGCCCGTGGCCCCTCAACCGGCTGCTGCCCACCGGGTACGCGCAGGTCGCGACGAGCGCACCGCTCGCGGACCCGGCCGTCGTCGAGCCGTCGACGTGCGTCTGGCTGCAGGCCTGAGCCGCCGATCCGCCCTCGCGCCCACCCCGGCGTTGGTACCGTTCCGCACATGCCGAGGTCACGACTGGTCGTCGCACTCGTCGCCGCCTCCGTCCTCCTCGCCGCGTGCACCGGACCGGCTGTGACCGTGGACCCGCCGTCGGACACGGCCGCCGCACCGTCCGTGGCCGCCACGCCCGCGGCTCCCCCGCCTCTCACCGTCACGGCGGGTCCGGCGACGATCACCGTGCAGCCCCTCGACCCCGCCGCCGTCCCGACCGCCACGCCCGTCGACGACGGCTCGGTGCGCATCTCCGTCTCGACGGGCGAGTCGATCCTCACGGCGCCGGCGGGGAACACGTTCCGCGCGCTCGACGACGGGTCGGCCGTGGTCGAGGACGCCGGCGGGGCCTTCGTCGCGGGGGTCAGCACGGACGCCCCCGGCATCCGGCTCGTGCAGGAGGACCCGACCTCGGTGCGGCTCACCGGCACGGCGCCCGCCGGGCTCTGGTTCGCCGCCGCGGCCGTCCAGGACGCCGTCTGGGGCAAGGCCGAGGGCGGCACCTCGCTCGCGGTCACGCCGAGCGCCTGGGCGCGGGCGTGGTCGCAGGCCGCGAGCGTCGGGCTGTGGTCGCAGCTGGTCGCCCGGGAGCCCGACGCCGACACGCCGAGCATGCGGGCCCAGCTCGAGTGCCACCAGCTCGGCGCCCCCGACAAGGACACCTGGAACCTCGAGCCGTGGCGCCCCGACGTCAGCGCCGTCGACATGATCGCGGCGCGTTGCAACCCTGAATGACCCGGTCAGCGCCCCGGAGCGGAACAATCGAGCGACAGTCCGTCTAGCACCGGGGGTAGTCGTCCGATGTCCCAGAACAGCTCGCCGACCAAGGAGAGCCCGGTCGTCGCGTTCCTCAAGCGTCGCTGGCTCGCGCTCGTCATCCTCGTCGTCGTCGTCATCCTGATCCTCGCCAACCGCGACCCGGTGACCTTCAACCTCGTGTTCACCGAGTTCGAGACGCCCGAGTGGGTCGTGATCCTGGTGACCTTCCTGCTCGGCGCCGTCGCCGGCTGGATCGGCAAGTCGCGCCGCGCGTCCCGCAAGGGCTAGAACCCGCAACGTCCGCACTCGAGGGGCGTATAGGCCTCACGAGTGCGGACGTTGCAGGTTCGACGAGGTTCAGCGGTGGTGCTTCTCCGGGACCGGGGCGTCGCCGGACGCGCGCTGGGCCTTGTAGTAGGCGCGGGCCTCGTCCTGGCGTTCCGCCTCGGCGCCCGACGCGATCGGTGCGCGCAGGTGGGCCTGCTCGTAGCCGAACGCGTCGACCAGGCTCTGCGCGTGCGGCCGCAGCCGGGCCAGCAGCCGGTCGATGTACGACGTCACGGTGCGGGCACGTCCGGCCGACAGCCGGCCGTTCAGCAGGTACCAGGTCAGGTTCCGCTCGATGAGCGAGAGCCCGAACAGGTCGCGGACCCACGTGAGGATCTGCCGCGTGCTCGGGTCCGTCACCCGCTCGAGCGCCGCCGTGAACGACTCCCACTGCACCAGCTGGGCGTGCGCACGCGCGGCCTCGACGAGCTCGTGCTGGTGGGCGTTGAAGAGGGCCGCGGCCTCGGCGGGCGAGGCCTTCTGCGACGGGCGCAGCGCCTGGGCGACCTCGGCGACCATCGTTTCGACGCGGTCCACGAGCAGCTCGCGCTGCGTCGTCGTCTCGCGCAGCTGACCGGCCGAGCGACGGGGGTCTCCCACGTCGGCGATCGTCTGGACCGCCCGCACCAGCGGGGTGCGGTAGCGGGCGGCGTCGGCGGCCCGCTCGGCCACCACGCGGGCGACCTTGGTGGCGTCGAGGTGCTTGAACGACTTCGCGTAGTCCGCCAGCAGACGCTTCCCGACGAGCTGCAGCAGGACAGTGTTGTCGCCCTCGAACGTGGCGTAGACGTCCATGTCGGCGCGCAGCCCGGTGATCCGGTTCTCCGCGAGGAACCCGGCGCCGCCGCACGCCTCGCGCGAGACCTGCAGCGTGTTCAGGGCGTGCCACGTCGACGTCGGCTTGAGCGCCGCGGCGAGCGTCTCGAGGTCCTCGCGCGTCTGCACGGTGTCGTTGCGGCCGGAGAACACGTCGTCGAACGCCGCCAGCAGGTCCTCGTGCGCGAACCCGGCGGCGTACGTCTCCGCGAGCAGCGGGAGCAGGCGGCGCTGGTGCTCGGCGTAGTCGAGGATCACGACCTCCTCGCTCGGCGACGAGGACGCGAACTGCCGGCGCTGGTTGCCGTAGGTGATCGCGATCGTCAGCCCCAGGCGGGCGGCGACGACGGCGGCACCGTCGAGGGAGACGCGCCCCTGGACCAGCGTGCCGAGCATCGTGAAGAACCGGCGTCCGGGGCTGTCGATCGGCGACTCGTAGACCCCCTCGGGCGTGACGTCGCCGTACCGGTTGAGCAGGTTGGTCCGCGGTACGCGCACCTGGTCGAACCAGAGCCTGCCGTTGTCGATGCCGTTCAGGCCGCCCTTGAGCCCGTCGTCCTCGCCGCCGACGCCGGGCAGGAAGGCCAACGACTCCTCGTCGCGGATCGGCACGTAGAACGCGTGCACCCCGTGGTCGACGCCCTGCGTGACCAGCCGCGCGAACACGACCGCGGCGGTGCCGTGGACGCCCGCGTTGCCGAGGTAGTCCTTCCACGCCGCGCGGAACGGCGTGTGGATGACGAACTCCTGGGTCGCCTCGTCGAACGTCGCCGTGGTGCCGATGGCCGCGACGTCGGAGCCGTGGCCGGTCTCCGTCATCGCGAACGCGCCCGGGACCTTGATGCTCAGGGCGTCGGCCAGGAACTCGTCGTGGTTGCGCTCGGTGCCCAGGTGGTAGATCGCCGAGGCGAACAGGCCCCACTGCACGCCGGACTTGATCTGCAGCGACGGGTCGGCGTGCGTCAGCTCCTCGAACCGCGCCAGGAATCCGCCGTGGTCGTCGGCACCCCCGAACCGCGGCGGGAACGAGCGGTGCACGTCGCCCTCCTTGGCCAGCAGCCGCAGCTGCCCGAGCACGCGCTCGCGGTGCTCCGGCAGGGGCTGACCCTCGATCCGGTGGAACCGCTCGTCCGCCATCAGCGTGCGCGCGGCCAGCCGCAGGTCCGGGTAGTGACCGAGCAGGACCTCGCTCAGGTGGGCGATGTCGACCGAGACGTCGGCGTCGAGGCGCGGGTCGCCGGCCTCGTCCACCGGGGTCACGGGGCGCTGCGTGGTGGTGCTCATGCTTCCTCCGGGGTGGTGGACGTGCTGGTGGTGGTCTTGCGGTCTCGGGCCAGGAGGCCCACGGGTCCTGCCCACAGCCAGGCGCCGACCTGGGCCGTGATCTCCTCGCGGTCCGGGGTGCCGGGCTCGTCGCGGTGGGCCAGCCACCACTCGCCGGCCCCGCGCACGAAGCCGACGGCGCCGGCGGCCCACGACTCAGCCAGCGCGACGCGGGCGGTGAGGGCTGCGTCGTCGGCGGAGGCGTCCTCGGGCCGGTGCGCGCGGCCGCTGTGCTCCTCGGTCAGCCCGCGCGCGAACGGGGCGGCGACCAGGGCGGTCACCGAGTCGAGGAAGTGCCCGAGCGGTCCGCCCGACTCGACCGAGCCGTTGCGGGTCACGAACGCGTAGACGTTGGGCGACGACTCGATCATCTCGAGGTAGACCGCGACCATGGCGCGCAGACCCTCGCGCGGCGTCGGCGAGACGCGGAGCACGCCCTCGAGCGCTCCCTGGATCTGCAGGACGACGGCCTCGGCGACCGCGATCTGCAGGCCGGTCTTGTCGCTGAAGTAGCGGTAGACGATCGACTTGGAGGTGCCGGCCTCGGCCGCGATCTCCTCCATCGACACGTCGGGTCCGCGATGATGGACCGTCTTGCGAGCGGTGCGCACCAGCTCGGCGCGACGGGCCTCGCGATGGTCAGCCCAACGGGTCGAGCGGCCGTCAGGTTCCGGCTGCTCGAGATGCATGGCGGTGAGGGTCGTCGTCGTCGACGGACCCGGGGGGCTCGGGCTCACGAGACCGAAGGTATCAGGTACTGTGGGTTTCGGACACCGCTTCATTGACGATGCGAGAGGAACGAGCCCTGATGGCCCGTCGCACATCCCCCGCCCCCGCTCCCAGAACCGCCTACGTCCTCGGGGGGAACCGCATCCCCTTCGCCCGCGCCGGCGGGCCCTACGCGCACGCGAGCAACCAGGACATGCTGACGGCCGCGCTCGACGGGCTGGTGGCGCGCTACGGCCTGCAAGGGATGCGGATCGGCGAGGTCGCCGCGGGCGCCGTGCTCAAGCACAGCCGCGACTTCAACCTCACGCGCGAGTCGGTGCTCGGCTCGGCCCTGTCCCCCGAGACGCCCGCCTACGACGTGCAGATGGCGTGCGCGACCGGGCTCGAGACCGTCGTCTCGCTGAGCAACAAGATCCGGCTCGGGCAGCTGGAGTCGGCGATCGCCGGCGGCGTGGACACGACGTCGGACGCCCCCATCGCGGTCAGCGACCGGCTGCGTCGTCAGCTGCTCGACCTCTCGCGGGCGAAGAGCGCGGCCCAGAAGCTCGCAGCCGTGGCGAAGATCCGGCCCAAGGACCTCGCCCCGTCGGCGCCCCGGACCAGCGAGCCGCGTACGCACCTGTCGATGGGCGAGCACCAGGCGCTCACCACGGCGCAGTGGGGCATCACGCAGGAGGCGCAGGACGAGATCGCGCTGGCCAGCCACCAGAACCTGGCGGCCGCCTACGACGAGGGGTTCTTCGACGACCTGGTCACGCCGTTCCGCGGCCTGACGCGCGACGCGAACCTGCGCGCGGACTCCTCCCTGGAGAAGCTGGCGTCGCTGAAGCCGACGTTCGGGCTCGGGCTGGACAGCCCCGCGACGATGACGGCGGGCAACTCGACGCCGCTGTCCGACGGGGCGTCGACCGTGCTGCTCGGGTCGGCCGACTGGGCCGGCGCCCACGACCTGACTCCCCTGGCCTCGATCGTCGACGCCGAGGCCGCCGCGGTCGACTTCGTGCACGGCGTCGACGGGCTGCTCATGGCGCCCGTGTTCGCGGTGCCTCGGCTGCTGGCCCGCAACGGCCTGTCGCTGGCGGACTTCGACCTCAT
Source organism: Cellulomonas sp. P4_A2 (assembly GCF_056402515.1). Classification (NCBI taxonomy): domain Bacteria; kingdom Bacillati; phylum Actinomycetota; class Actinomycetes; order Micrococcales; family Cellulomonadaceae; genus Cellulomonas; species Cellulomonas sp. P4_A2. Next base: position 124,205 of record NZ_JBFUHG010000004.1, read on the forward strand.
CGAGATCCACGAGGCGTTCGCGTCGACCGTGCTGACGATCCTCGCGGCGTGGGAGTCCGAAGAGTTCGGCCGCGAACGGCTGGGGCTGGACGGCGCGTTCGGCACCGTGGACCGCTCGAAGCTGAACGTCCACGGGTCCTCGCTCGCGGCGGGGCACCCGTTCGCCGCGACCGGCGGGCGCATCGTCGCGACCGTCAGCAAGGAGCTCCACCGACGGGGACCCGGCACCCGGGCTCTCGTCTCCGTGTGCGCCGCCGGCGGGCTCGGTCTGACCGCGATCCTCGAGGCGGCCTGATGTCCACCGACACGTACCTGAACCTGGTCAACGGCGGCGTCACCGGCAACGTCGCCAAGAAGCTGGGCCTCCCGCAGCCCGCGCCGCTCCAGCGGTTCGCGCCCGGGCAGCCGCTGCTGGAGGGGCCCGTGCTGGTGCTCGGTGACGACGAGCTCGCACGCCTGCTGTCCGCCGACTGGGACCTCGACGTCCACCGGCACCCCACGCCCGACCTGCGGTACTCGGCGGTCGTCGTCGGCCTCACCGAGCTGACGCACCCGTCGGCTCTGGCCGAGCCCGTGCTGGCCCTGGCCGGGGTGCTCAAGAGGCTCGCCCGCGGCGGTCGCGTGGTCACGGTGTCGCGAGCGGCCTCGGCGGACGACGCACCCGCCGTCGCGGCGGCGCGGCAGGGCGTCGACGGGCTCCTGCGGTCGATCGCCAAAGAGCTGCGCGGCGGCGCGACCGCGAACGGCCTGGTCCTCGGCGCCGGCGTGCCGGTCACCGCGCCGTCCGTGGTGGGCGCGCTGCGGTTCTTCCTGTCGACGAAGTCGGCGTTCGTGGACGGGCAGCTGCTCGCCGTCGACTCGTCGGCAGGCTCGCTTCCCTCGTCCTGGGACCGCCCGCTCGAGGGCCGCGTCGCCGTGGTCACCGGCGCCGCGCGCGGCATCGGCGAGTCGATCGCCGACACGCTCGCCCGCGACGGTGCGACGGTCGTGGCCGTCGACGTTCCCGCCGCCGGGGAACAGCTCGTCGCCGTCGCCAACGGCGTCCGCGGGACCGCCCTGCAGCTCGACGTGACGGCGCCGGACGCCGGTGCCCGGCTGCTGGAGCACGCGCTGCAGCGGCACGGGCGGCTCGACATCGTCGTGCACAACGCGGGCATCACGCGCGACAAGCTGCTTGCCAACATGACCCCCGACAAGTGGGAGTCCGTGCTGGCGGTGAACATCGCGTCGCAGCTGGCGATCAACGAGGCGCTCCTGACCTCGGGCGACTTCACCGACGCACCGCGGATCGTCTCGCTCGCGTCGACCTCGGGCATCGCGGGCAACCGCGGGCAGTCCAACTACGCAGCGTCCAAGGGCGGCGTGATCGGCATGGTCCGCGCGACCGCTCCCCTGCTCGAGGCGTTCGGCGGCACCGCGAACGCGGTCGCGCCCGGCTTCATCGAGACCGAGATGACCGCGCGCATCCCGGCGATCACGCGGCAGGTGGCCCGTCGGCTGAACTCGCTGCAGCAGGGCGGCCAGCCGGTGGACGTGGCCGAGACGGTCGCGTTCCTGGCCTCGCCCGCCGCGGGTGGGATCGTGGGGCGCGTGCTGCGGGTGTGCGGGCAGAACCTGGTCGGTCAGTGACGGTCGTCGTCCTGCCCGGCGTGCCCGGGCTCGGCGGCCTCTACGTGCGCGGCGCGGCGTCGTCGGGACGACTGTCCGTGTCTCGCCGGCTCGACCGGGCACCGACCTCCTTGCCCGACGTCGAGTACGTCGTCCGGTCGGTCCAGGCCACCGCGGACCACCTGACCGAGTACCAGCACCTGCTCGGCGAGTCGGCGAGCGACGCCCTGCCCGCCGGCTTCGTGCACGTGCTGGCGTTCCCCGTCGCGACGGCCCTCATGGCGCGCGCCGACTTCCCGCTCCCGCTCGCCGGCCTGGTCCACCTCTCCAACCGGGTGGTCCAGAGCCGCGCCCTGTCGTTGGGGGACACGCTCGAGCTCCGGGCCTCGGCGACGAACCTGCGCGGTCACCGCACCGGCACGCAGGTGGACCTCGTCACGACGGTCTCCGCCGACGACGAGGTCGCGTGGCGCGGCGTCTCCACCTACCTGGCGCGCGGCGTGTTCCTGCGGGGCGAAGGTCCCGACGAACGCAGCGGGTGGACCGCCCCGACGCCCACCGGTCAGTGGGTGCTCGGCGCGGACACCGGTCGCCGGTACGCGGCGGTCTCGGGCGACCACAACCCGATCCACCTCTCGTCGCTGGCCGCCAGGGCGTTCGGGTTCCCGCGCGCGATCGCCCACGGGATGTACACGGCGTCGCGCGCGCTGGCCTCCGTGGGCGCGGCGCGGACCGACGCCTTCGACTGGTCGGTCGAGTTCGCCAAGCCGGTGCTGCTGCCGTCGACGGTGAACGTACGGATCGCCCCGTCGGACGGCGGATTCTCGTTCGCGGCCTGGACCAAGGTGCCGCACCTGACGGGTTCGGTCACGCCGCTCGGCTGAGCCGCGAGATCCCGTTGCTGACCGCCCGGAGACCGACGAACGGCCGCCGGGTCTCGGATCCCGCCGGCCGCTCGCCTTGGGACCATCCTGGTTCAGAGACGGTCCCGCCGCAGGGTGAAGCCCACCTGCGCGTGAGGTCGTGCGTCTGGGCCGAGCTCGACTCTTTCCACGCACGACCTGGGCTCAGACGCACGAGCTCGCGCGGCGGGTCAGGCGTCACGGTCGCGCCGCACGAGCTCGCGCTGCTGGTCAGGCGTTCGGGTCGCGACGAACACCGCGGCAACGCTCGTGCTCGCGGCGGGTCAGGCGTTGCGGTCGCGACGAACACCGCGGCAACGCACGAGCTCGCCCCAGAGGTCAGGCGTTGCGGGTCGCGACGAACACCGCGCCGCCGACCACCGCGAACGGGATCGCGACGAGCGGTGAGATGCCGGCCAGCAGCGCGACGACCGCCGTCGCGACGAACAGCCCGGTGGCCGCGGCCGCACGGGCCGTGCCCGCGAGTCGGTGGTCCGACCGCGGCGCCATCCAGCGGCTCCACACCGCGACGGCCACCACGACGAACGCGACTGCCAGGAGCAGGGACACGAGCGTGCTGCTGCCCAGCCGCCAACCGGCGACCGCCAGCAGAGCGATCATCGCCAGCTCGACGAGGAACGCCAGCACGCCGAGCACCCCGACCTGCTGCTGCGCCACGGGATCGGTCACGCGCCCATCCTGCCGACGAACCGCCCAGCGCCGCGACCCCGCTGCGCGCAGGCCGAGATCGACCCTTAGGCGCGAGATCGGCGCTCGGAACTGCCGATCTCGCGCCGAGAGGTCGCTCTCGGCGCCGCGCTCGCGCGCGGCCGGGCGCAGCGGGGTGGTCGCGAGCGCGGCAGTTCCGTGCGAACGCGGCAGCAGCAGGTGCCGCGTTCGACAGGAAGTGCCGCGTTCGCCGACGCCGAACGGTTACCGCCGGTGGCGCCGAGCCTGCGTCAGTCGTCGAGGGCCGGGCCGCAGGCGGCCGCGGCCGTGGCGGCCAGGTGGTCCAGGCCGTGGACGGCGACGAGCGGGCGGGTGTCCTCGACGACCGCCCAGCAGCCGTCGACGATCTCGTAGCCGGACGCGGGGCCGTCGGCGAGGTACTGCGTCAGGGCGGTGACCAGCCGGTCGACGGCCTCGCTCGTCGTGCCGACGCCGACGGACGCGCGGATCGCACCGTCGGAGGCGTTCAGGTGCGCGAGGAGCGGGTGGGCGCAGAAGCGGCCGTCACGGACGCCGATCCCGTGCTCGGCCGACAGGTAGGCGGCGACCAGGCCGGGGTTGTGGCCCGGGACGGTGAAGGTCAGGACGCCGACGGGCGGGGCAGAGTCGGGCCAGATGCGCGCGATCTCGACGCCGTCGATGGCGGACAGGCCCGCGACGAGCCGGGCACGCAGGGCGTCCTCGTGGGCGTGCAGCGCACCGGCCGGGAGGGCCGCGAGCTGGTCGCACGCCTCCGCGAGCGCGATGGCGCCGATGACGTTGGGCGAGCCGGCCTCGTGCCGGGCAGGTGCGGGCTGCCACACGGTGCGGTCCGTGCGCACGTCGCGCACCGCACCTCCCCCTGCGAGGTACGGCGCACCTGCGTCGAGCCAGTCGCGACGTCCGACCAGGGCGCCGGCCCCGAACGGTGCGTACGTCTTGTGGCCCGAGAACGCGATGTAGTCGGCGTCGGAGGCCGCGAGCGAGAACCCGCGGTGTGGCACCAGCTGGGCGCCGTCGACGGCGACGCGGGTGCCCTCGGCGTGCGCGAGGGCGATGACCTCGTCGAGCGGCAGCGACTCACCGGTGACGTTGGAGGCGCCGGTGACGGTCAGGAGCGCGTAGTGCCGGCGCGCGAGCTCGTCGCGAAGCCTGGACAGCGTCTCGGCGACCGTGCGGGCGATCGGCAGGATGGTGGTCGAGTGGCCGTGCCCGTCCGCGGAGTGCACCCAGGGCAGCAGGTTGGCGTGGTGCTCGATGTCCAGCACCAGCACCCGGGACCCGCTCGGGACGACTCGGGCCAGAAGGTTGAGCGAGTCGGTGGTGTTGCGGGTGATGATCGCGACGTCGTCGGGACGCGCGTCAACGAACCGCGCGATCGTCTGGCGCGACGACTCGTACAGGGCGGTGGACACCTGCGACAGGTACCCGGCGCCGCGGTGGACGGACGCGTACAGCGGCAGGACCTCCGTGACGCGCGCGGCGACGGCCTCGAGGGCGGGCGCGGACGCGGCGTAGTCGAGGTTGGCGTAGACGCGCTGCGTGCCGTCGACGAGGGGCACCGTGGTGTTGCCGCCGACGACGGGGAGCAGCTCGCTCACCGCGTCGACGTCCACACACGAGAGGCGCTCGGCAGTTGTGGTCATGATGGTCCTCCGACACAGAGGGGCACCGCCGTCGGTGGACCCCGCGCTTGCCGAGCCCCGGACGGAGCTCGGCCAGGTCGTCACCCGGGGCACCCCACCGCGGAGGAGGGTTGCCGGCCAGCGAGCCGGGGCTTGACGCTGGCGCTCATGACCTGAGAAGAGGGTCCCCGTCCCGCCGCGCACGTGTCAACGCACGATCGGATTCGTCTCGGATCGCGAGACTTCGATTCCACCAGTTGGATTCCGTCCGACGCCCGCACTAGCATCACCGGCACCATCCAGAGCGGCCGAGAGATCTGGCTCGACGACGCCGCAGCAACCCGCGTGCACGACAGTGCACGGACGAGGGTGCTACCGCCAGGACCGATGGAGGCTGTGCACGTGACAGAACGACTCAGGTACCGGCTGCTCAGCGGCACCGACGACATCGCCTTCTGCGAGCGCGTCTCGGAGGCCCTGGCCGACGGCTACGTGCTGCACGGCGGCCCGGCCGCGACCTACGACGGCGAGCGTGTGATCGTCGCGCAGGCCGTCATCCTTCCCAGCAACGCGACCCACGAGACGAGGCCCGTATGAGCTACGCCGGCGACCTGACCCCCCAGCAGGCCTGGGACCTCCTGACGTCCGACGGCGACGCGCTGCTGGTCGACGTGCGCACCGACGCCGAGTGGGCCTACGTCGGCATCCCCGACGCCGCGTCGATCGGCGGCCGCTCCGCGCTGGTCGAGTGGGTCTCGTACCCGTCGGGACGCCCGAACCCGCAGTTCCTCAAGCAGCTCGGCGAGCTCGGGCTCACTCCGGGCGACGGGCGGCCGATCGTGTTCCTGTGCCGCTCGGGCGTCCGCTCGGTGCACGCCGCGAACGCCGCGACGGCCGCGGGTCTCGGTCCGGCGTACAACGTCCTCGAGGGCTTCGAGGGCGACGTGGGTGCCGACGGGCACCGCGGGCACTCGGGCTGGCGCGCGGCCGGCCTGCCGTGGCGGCAGCGGTGAGCCCTCGGGTGCCGGGTCCCGGCGACTGGGACGAGAAGCGGGTCGAGCGCGGGACGCTGCGGCCGGACACCCTCGCCGTGCGCGGCGGGCTGGTGCGCTCGCAGTTCCAGGAGATGTCCGAGGCGCTCTTCCTGACGCAGGGCTACGTCTACGACGACGCCGCTCAGGCCGAGTCCGCGTTCGCGGGCGAGCACGACCGGTTCCTGTACTCGCGCTACAACAACCCGACGGTCTCGACGTTCGAGGAGCGGCTGCGGCTGCTCGAGGGCGCCGAGGCGGCGTTCGCCACCGCCAGCGGGATGTCCGCGGTGTTCACCGCGATCGCGGCTGTCGCCAAGTCGGGCTCGCGCGTCGTCGCGGCCCGGGCCCTGTTCGGGTCCACGGTCGTGCTCTTCGAGGAGGTCTTCGCCCAGTGGGGTGTGACCACCGACTACGTCGACGGGCACGACCTCGCGCAGTGGGAGGCGGCGCTCTCGACGCCGGCCGACGTCGTGTTCTTCGAGACGCCGTCCAACCCGATGCAGGACCTGGTCGACATCGCGGCGGTCACGACGCTCGCGCACGCCGCGGGCGCGATCGTGATCGTCGACAACGTCTTCGCGACGCCCGTCCTGTCGAAGCCGCTCGACTTCGGCGCCGACGTCATCGTCTACTCGGCGACCAAGCACATCGACGGCCAGGGCCGCGTGCTCGGTGGCGCGATCCTGGGGTCGGAGGAGTACATCCACGGACCCGTGCAGACGCTCATCCGGAACACCGGCCCGTCGCTGTCGGCGTTCAATGCGTGGGTCCTGCTCAAGGGCCTCGAGACCCTCTCGATCCGGGTCAAGCACCAGACGGCGTCGGCCCTGCGGCTGGCGACCTGGCTCGAGGAGCAGCCGGGCGTCTCGCTGGTCCGCTACCCGTACCTGCCCTCGCACCCGCAGCACGCGCTCGCGCTGCAGCAGCAGAGCGGCGGCGGGACGGTCGTGACCTTCAACCTCGCGGTGCCCGACGGCGCGTCGTCCGAGGTTGCCAAGAAGGCGACGTTCGGCGTGGTCGACGCGCTGCGGATCATCGACATCTCGAACAACCTGGGCGACGCGAAGTCGATCATCACGCACCCCGCCACCACGACGCACCGCAAGCTGGGCGCCGAGGGCCGGGCGGCCGTGGGGATCGGCGAGGCGACGCTCCGGCTGTCGATCGGCCTCGAGGACCCGGACGACCTGATCGACGACCTCACGCAGGCGCTGGACACGCTCGGTCGCTGACGACGTCCCGCGGGTGTCCGTGCGGCCGGTGAACACTGGCGGCATGGACACCCGGCGGCTCGTCGTCTCCCCGGCCCTGCGGCTCGGCGTCGGAGTCGTGGCCGGTCTCGTCGTCGCCGTGCTGGTCGCCTGGACGTCCGGGTTCGCCGCGTTCCTGTCCGGCTGGGCCGTCGCCGCGGCCGTCTTCGTCGTCTGGACCTGGCTCGCGTGCGCGCCGATGGGTCCCGACGAGACCGCGGCGCACGCCACCCGCGAGGAACCGACTCGGCTGGCCTCCCACGTCATCGTGATCGCGGCGGCCTTCGTCACGCTCGGCGGCGTGGTCCACGTGCTGGTGAGCTCGTCGCTGCACGCGTGGCTGCCCGCGATCGCGGTCCTGGCGAGCGTGGTCGCGTCCTGGGCCGCGATCCACACGGTGTTCGCGCTCCGGTACGCCCGCATGTACCTGACGGACGGCGCCGGCGGGATCGACTTCCACCAGGAGGAGCCGCCCGAGTACACCGACTTCGCCTACGTCGCGCTGACGGTCGGCATGAGCTTCGCCATCTCGGACACCGACCTCGGCTCGTCGCGGATGCGCCGGACCGCGCTCGCGCACGCGCTGCTGAGCTACCTGTTCGGCACCGTCATCATCGCGCTGCTGGTGAACCTCGTCGCCTCTATCTGAGCTCGACCGTCTCGTTCTCGCCTCCGTCGTACCGCTCGCCGGTGACCTTGGCCTTCACCAGGCTGAACGCGGTGGTCAGCTTGCCGCCGGGCGCGTGCCAGTACTCGGCCGTCTGACCGCGCAGGGCGATGAGGACCACGCCGGGGGTCTCGGGGCCGTCCGGGAACCACGCGTCGGCCGTCGGCCCCCAGAGCTCCTTGATCTTGGCGAGGTCCCGCACGACGTCGGCCGTCCCCGACACCGACACCCACGACGTCGACTCCGCGAACGCGGCGTTCGCGGGACTGCCGGCCTCGATCTCGTGCACCTTGTGGCTGTCGGCGTCGGCGAAGAACCACAGGTCGCCGTCGTAGTCGACGTCCTGCACACCCATCGGGCGGCTGACCAGCGCCCCGCTCGGGTCCACCGTCGTGAGCATCGCGAACCTCGCGGCCTTGATCAGCTTCGCCACCGTCGCGACGTCGTCGTCGTGCGTCATGAGCACTCCCTGCCTGTGGACCGCCCGGGGTGTTCTCACCGGATGGTGCGGCCACGGTAGGCAGGATCCGCACGACCCACCACTGGAACGGTCGTGGCCCGACGCGCGATGCTCGGGGCATGGACAACGAGTTCGACGCCGTCGCGGTGGACCTGGTCGCCCGCGGAGCGACCCTCGGCCAGATGATGGGCCACCCCATGCTCAAGGTCGGGTCCTCGATGTTCGCCGCGTTCACCGGCGACGAGCACCTGGCCGTCAAGCTCGGGCGCTCCACCCCCGAGCACGCCGAGGCGCTCGCGCTCCCGGGCGCCGCGGTCTGGTCGCCGGGCGGCAGCGGTCGCCTGTTCTACGACTGGGTGTCGCTGCCGCCCGAGCAGGAGGACCACTGGATGCGGTTCGCCGAGGCGGCGCGGCTCCTCGTCAGCTGATCAGCGCACCCACTGCTCCCCGGCCTCGACCGCGACCGTCAGCACGTTCTCGGCCGGCGGGACCGGGCACGTGGCGAACTCGGTCAGGCCGCAGGGCAGGTTGCTCGCGCGGTTGAAGTCGAGGGTGACGGTGCCGTCGCCGGCCACGGGGCCGAGACCGAGCGTGCGCGACGCCGGGTAGGTGGTCACGCCGCTCGTCGCGTCCCGGAACAGGACCGACAGGCCGCGCGCTCCCCCGTCAAACACCACGAGCGACTGCGGCACGCCGCCGAGCTCGAAGTGCACGGTGCCGACGGCGGTGTGGTGGTGCTCGAGGCCCTCGACGACCGCACCCGTCGTGACGGTGCGCGGCTCGTCGAACGGCGACAGCGTGCCGGTGACGAGCCACTCCTGCGACGGGGTGTAGGCGGGGATGCCCGTGAATGCGGCGAGCTGCGGCGCGCGCGGGTCGTGCACGCGGATGATCACGTGGGCCGTGCGACGGGCCACCTCGAGGATGAGGTCGCCGGAGCGGACGCGCAGGCCCGGACCGCCCTCGACCGGGTCGAGCGTCGCGGAGCCGTCGACGACGTCACCGTCGGGGAGCACGAGCCCGTCCTGCGCGGCCGCCTCGATCGTGAGCGCGTCGCCGGGTGCCGCCGTCCAGCGGCCCGGAAACTCCCCGAACGTGGCGGGCACGGCCGTGAGCCAGTGCAGCGCGGTGATGGCGACCCAGCCGTGCGGCTCCGCGAAGTAGGCCTCGCGGGACGCGTGCCAGGTCTCCCAGTCGGCGGTGAAGGTGTCGGTGATGACGGTCATGACGGGTTCCTCTCGGAGAGCGCGGGAGCGAGCGTGCGGCCGAACGCGTCGGCGGCGGGCAGGCCGAGGTTCTCCCGCAAGGTGGAGCCCTCGTAGGACGTGCGGAACGAGCCGCGCTCCTGCAGGAGCGGGACGACCTTCTCGACGAACTCGTCGAGACCGTGCGGGGTCAGGTGCGGCACGAGGATGAAGCCGTCGGAGGCGTCCTCCTGCACGTAGCGGTCGATCTCGGCGGCCACGTGCTCGGGGGTGCCGACGAAGTTCGACCGGCCGATGACCTCGATGACCAGCTCGCGGGCGGACAGCCCCTTGGCCTCGGACAGCGCCCGCCACTGCTGGGCGATCGCGACCGGGTCCTTGAACATCGACGCGCGACCGTTGGTGATCGACGGCGCGTCCACCAGCGGGTCCTGCGCGGGCAGCGGCCCGTCGACGTCGAGGTCGGGCAGGTCGCGGTTCCACAGCTGCTCGATGAACGCCCGCGCGACGGACGGCCGGACCGTCTGCAGCTGGAGCTCGCGCAGCCGCTCCTCCGCCTCGGCGGCGGTGTCGCCGAGCACGAACGACGAGCCGGGCAGGATCAGCAGGTCCTCGGGCCGGCGCCCGTACCGCGCGAGGCGCCCCTTGACGTCCGCGAAGAACGCCTGCCCGTCCTCGAGCTTCGAGTGCCGGGAGAACACCGCGTCCGCGACCTGCGCCGCGAGCTCGCGGCCCCCGTCGGAGTCGCCGGCCTGGATGATCACGGGGTGGCCCTGGGGCGGGCGCGGGAGAGTCGGCGTGGCCTCGATGTCGACGAGCCGGCCGTCCGTGCGCACGCTGCCGAGCGACCCCGGCCGCACGAAGTGCTCGCCCTGCGCGACGATCGCGTCCGGCGCCCACGCGTCCCACAGGGCCCGGGCGGCCTCGACCACCTCGCGCGCGCGCTCGTACCGGTCGGGGTAGGCCAGGTAGCCGCCGCGGCGGAAGTTGGCGCCGTGGAACGCGTCGGACGAGGTGACGACGTTCCAGGCCGCCCGGCCGGCGGACAGGTGGTCCAGGGTGGCGAACTGACGGGCCAGCTCGTACGGGTCGTTGAACGTGGCGTTGATGGTGCCGGCGAGCCCGACGTGCGTGGTGACGCCGGCGAGCGCGGCCAGGACGGCATACGTGTCGGGCCGGCCGACGACGTCCTGGTCGACCAGCTGGCCGCGGTGCTCGCGCAGGCGCAGGCCCTCGGCCAGGAACACGAAGTCGAAGAACCCGCGCTCGGCCGTGGCGGCCAGGTGCTGGAACGACGCGAACGCCGACTGGGTCTGCGGCTCGTGGCTGGGATCCGTCCAGACGGTGTGGTGGTTGACGCCCGGGAAGTGGGCGCCGAGGTGGATCTGCTTCTTGGCGGTCATCTCGGGTCCTTCAGCGGGTCGCCGCGAAGCGGCTGGCGGGACGGGGCAGGCCGAGCGTCTCGCGCAGGGTCGCGAACGTCTCGGCGACGGGCAGGTGGCCCGCGAGCAGCGCGACCCCGCCGGCGACCGGGCGGACGGTGACGCCGTCGACGTCCTGCGCGAGGCGCGTGAGCTCGGCCGCGACGGTGGCGGGGCCGCCGACGACGACGCCGTCCCACGACCACGGCTCGAACGCGTCGAGCGCCTCCCGCAGGGCGGCCGCGGCGGCGTCGGTCTCGGCGACCAGCACCGCGACGTCCAGCAGGACGATCACGTCCGGAGCCTCGGCGCGGACCGCGTCCGCGGCCTCGAGCGTGCGGACCCGGACCACGTCGGCCCGACGGACGGCGACCTCGCGCTCGAGCGCCTCGTCGCCGCGGACGACGACGACCGGCTGCCCCTGCGGCGACCGTGGCGTGATCGAGGCACCGTGCACCGAGAAGAACTCGCCCGAGAACTCGATCGCGTGGATCTTGTCCCGGTCGATGTACCGGTCGGTGGCCTCGTCGAGGACGATCGCGTCGTCCTCCCAGCTGTCCCAGAGGCGGGTGATCACCTCGATCGTCTCGTCGGCCTCGCGCCACAGTGCGGGCAGCTCGCGCGGCACGCGCTCGTCGTAGCGCAGCGCCTCCGCACCGGACCGCGGGTCCAGGGCCGGGGCGGCCACGTCGACCTGGACGGCGCCGCGACCGAGGCTCACGTGGTCGAGCGTTTGGATCTCCTTGCCCACGTGGAAGGGCTCGCGGTAGGTGACCGGGACGACCGGCGCCAGGCCGATCCCGCTGGTCAGCGGGCCGAGCAGGGCCGTGACCCCGAGCGCGTCGAGGCTCCCGACGAACCGGCCGGCGCGCTCGACGGGCGGCGCCGCCGAGTCGTCGACGATCACGAGGGAGGCGCCCGCGCGCTCGGCGTCGCGGGCGCGATCGATCCAGTGCTGGGCGGTGAAGGCGCCAGGCGCGTCCTGCGACGGCAGGCGCCAGGCGGCGGGGTGCAGACCGGCGGGCGTGAGCTCGACGGCGAGATGGATCTGGGTCATGGGCGCAGACCGTAGGGCTGCGGCGCCGGTTGACCAGGGGTTCGTCGGAAAGTCCCGCGATGCGAGACGGCTGCTCAGAGGGCCTTTCCGAAGAGCAGCGACAGGTTGTCGTCCGTGTACGGGCCGAACGGCGCGATCGGCCGGTAGCCGGCCGTGAGGTAGAGCGTGACCGCCTCGGGCTGCCGGATGCCGGTCTGCAGGACGACACTGGTCAAGCCGGCCGCGCGCGCGTCGTCCTCGATCGCGGCGAGGAGCGCGCGGGCGGCGCCGGCACCACGCGCCTCGTCGTCGACCCAGACCTTCTTGAGCTCGCCGGAACCCTCGGGGTAGCCGTCGCGGGCCGCGCGCAGCGACGCACAGCCGACGGGCACGCCGTCCAGGTCGGCGACGACCGAGCTGATCGTGCCGATGCCCTGCAACGGGTCGTCCGCCGCGAACCCGCCCGGCGTGACCGCGACGATCTCCGGGTAGCGGACCTCGATGTCGAGCCACATCGCGTAGCGCAGCGCGACGGCGTCGGGGTGGTCCCAGGCGACGCGGCGCAGCGTCAGTGTGCCCGGGTTCTTGGGCCCCTTGCGACGAGGCTCCGCGTGCAGGTCCTTGGCGAAGCACCGGGAAGAGGTCTCCGCCGCGTACACCCCGAAGTTCGGGATCGAGCGGTAACCGGCTGACAGGTACAGCCCCATCGCCTGGACCTGCAGGACGCCGGTCTCCAGGACCAGGCGGTCGAAGCCCTGGTCCGTCGCGATCCGCTCGAGCTCCGCCACCACGAGCCGGGACAGCCCGCGACCGCGCGCATGCGGCACCACGTACATCCGCTTGAGCTCGCCGACGCCGTCGCCCAGGTCGCGGATCGCACCGCAGGCGACGGGCTCGTCGTCGTCCCTGTCGCCGTCACGAAGCACCACCATCGCGACGATGTCGTCGCCGACCATGTCGTGCTCGATGTCGTCCTCGCCGTACAGGGCACGCAGCTCGGCCTGCTGGGCGTCGCGCAGCTTCCCCGCCACGGGGTCGTCCCAGGGGACGAGGCTGACGTGCGTCATGCGGCTCAGCCGACGAGGGTCTTCAGGACCGAGGTGAAGAAGCGCAGGCCGTCGACGCCCGTGCGGGGGCCCTTGGCGCCGTCCGGCCCGAAGCCCGCCTCGACCGCGTGCTCGGGGTGCGGCATGAGCCCGACCACGTTGCCCGCGGCGTTCGAGATGCCGGCGATGCCTCGTCGCGACCCGTTGGGGTTCCAGCCCTGGTAGCGGAAGACCACGCGGCCCTCGCCCTCGAGCTCGTCGAGCGTGTGCTCGTCGGCGACGTACTGGCCGTCCTGGTTCTTCAGCGGGATCGTGATGTGCTCGCCGGGAGCGTAGTCGCGCGTCCATGCCGTGTCGGCGTTCTCCACGGAGAGCACCTGCTCGCGGCAGACGAAGTGCAGGTGGTCGTTCTTGATCATCGAGCCGGGCAGCAGGTGGGCCTCGGTGAGCACCTGGAAGCCGTTGCAGATGCCGAGGACCGGCAGGCCCTTGTTCGCGCCGTCGATGATCGAGCCCATGACCGGTGCGAACCGGCTGATGGCGCCCGCGCGCAGGTAGTCGCCGTAGGAGAAGCCGCCAGGCAGGACCACCGCGTCGACCCCGTGCAGGTCGGCGTCCGCGTGCCACAGGCTCACGGCCTCGGCGCCGGCCAGCCGGACCGCGCGCGAGGCGTCGCGGTCGTCGAGGGTGCCGGGGAAGGTGACGACGCCGACGCGAGTCACTTCTGGATGTCCTCGTAGACCGCGACCACGTCCTCGATCACCGGGTTGGACAGGACCTGCTCGCCGGCCGCACGGGCTGCCGCGAGGATCTCCTCGGTCACCGGCCCGTCGACCTCGAGCTCGAACCGCTTGCCCTGACGGACAGAGGCGAACTGCCCGAACCCGAGTCGCGGCAGGGCGCCGGCGACGGCCTTGCCCTGCGGGTCGAGGATCTCGGGCTTCGGCATGACATCGACGACGACTCGTCCCACGAAAGGGCTCCAGGTGTTCGCGCGGCGGTGGGGGGTCGCGGCGATTCTAGCGAGTCGCTCCGGGGACTCAGCGCCGTGTCCACGAGCCAGCGCCACCTACCGTGCAGTTCCCGCCAGATCGCAGCCCGGGGCGCGCTCGGTGGCGGCTCGTGTCGGTGGCTCGGGTGAGGATGTCTGCCATGGGGTCCTCCGGTTCGGCGACGCGCGGGTGGCTCGGGGCGTACCTGCTGCTCGCGGTCCTGTGGGGCTGCAGCTTCCTGTTCATCGCCACCGCGCTGCAGTCGTTCGCGCCCACGCAGGTGGCGTTCGGGCGGATCGCGGTCGGCCTGGCGCTGCTGGTCGTCGTGCTGCTCGTGCGCCGCGAACGCGTGCGCGTGCAGCGGCGGCACATCGGGGACTTCGTGCTCGTCGGCGCCGTGATGACGGCCATCCCGTTCGTGCTCTTCGGGCTCGCCGAGCAGCGGGTCAGCTCGGTGCTGGCGGGCCTGGTGAACGCGACCACCCCCCTGTTCACCGCACTGTTCGTGGCCCTCCTGATCCCGGCGGAGCGGCCCGACCGGGTCCAGCTCGGCGGCCTCGTGGTCGGCTTCGGCGGCATCGCGGTGCTCCTGGGCATCTGGGACGCGGGCGCGATCGACCTCGTCGGCGGGCTCATGCTCCTGGGCGCGACGTTCTGCTACGGCCTCGGCAACGCCTGGGCACGGTTCCGGCTGACGGGCAGCGGCCTGTCCACCGTGGGCGCCCCGACGGTCCAGCTGGTGGTGGGTGCGCTCGTCGTGCTCCCGTTCGCGGTCGCGGTGCCCCGGCCCGGACCGCTGGAGCCGATGCCCGCCCTGGCCCTGCTCGCGCTCGGGCTCGGCGGCCCCGGGCTCGCCTACGTGCTGTTCTGGCGGGTCATGTCGACGGCCGGCGCGACCGTCGCCGCCAGCGTCACCTACGTGATCCCGATCGTCTCGACGACCCTCGGCGTGATCGTGCTGCACGAGGGGCTGCACTGGTTCCAGGTGGTCGGCGGGGTGATCGTGCTCGGCGGTGTCGCCCTGACGCAGTGGGGGGCGGCCCGGCGCCGGCAGCGGGTGACCGTGTCGGCGCAGGCCGCGGCGCTGGCTACCTAGCCGGGGACGATCACCGTCATCCCGGACCCGCCGGTGCCCGACCCGAGTGCGGCGAGGGCGGCTGGCGCCTCGTCGAGCCCGATCGTCCGGCCGACCAGCCGGGAGGGGTCGAGGTCGCCCGAGGCGATCCGGTCGAGCATGGCGGGGTACTCGTGCGCAGCCATCCCGTGGCTGCCGTAGACCTCGAGCTCCCAGGCGATCACACGTCCCATCGGCAGGGCCCGCGCGGCGTCGGGACCGAGCAGGAGACCGACCTGGACGTGCCGGCCGCGACGACGCAGCGACAGGATCGAGGCGGTCGCGGTCGCCGTGCTGCCGAGGGCGTCGAGCGAGACATGGGCGCCGCCGCCGGTCACCTCGTGGATGGCCGCCGCGCTGTCGGACGTGGCGTCGAGGACGACGGTCGCGCCCATCGCGAGCGCGGCGTCGCGGGCCGCGGGCGAGATGTCCGTCGCCACGACCTGCGCGCCCGCGGCGACCGCGATCATCACCGCGGACAGGCCGACCCCGCCGCAGCCGTGCACCGCGACCCAGTCGCCGGGCCCGACCCGGCCGTGCACGGTCAGCGCCCGGTAGGCCGTCGCGAACCGGCAGCCGAGGCCTGCGGCGATCACCGGCGACATGCCCTCGGGCAGCCGGACGAGGTTCACGTCGGCGTGGTGCAGGGCCACGAGCTCGGCGTAGGAGCCGTCGTCGGTGAACCCCGGCTGCCGCTGGTTCTCGCACACCTGCTGCTCGCCCGCGAGGCAGGCCGCGCAGGACCCGCACGCGCAGACGAACGGCACGGTGACCGCGTCGCCGACGGCCCACCGCGTCACGCGAGGTCCGACCGCGACCACCACCCCCGCGAGCTCGTGGCCGGGGACGTGCGGGAGCGTGACGTCGGAGTCGTGGCCTTGCCAGGCGTGCCAGTCGCTGCGGCACACGCCCGTCGCGGTGACGCGCAGGACGACGCCGTCGTCGGGGCAGGCGGGTTCGGGGACGTCGCGGACGGTGGGCAGGACGCCGAACGACTCGATGACGACGGCGCGCATCACAGCCCCCCTCGGTGCGTCCAGCGGCCCGCGACGAGCGTCCCGGCGACGGGCAGCTCCCGCAGCGGTGCCGTCAGCGGGTCCGCGTCGAGCACGACCAGGTCGGCCGGCTGCCCCACGACGGGCACGAGGCCGCGTCCGTCGACGGACGACTCGAGCGCCACCCGCCGTTCGAGCGCCTGCTCGGGGTGCCACGGCGGCCGACCGTCGCGGGAGCGGGTCACCGCGGCGTCGAGCGCGACCCACGGGTCCAGCGGCGCGACGGGAGCGTCGGAGCCGAGCGCGAGCAGCACGCCGGCCCGGTGCAGGTCGGCCAGGGGGAACGACCGGTCGGTGCGCCCGGCCCAGTGCCGCTCGGCGACGTCCCGGTCGTCCATGGCGTGCTCGGGCTGCACGCTCGCCGTGACGGCGAGCGCGGCGAACCGCTCGACGGCGGCGGGAGACAGCAGCTGCGCGTGCTCGATCGACCCGGACGCCCGCGATGACTCGAAGGCGTCGAGCGCCAGGTCGTTCGCGGCGTCGCCGATCGCGTGGATGGCGCACCGCAGCCCGAGCCGGGTGGCGTGCGCCATGAGCGGGACGAGCCGGTCCGGGGCGACCGACAGGATCCCGCGCGACGACGTGCCCGGGTACGCCTCGTGGCAGAAGGCCGTCCGCGTGTTCAGGGAGCCGTCGGTGATGACCTTCAGGGGACCCTGCTCGACCAGCGGGGCAACGGTGTCGAACGTGTGCAGGTCCTCGCGCACGACCCGGTCCAGGTAGTCCTCCCAGACCCCCGCCCGCACGCGCACCCCCGGGACGCGGGCCGCGGCGCGGCGGCGCCAGACCGCGAGGTTGTCGGCGATCTCGTAGTCGACGACGCCCACGACCCCGCGGGCTGCGGCGGCCCGCACGGCGTCGTGCACCAGCTCGTCGGCGACGTCGTCCGGCACGTGGTCGACGGCGCCCTGCAGCGGCAGCCACTCGGCCTCGCGCAGCAGGCCGGTCGGGTGGGACGCGACGCCGAGGAACCGCAGACCTGCCGTCGACACCCAGGCGCAGTGCAGGTCGCCCGAGACGAGGACCACCGGCACGTCGCCCACGACCTCGTCGAGGAGCGCGGAGGTCGGCTCGTCCGGCCAGAGGCCGTCGCGGAACCCGAAGCCCACGAGCGCGGTCCCGGGCGCCGGCGGGTCGACCGACAGACGCGAGGCGACGAGCGAGACGGCGTGCGCGGCGGACGTGGCCGACGAGACGTCGAGCCGGCGTCGGGCGAGCGCCCACTGCGTCAGGTGCACGTGCGCGTCCCAGAGCCCGGGCATCAGCCAGCGCCCGTCGAGCCGTTGCTCGGTGGCCGCGGCGGGGAGGGATGGTGCGACCGCCGCGACCCGGCCGTCGCGGAGGTGCACGTCGAGCAGGACGGAGGACGGCGAGCCCACGAGTCGCGCGCCGCGCAGGACGACGTCGGTAGTGCCGGTCGATACGGGCGACATGTGAGCACGGTAGAGCCGGGACACGACCCGGCGTTCCCCGGCCCGCCGGTGCCCCTCCCGGTTGTCGGTCGAGCGGGCACCGCTGCGCGCGCTCGTGCCTGTCGGAGTGCGGACCTCAGCCCTGCGAGGAGGCGATGAGCGCCCGGATCTCGCGGGCGAAGCCGGCGACCGTGAAACCGTCGGGAACCGCGTCGATGAAGACCAGGTCGGAGATCGCGTTCCTGACGCGCAGCGGCAGGATGGCCTGGTACTCGGGCGACTCGTACCACGCCCGAGCAGCGGAACGATCGGGGAACTCCATCAGCACGACCGACCCCGGCCACGCGCCCTCGACGGTGTCAGGATCGCCCTGAGCGAGCCAGCGGCCGCCATGCGGAGCGACCGTCGCCTCGACGTGCTCGAGGTAGCGCAACGCGTCCTCGTTCGGGACACCGCCGGGGATCCGGAGATGGTTGATCAGATACGTGGGCATCGGAGGTCCTTCCTCAGGTGGATCCGGTGATGGGGGAGCACTCAGGACAGTTCGTCGTGGGCTTGGCCGATGAGGCCGGCGACGGTGTCCGCGTGGGAGACCATCACGGAGTGGGAGGCGCCCTCGATCTCGACGGTCTTCCGCGACCCCGCACGCTCGGCCATGAAGCGGTGTGCCTCGACGGGGATGTTCTTGTCGCCCGACCCGAACACGAACCACGACGGCAAGGTCTTCCATGCGGCCGTGTCGCCGGGCAGCCCCTCGTTGAGAGCGAAGTCGCGGATGGGTCGCTGCGTCGCGGCTGCGACGCGGGCGTCGGCGAGCGGCACGTCGCCGGCGAACTGGTTGGGGAAGAGCTCCCGGTCGACGAACAGGTCGTTGGTGCCGTCGCCCAAGGGGATCGGCCGCACGGTGTCGCCGAGGGTGCTTCCCGGGAACTGGGCGGTCAGCCCGAGCGCGGTCTCACCGGGCTCCGGGGCGAACGCGGCGACGTAGACCAGACCCCTGACCTTGTCGCCGACAGCGGCGGCCGTGATGACCGGTCCGCCGTAGGAGTGGCCGACCAGCAGCACGGGGCCGTCGATCGCGTCGACGGCACGGCGCACGTTCTCGGCGTCGGAGGTGACGCTGCGGAGCTGGTTGGGCGTGGCGATCGCGGTGATCCCCTGGTGCTGCAGCGCGGCGATGACGCCGTTCCAGCTCGCGGACTCGGCGAACGCGCCGTGCACCAGGACGACGGTGATGGTGTTCATGGTTCCTCTTTCCGGTGGGTTGTGCGCTGTCGGAGGGATGGACTTGGGCGGGAGGTCAGGCGAACTCGACGATGAGCTCGACCTCGACGGGCGAGTCCAGGGGCAGCACGGCGACGCCGACCGCGCTGCGTGCGTGCACGCCCGCGTCGCCGAAGAGGTCGCCCAGCAGCTGGGAGGCGCCGTTAGGCACCGCCGGCTGGGGGATGGTGATCCCCGCCGCGGCGAGGCGATCCTGGATGGTCGACACGGCGTCCTCCGTTCTGTTGTGCGGTGGGATCCGGGCCGCTCAGCGGTGCGCCAAGTCCTCGGACATCGGGAAGATTGCCGTCGCCGCACCCCAGAGCGACCCGATGTTGCGCCGCTCGGGCTGCCGCTCGAGCATCCGGTCGTAGAAGTCGAGAGCATCCGTCGCGGTGCGTTCGACATCCGCGACATCGCGCAGGTACTGGATGGTCGCGTCGATGTCGGACGGCAAATCGGGGCGACGAGCATCTTTGTGGGCGCAGACGACGGTGGTCGGACGCAGCGCCTTCAGTCGCTGGAGGGCGTCGATCCACGACAGCCGCGTCGACGCGGTCCCGGTCGACAGGTAGGGGTAGGTGTTGTTGTAGACGACGTCGCCGGCCGCGATCACCCCGGCCTGCGGCATCCACAGCACCGTCGTGTCGGGACTGTCGGTGTAGCCCGTCTCGATCACGTGCGCCTGGTGCCCGCCGATGTCGAACGAGGTGCCCTCCAGCACCTCCGGGAGAACCACCGGGGGGATCTGACCCGGGAACAGTCGTTCCCAGAACCCCGCGTACATCGCAGGAGCGGCCTGCTTCCGCAGGTTCTCGATCGTGGCGGCGGTGGCCAGGAACCGAGCATCGGGGAACGCCTCCCGCAGCTGCCCGATCCCGAAGGCATGATCGCCGTGGCCGTGCGTGACGTACGCCGCCGCCAGGCGCTTGCCTCGGCCGCGGATCCACTCGATGAGCGCTGCGTTCTCATCGAGGGTGAGCAGCGTGTCGACGAGGACCGCCTCGTCGCCGGCCCAGATCAGGGTGGAGGTGTTGGACACTCCCCGCTGTTCCTCGTGGCCGGCGGGGAGGTCACGCACCAGGCCATCACGCGACGCCGTGAAGGTGGCGTACGGCATGCGCTTCTCCGCTCTCTCTTGGGTGGGCGATTGGTCCGACCGTAGGATTGCCAGTCCCACGAGGCCTCAGACGAACCGACTTAACTGCGGGGGATCACGACTGAGATTGGCGGGATCATGACGCGAGCCGCCGACCAGGTGAGCCCACTCCTCGGGCGAGAACGCGAGCTCGGGGTCCTGGACGCGGCCATGGACCGGGCGTTCGAGTCGGGGACGGTCGTGCTCCTCGAGGGCGACCCCGGCGTGGGCAAGACGGCGGTGCTCGATCACCTCGAAGCAGGCGCTCGCTCGCGCGGATTCGGCGTGCTGCGAGGTACGGGCGTGGAGGCGGAGGCCGACGTCCCGGCGGCCGCGCTCCACCAGGTGGTCCATGGAGTCCGCGACACCATCGCCGCGCTGCCGGGGCCGCAGCGGGAGGCCCTCGAGGTGGCGTTCGGGGAACGGGAGGGCGCGCCGCCGACCGTGTTCCTCCTCGGTCTCGCGACACTGACGCTCGTGTCGGAGCGCGCGGTCGGCTCCGGCCTGGTGGTCATCGTGGACGACCTCCAGTGGGTGGATGCGGTCAGCGCGGCCGCCTTGGCCGTCGTCGCCCGGAGAATCGCCGACGAAGCAGTCGTGCTCGTCGTGAGCGCGCGCACGGGGACCGTCTCGCCGGAGTGGAGCGGTCCCCAGGTCACCAGGCTCCCCCTCGCCCCCCTGGCCCCCGCCGACTCGGCGACGTTGATCGACACGGTTGCCCCGTCGCTCCCACCCGCCGCGCGCGACCTCGTCCTGGAGTGGGCGCAGGGGAACCCTCTGGCGCTCATCGAGCTGTGCGAGTCGCGCGGACTCCGCGAGGGGATGACGTCGGATGCCGTGACGCTCACGACGCGTCTCGAGCAGGCGTTCTCGCACAAGCTCGACTCCCTCGACGAGGTCTCGCGCACGGTCCTGCTCGTTGCGGCGGTGAGTCGCGACGACGACCAGCGCGCCATCCTCGACGCCGCGGGAGCCATGCTCGCGAGAAGTCTCGCCACCTCCGACCTCGAGGCGGTCCTCGGGCGGGGGCTGATCTCGGCGGCCGGCGGTCGCGTGTGGTTCCCGCACCCCCTGCTCCGGTCGGCCGTGCTGCAGGGCGCCACGCCGCAGGAGCGCACCCACGCGCACCGGGCCGTGGCCGCGATCCTGCCGGAGGGGTCCAACCGTGCGCTGTGGCACCTCGCGGTCGTCGCCGACGAGCCCGACGAGGGGCTCGCTCTCGCGATCACCGCCAGCGCCGGGCGGCTGTCGGCCATGGGGGCGATCGACTCGGCCATCGATGCCTACATTCGCGCCGCCGAGCTGAGCACCGCCCCAGA
This sequence comes from Cellulomonas sp. P4_A2, assembly GCF_056402515.1. Lineage (NCBI taxonomy): Bacteria > Bacillati > Actinomycetota > Actinomycetes > Micrococcales > Cellulomonadaceae > Cellulomonas > Cellulomonas sp. P4_A2. The sequence goes on from NZ_JBFUHG010000004.1 coordinate 145,460, forward strand.
CGACCGGGCGCGACGACTGCTGCTGGCGGCGGAGACCGCGTGGACGGCTTTCCGCACGGAGCGCGCGATGTCCCTGCTGTCGGAGACTGAACGGGTGACGAGCGATTCGGCGCTGCTCGCCCGCGTCGCCTGGATCCGACAGCTCCTGCCAGGGGGCACGGTGCGCGCAGGGGAGTGGGGCGATGCCCTCGCGGCCATCGACAGGATGCACCGGGCCGGTAGCAGCGATGACGCGCTGACGGCGCTGTCGACCCTGGCATTCCACGGGGCGACATCGATCCCGCGCCCGGTCTGGGAGCGGATGCTCAGCGCCGCCGACGAGTACGGCGCCCATCCCTCGGATCCCCGCAGGCTCCAGATCCGTGCCTACGGAGCCCCGGAGGACGCATCGCAGGTCGAGGCGATGCTCGAACCCATCCTGATCTCGGACGTCGACGACACGAAAGCCCTGTGCCTGCTGTCGCTGGCGGCGATGGTCGCCGGCTCGACGGCCCAGACGTCGCGATTCTGCGGACCGGCGATCGACCGGCTGAAGTCCAAGGGCGGACTCAGCGGGCTCGGCCATCAGCTCGTGCACGCAGCCCTGAACCGCCTTCCCCTCGGGGAGTTCGACGAGGCTCGCCGCGCGGCGCAGGAGGCCGGCGCCTACGGCTTGGAGACGCGCGAGCCGCTCCTGACGCTGACCGCCCGACTCGTCGAGCTGCAGGTCCTCGCGGTCAACGGCTTCCCGGTCGACGAACGCGTGCTGAGGCAGGAGCACCCCGATGCGGCGGTCGGCCTCGACGCGGGCCCGATCCGCATGTGCTACCTCCTCGCCCGAGGCGTCTCCGAGGCGGCGAACGGCCGCTACGACGACGCATTCGCCACGCTCTCCGAGGTCGTCGATGCGGACGGCGACACACACCACTGGCACTACGGGTCGTGGGGGATCGCCGAGCTGGTCGACGCGGCCGCGAGGTGCGGGCGGCTCACGGAGGCTGTCGCGACGGTGTCGCAGTACCGCGCGCTGGGCTCGTACGCGGACTCGGAGCGCGTGGCCGGCCAGCTGCGATTCGCCGAGGCGGTGCTCGCCACCGCCGACCGGGAGGACGCGCTCCGGCGCGCATGCGATCCCGTCGAGAACCCGCTGCCGTACGTGCGAGCTCGCGCCTCACTGTCCTACGGCGAGTGGCTGCGCAGGCAGGGCCGTGTCACCGACGCCAGACCATGGCTGCGCCAGGCTCGGGAGGCGCTCGACGGGTTCGGCGCGCACCGGTGGGCGGACATCGCGCGAGCCGAGCTCGCGGCGACCGGCGAGCGCAGCCCGAGACCCAGGCCGGACGCGGGCCGGTCGCTCACGCCCCAGGAGGAGCGCATCGTGCGGCTCGCCGCCGACGGGCGCAGCAATCGCGAGATCGCCGAGGCGCTGTTCCTGTCGCCGCGCACGGTCGGAGCGCACCTCTACTCGGCGTTCCCGAAGCTCGGGGTGTCGTCGCGAGGGGAGCTCCGCTCGAAGCTCTGACCGCGGGCGCATACGGTCGACGTGTGAGCACCGTAGAGCCGGGATACGACCCGGCGTTCCTCGGCCCGGCGGTGCCCCTGCCGGTTGTCGGTCGGACCGTGCGCGAGCTGCCGTCGATCCACTTCACCGTGCTGCTGGACCCCGTCCGCAGGCTGGCGGCCGCGACGGCGGTGAACATCGACGGATCCGCCCTGCAGGACCTGCCCCGCGGCGACGACTGGCACCTGGACCCGCGCGTCCCGCCGAGCGAGCAGGCCGGACCGGAGCTCTACGCGAACAACGACCTGGACCGCGGGCACCTCGTCCGTCGTCGCGACCCCGTGTGGGGCCCTGCGGCCGCCGCGGCGAACAACCAGACCTTCGCCTATCCGAACGCGGCGCCGCAGGCCTCGGCGTTCAACCAGGGCGAGCGCCTGTGGGTCGGCCTGGAGGACCACGTGCTGACCTATGCGAGCACGTACCGGCTGCGCCTGTCGGTGTTCACGGGACCGGTCCTGGCCGACGACGACCCGGTCTACCGCGGCGTCGGCATCCCGCGCCGGTTCTGGAAGGTGGCCGCCTGGGCCGCGGGCGGCGCGGACCTGCGCGCCGCGGCGTTCGTCCTGGACCAGTCGACGATGATCACGAAGCTCGACGCCGCGCCCCCGCTCGGGCCGTTCCTGACGTACCAGGTGCCGGTCGCGGACGTCGAGACGCTCACGGGCCTCGACCTGGGTCCGCTCGTCGAGGCCGACGTCCTCGCCCCCGTCGCCGCGGTCGCCGAGGGCCTGCGCTGGATCGAGCTCGCCCGGCCGGACGACATCGTCCTGGACCCGACCGACGAGCTCGACCGGAGCAGCCGGGGCTAGAGGAGCAGCGCCGACCCCGTCAGCCGCTCGTAGGCCTCGAGGTACCGGTCGCGCGTACGGAGCACGACGTCCTGCGGCAGCGCGGGCGGCGGCGTGTCCGAGCGGCGGTCCCAGCCCGAGGCCGGCGACGTCAGCCAGTCGCGGACGAACTGCTTGTCGAACGACGGCTGCGCGTGGCCGGGCTCCCAGGCGTCGGCGGGCCAGAACCGCGAGGAGTCGGGCGTGAGGACCTCGTCGCCGAGGGTGATCGCACCGGTCACGGGGTCGGTGCCGAACTCGAGCTTGGTGTCCGCGAGGATCACGCCGTGGGCGCGGGCGATCTGCTCGGCGCGCTCGTACACGGCCAGCGTCAGGTCCCGCAGGGCGGCCGCGTTCTCGGCGCCGACCCTCCCGACGACCGCCTCGAACGGCACGTTCTCGTCGTGCTCGCCGAGCTCCGCCTTGGTGGCCGGCGTGAAGATCGGCGTCGGCAGTCGCGACCCGTCCACGAGCCCGGGCGGCAGGTCGATCCCGGTGACCGACCCGGACACCTCGTACTCGGCGAGGCCCGACCCGGTGAGGTAACCGCGGACGACGCACTCCACGGGGAACATCTCGAGGCGTCGGCAGATCATGGCCCGCCCGGCCACCTCGGCGGGGACGTCGGTCGAGACGACGTGGTTGGGCACGAGGTCGGCCAGCTGGTCGAACCACCACAGGCTCAGCGTGGTGAGCACGATCCCCTTGCCCGGGATCCCCGGGCTGAGCACGTGGTCGTAGGCCGAGACGCGGTCGCTGGCGACGACGAGCACGACGTCGCCGAGCTCGTCCGACGCGACGGTCGGGACGTACAGGTCGCGGACCTTGCCGGAGTACGTGTGGGTCCAGCCGGGCAGCTCAGAAGTCACGGGGACAAGTGTGGCGTACCGGGACCCCTCACCCGAACGGTCCATCACCACGGCCGCGCGGGATGCCGTTGCTAGAGCATGCGCTCTACGCGGCTCTTGCGTACCGCCGCCGGCCTGGTCGGCGTGCTGGTGCTGCTCGCCGCGTGCGCGGGCCCGCCCGCCGCGGACGGGCCGCCGATGCCCGGCATGACACCGGTCCCGGTGGCCGTCACCAACAGCGGCGTCACGCTCACTGCCGAGCAGATCGCGGCGGCGGTCCTGGCGCCGGCGGACGTGCCCGCCGACTGGCAGCCCGAGACGGGCACCCCGCAGGACCTGCCCACGACGAGCCTCGGGTTCTACTCGCCGGACGCCACCGCCGTGGACCCCGCGCCCTGCGTCGACCTGGGGACCGCAGGCGGTCCGAAGGCTCCGCAGACCGCCTTCTTGCGCGTCGGCTTCTTCACCACCGGGTACGGGTACGTCGCCGAGGACGTCACGACGTGGCCGGAGCCCGACGCGGGCGCCCGCATGGTCGCCGCCGCACGCGCGTGGGTGGCCGAGTGCCCGCAGTTCACGGTGACGTCCGCCGACGGGTCGGTCTCGACCTTCACCCTGACGCTGCTCGAGTCTCCCGACGTCGGCGACCAGGCGATCAGCGTCCGGATCTCGTCGGAGAGCTCCACGCCGGGCAGCACCGAGAAGGTCGCATTCACGGCCGACGAGACGATCGTCGTCGTCGGGAACGTCGTCATCGCCCTCGTCGCGGGAGGCGAGGAGACGATCGACCCCGCCCTGTTCGCCCAGCTGACCACCACCGCGGCCGCGAAGGTCCTGGCCGCGGCGGCCTGACCTCAGAGCAGGTCGGCGCCGCCCTCGAGACCCTCCGGGATCGGCAGCCCGATCAGCCGGACCAGCCGCTCGACGGTCTCCTCGACGAACGTGTCCTCGGGCTCCTCGACGTGCGCCTCGGCGAGCAGCCGCCGCACGTGCTTGGCCTCGACGTCCACGGCGCCCACCAGCAGCGCCCACTCGGCGAACGCCTCGGCCTCCGCGGCGAGGTCGACCGGCTCGGACTCGGCCGGGTCGTCGAAGAAGTCCCGCGGCTGGAAGCCCAGGTAGAACCGGCCCAGCCCGGGCGGCGCCGGCGCGTACTCGACGGTCGCGATGTCGCCGTCCTGCACCTCGATACGCAGGCTCGGCGTGACCGCCGCGTCGCCGCCCCAGGACCCGTCCCCGTACACGTAGCCGCCCATGAGGCGATACTGCCGCACATGACCGCCGCACCCCTCCTCCTGGTCCTCGGCGGGTTGCCGGGGACCGGCAAGACGACGCTCGCCCGGCTGCTCGCCCGCGACCTGGGCGCCGTCCACCTGCGGATCGACACGATCGAGCAGGCCGTCGTCCGGTCGTCGCTGCCCGTGACCGAGGCCGCCGAGGCGGGCTACACGGCGGCCGCCGGCGTGGCGCGTGACAACCTCGCGCTCGGGCTGCCGGTCGTCGCCGACTGCGTCAACCCGGTGGCGGACAGCCAGGCCGGCTGGCACGCGGTCGCGTCGGCGACGGGCGCCCGGCTCGTCGAGATCCGGCTCGTCTGCTCCGACCGCGGCGAGCACCGGCGCCGGGTCGAGGACCGCGTCGCCGACATCCCCGGGCACGTCCAGCCGACCTGGGCGGACGTCTCGACGACGACGCTGGCGCCCTGGCCGACGGCGGCCGAGATCGACACCGCCGGACGCGATCCCGAGACCGTGGCCCGCGACGCGCACGACGTCATCGGCGCCGGAACATGACAGGGCAGGCCGAAGGGGCCATCCTGCGACCATGAGCGTGGACTACCAGTACTTCGGCGCCGCATCCGTGAAGGCAGCCGCCGAGGTCGCCCACCGCAGCGACGGACCGGCCTCGCCGCCGGCGAAGCGCAAGGGCAAGAAGAAGGTCAGCAAGAAGGACCGCGAGTCGGCGCCGACGTTCTCGGTGGTCCACGCCCCGATGATCGATCCCTACGTCGTCGCCGGGACGCTGACGTCTCTGCTGACCGGCAGGAAGTACGACGACGTCGTCGACGACCTCGACTGGGGTGACGTGGTCGCCGAGGGGCCGACCGGCCACCTCGTGATCGCGACGACGGACGCGTTCGTCAAGGCGCTCGCAGCCTGCGACGACGCCACGCTGGCCGCCGTCGCCGAGCCGTGGTCGCACACCGAGGAGCTCGAGGGCACCCCGGTCGGCGACCTCGTCGCGAAGCTCGGCGAGCTCGCGGCACTCGCCCGCGCGGCCCGGGCCGACAAGGCCCGCATCTACTGCTGGGTCGGGAACGTCCTCGAGCCGACGACGAAGGCCAAGCGCTAGCCGCTAGACCAGCGGGCCGTCTGCCGCGGAGGCCGCGATGTCGTTGCGGTGGTGCGAGTGCGGCAGCTCGATCTGCTCGACGCCGGCGTAGGCGGCGGCCCGCGCGAGGGCGAGGCTCGACCCGACCCCGACGACGGACAGCACACGACCGCCGGCGGAGACGAGGTGCGCACCGTCGATCGCGTCGTCGTCGTCGGAGGCGCTGTTCTGCTGCAGGGCGGTGCCCGCGTGCAGGACGTGCACGCCCGGCAGCGCCTCGGCGTCCTCGATCCCCGTGATCGGGTCGCCGGACCGGACCGCCCCCGGGTAGCCGCCGGACGCGATCACGACGGTCACCGCAGCGGCGTCGCGCCACTCGAGCGGCGGCAGCGCGCCGAGCGCACCGGTGGCCGCCGCGTACAGGACGCCCGCCAGCGGGGTGGCCAGGCGGGCCAGCACGACCTGCGTCTCGGGGTCGCCGAAGCGCGCGTTGAACTCGACGACCTTCATGCCCGTGCTGGTCATGGCGAGGCCGACGTACAGGACGCCCGCGAACGGCGTGCCGCGGCGCGCCATCTCGGCGACGGTCGGTCTGGCCACCTGCTCCACGACGTTGTCGACGAGGTCCAGCGGCGCCCAGGGCAGCGGCGAGTAGGCGCCCATGCCGCCGGTGTTGGGGCCCTCGTCGCCGTCGTACACGCGCTTGAAGTCCTGCGCCGGCACCAGCGGCACCACGTCGACGCCGTCCGACAGGACGAACAGCGACACCTCGGGGCCGTCGAGGTAGTCCTCGATCACCACCCGGCTGCCGGGCTTGGCCAGGCACTCGGCGGCGTGCGCGAGCGCCTCGGCGCGGTCCTGGGTGACGACGACGCCCTTGCCCGCCGCGAGGCCGTCGTCCTTGACCACGTAGGGCGCGCCGAACGCGTCCAGGCCCGCCGCCGCCTCGTCGATCGTCGTCGCGACGCGCGGCTCGGCGGTCGGGACGCCCGCGGCGGCCATGACCTCCTTGGCGAACGCCTTGGAGCCTTCGAGCTGCGCTGCGGCGGCCGACGGGCCGAAGACCGCGATCCCGGCGGCACGCACCGCGTCGGCCACCCCGGCGACGAGCGGCGCCTCGGGCCCGACGACGACGAGGTCGGCGCCCAGGGTCGTGGCCAGCGAAGCGACCGCCGCGCCGTCGAGCTGGTCGACCGGGTGCAGCTGCGCGATGAGGCCGATGCCGGGGTTGCCGGGGGCGGCGTGCAGCTCGGTCACCGCAGGGTCGAGGGAGAGCGCGCGCGCGAGGGCGTGCTCACGGGCACCGGTGCCGACGACGAGGATCTTCACGGTCCGTGAGCCTACCCAGCCGCGGGGTCGGCGCCGGGCGTCTGATCGTCAGGTGGGAGCGGCAGCGCGTCCAGGTAGATGCGCGTCCGTCGTCGACCGTCGGTGTCGCCGGCCTCGCGCCGCGCCTTGGCCCGGTCCAGGTGCTCCTGCATCACCGTCTGCATCGCCAGCACGACGTCGTGGAGCTCGTCGGCGGTCAGGTCGGCGGTCGAGCGGTCGTTCATCGACGCCGCGCGCCACCGCGGGTCCGGCTCGGGTGCGGCCATCCACCGGCTGAGCACCTGGGCCCGCTCGGCGACGACCCCCTGCAGCAGCGCCCGGGCGGCCTCGGCCGTGCGGGGGTCGGCGAGCATGTCGCGCCCCTCGACGCTGAACCCGACGGCGCGCCACCAGCGGTCCCGTCCGCGTGGGTGGGACGGGTCGTCCTCGACGAACCCGTGGCGCTCGAGCTGACGCAGGTGGTAGCTCGTCTGCCCGCTGCTCTCGCCGAGGTGCCGGGCGAGCTGGCTGGCCGTCGCCGCGCCCTGCTCGGACAGGTAGTTGTACATCGCCATCCGCAATGGGTGCGCGAACGCCTTGAGTGCCTCGGGACCGATCTCGTGCTCGCGCAGGAGCGGCGTGAGCTCGTCCTTGCTCTCCGTCATTTGCAGAGATACCTTTGCAGAGTTGTCTTTGCAGAACTTTCTCTTCAATCGTAGCGGGAGCACGTCATGTCCGAGCCTCTGGGTCGCCGGTTCACGGCTCACCTGACCGCCACCGGCCTGGCCAACCTCGGTGACGGGATCGTCCAGGTCGGCGTCCCGCTCTACGCGCTGACGCTCACGCGCTCCCCCGGGCAGATCGCGCTCCTGACCGCCGCAGCCTGGCTGCCGTGGCTGCTGCTCGGGCTCGTCGCGGGCGTCCTGGTGGACCGCACGGACCGCCGACGGACCGAGATCGCCGCCCTCGGCGCCCGCGCGGTCCTGTTCGCGGCCGCCGCCTGGCTGGTGGTCGCCGGGCACATGTCGATCCCGGCGCTCGTCGCGCTGGTGCTCGCGTACGGCGTCACCGACGTGTTCGTCGACCTCGCCGCGACCGCGCTCGTCCCGGACCTCGTCCCACGCTCGCGGCTGGAGGCCGCCAACGGGCGCACCCTGGCGGCGCAGCAGGTCGCCGCCGCGTTCGTCGGCGCCCCGGTCGCCGGCGCCGTCCTCGCGCTCGGGGCGGGCTGGGTGTTCGCGCTCCCCGCGGGGCTCGCGGTCGGCGCTCTGGCGCTCCTGGCCACCCGCGTCCCCGGCGCCTATCGCCATGCGGCCGTCGAGCGCCGCCCTGCCATGGTCGAGGTCCGCGAGGGCGTGCGCTTCCTGGTGGGGCACCCGGTGCTGCGGCCGCTGCTGGTCTGCGGGTCCGTGATGAACCTGGCGAACGCCGGGTACTTCGCGGTCTTCGTGCTCTGGATGGTCGGGCCGGGCTCGCGCGTCGGGCTGACGCCGTCGCAGTACCCGCTGGTCATCGCGTTCCTGGCGGTCGGCGCGGTCGTGGGGTCCGTGCTCACCGAGCCGATCGGACGGCACGTCGGCGAGGTCCGGCTGCTGCTCGGCTGCTGGACGGTCAACGCGGCGCTGCTCATCGTGCCGGTGCTCGTGCCGACCGCACCCGCTGTCGCGGCGGCGTTCCTCGCCCTGGGGTTCACCAACACGATCGGCAACGTGCTCTCCCAGGCGATGCGGCAGCGGATGGTCGCGCCGGGAATGCTCGGCCGGGTCACCGGCGCGGGACGCACGATCGGGTACGGGCTCATGCCCGTCGGCGCGCTGCTGGGCGGGCTCGTCGCGGAGCACTGGGGGCTGCCTGCGGTCTTCGTCGGCGCGACCGTCCTGTGCCTGCTCGCGGTCGCATACCCGCTCGCCGTCGTCCGCCAGCACCTGGTCGCCGAACGCGAGCTGCCCGTCGTCGTCCCTGTCTAGGCTGGCAGCCGTGCCCCGGACGACCACCGACGCCGTACCGCACGGGCTGCTGAGCTCACTGACCCAGCCCGTCCTCGAGGCCGGCGAGCTTCGGCTGCGGCCGTGGCGCGCGAGCGACCACGACCTGGTGATGTCGGCCTTCGCGGACCCGGACATCCAGCACTGGCACACGCGCTCGACGACGCCCGACGAGGCCTCCGCGTGGATCGCGCAGTGGCCGGGTCGGTGGGCCGGCGAGACCGGAGCGGGCTGGGCGCTCGAGGTCGCCGGACAGGCCGTCGGGCAGATCAGCCTGCGGAGCCTCGACCATGCGGACGGCATCGCCGAGGTCTCCTACTGGGTGGTCCCCGCCGGACGCGGGCGCGGCACCGCGACCTCGGCACTGCGCACCCTGGCCTGCTGGTCGTTCGACGTACTCGGCGTGCACCGGGTAGTCGTCGACCACTCGACCCGGAACACCGCATCATGCGCGGTCGCGACGAAGGCGGGCTTCGCCCTGGAGGGGACACACCGAGACGGCTTCCTGCAGACCGACGGCTGGCACGACGTGCACCGGCACGCGCGCCTGGCTACGGACACCGTCTGACGCCCCGGGGCACCGGGGCGCGACCGTCGAGGGCGCCCGGTCCTCGCGACCGCGCCACGTGCAGGTGGCGCCGTCGGCACTACGGGGCGCCGTCGGCGAGCACGCCGACGTGCGCCCTAGCTGAGGAGCTCGTGCCGGATGATCGTCGCCTCGCGGCCCGGGCCGACGCCGATCGACGAGATCCGGGCACCTGAGATCTCCTCGAGCCGCTCCAGGTAGCGCTGCGCGTTGACCGGCAGGTCGTCGAACTCGCGGGCGCCGCTGATGTCCTCGGACCAGCCGTCCAGGTACTCGTAGATCGGCGTGGCGTGGTGGAAGTCCGACTGGTCGTCGGGCATCTCGTCGAAACGCCGGCCGTTCACGTCGTACGCGACGGCGACGGGGATCTTGTCGCGGCCGGTGAGCACGTCGAGCTTGGTCACGACGAGGTCCGTGAGGCCGTTGATGCGGCTCGCGTAGCGGACCACGACGGCGTCGTACCAGCCGCACCGGCGCGGGCGGCCGGTCGTCGTGCCGAACTCGCCGCCGGTCTGCCGCAGCCACTCGCCGTCGTCGTCGAGCAGCTCGGTGGGGAACGGGCCCTCGCCCACACGCGTCGTGTACGCCTTGGCGACGGCGACGACCCGGTCGATCCTCGTCGGCCCCACGCCCGAGCCCGTGCACGCACCGCCGGCGGTGGCCGACGACGAGGTGACGAACGGGTAGGTGCCGTGGTCGACGTCGAGCATCGTGGCCTGGCCGGCCTCGAACACGAGTGTCTTGCCCTCGTCCAGGGCCGTGTTGAGCAGCAGCGGGGTGTCGCCGACCAGCGGCTTGAGGCGGTCGGCGTGGCGCAGCAGGTCCTCGAGCGTCTCCTCGACGGTGATCGCGCGGCGGTTGTAGACCTTCACCAGCAGGTGGTTCTTCTGGTCGAGGGCGCCCTCGATCTTCTCCGCCAGGATCTTCTCGTCGAACAGGTCCTGGATGCGGATGCCGACGCGGTTGATCTTGTCCGAGTACGCCGGACCGATCCCGCGGCCGGTCGTGCCGATGCGACGCTTGCCCAGGAACCGCTCCGTGACCTTGTCGAGCGTGCGGTTGTACGGCGCTATGACGTGCGCGGCCGACGAGACGACGAGCTGCGACGTGTCGTGACCGCGCGCCTCCAGGGCGTCGATCTCCTGGAACAGCACGTCGATGTCGACGACCACGCCGTTGCCGATGACGGGGACGACTCCGGGCGACAGGATCCCCGACGGCAGCAGGTGCAGCGCGTACTTCTCGCCGTTGATCACCACGGTGTGCCCGGCGTTGTTGCCGCCGTTGAACTTCACCACGATGTCGGTGCGCGCACCGAGCTGGTCGGTCGCCTTGCCCTTGCCCTCGTCGCCCCACTGGGCTCCGAGCACCACGACGGCCGGCATCTGAATCAACTCCCACCTGCCTGTGCTGCGGGCGGCACGGCGGAGACCACGTCACATGCTTGGACGCGGCGCTTGCACGGGGCCCGGGCACCGGGCGGCAGGGACCCAGTACCTCCGAGAGGGTACCGGACCGTCAAGAACTGGTCATGCCCGGTCCGCCCGCTGACCTCAGCGCAGGGCTGCGACCTCGTCGTCGGAGGTGCCGCAGTCCACGAGGAACTGCAGGCAGCGCTCGGACTCCTCGGACTCCTCGATGGCCTCGGCGGCCTCGGCGAGCGCGAGCAGGGCGCGCAGGAAGCCCTGGTTGGGCAGATGGTCGACGGGAACCGGGCCGCGCCCGCGCCAGCCGGCACGTCGCAGGGCGTCCAGACCGCGGTGGTAGCCCGTCCGAGCGTAGGCGTACGCAGCCACCGGGTCCCCCTCGTCGGCGAGCGCGTGCTCGGCCAGCAGCGCCCACACCAGCGACGACGCCGGCGCCGCGGGAACGGCCTCGCGCGGGGAGGAGCCCGAGGTCAGCGCGGCGCGCGCGTCCGCGTCGGCGCCGTCGACGGGCAGGAGGGTGGGCGCGGGTCCGTCCAGCAGGTTCTCGTGGCTCATGCCGCCAGTCTCCCATTCCGGGTGCACGCACGTGGGAGCGCGATTACAGTCGACCCGCCGACCTGGACCGATGTTCGGCAAGCAGGGGCGAGCACCGCCTGAACCACCCTCCCGACGACGGGCGGACCCGATGATCGAGATCTCGACCTCCTCGACGACGACGACACTCACCGTCGCCGGGGACCTGGACCTGGCCGAACGCGACCACTTCCCGGAGATCGCCGCGCGCGTGGTCGGTCTGCGCCACCAGCTGCTCGTCGTCGACATGTGCGAGGTCAGCTTCATGGACTCGACGGGTGCGGCGTTCCTCATCTCGCTCGCCGACGCCAACCGCAAGCGCGGCGGTGCGACCGTCCTGCGCGGCGCCGACCAGCGCGACCTGTTCGTCATCGAGATCTGCGGCGCGCTCGACCTCTTCCGGATCGACACGGAGCACAACTGCGAGAAGGGGTCGTCCGACTCGGGCTTCCGCCGCCCGGACGGCGCCGCGGCCCCCTCCTAGGCCTCCGGCAGCGACGCCGGCCGCACCTTCGCCCAGACGAGCTTGCCGCCGCGCGACTGCCGCCAGCCCCAGTCGGCCAGCCGCTCCACGATCTGCATCCCGAACCCGCCCACGCGCCCCGGGTGACCGTCGGTGGTCACGGGCGGCGTCGGGTTGGCGTCCTCGACCTCGATGCGCAGGCCGTCGCCCGTGTCGTAGAGCTGCAGCGAGACGTGGCCGTAGCCGTGCAGGACAGCATTGGCGACGAGCTCCGAGACGACCAGCTCGGCATTGGCGGACTCGGGGATCCCCCACGCCTGGCAGGTGCGTACGACCGCGTGCCGGGCGCGACCGATCGATGCCGGCTCGCTGGGCAGCGACCAGCGCCGACGCCGCGGGCTGCGGGCCTGCGACGAGCTGTCCTTCGCCGACGGCACGCGCACGACCACGACCGCGACGTCGTCCTCGGGGTGGTCGGCCAGCCGCGACAGGAGCTCCTCGCCCACCCCGGCGGCGTCGAGCGCGGTGATCCCGGCGGCCACCGACGAGAGCGCCGCGAGCCCGTCGCGAAGCCCACGATCACGGCGCTCGATGAGGCCGTCGGTGTAGTAGAGCAGCACGTCGCCGGGCCGCAGCTGGGCGGAGTCGGTGGTGCGCGGCTTGCCGCCGAAGCCGATGAGCGAGCCGGCCGAGCCGTCCAGGGCGGTCACCACACCGTCGCGCACGAGCAGGGCCGGCAGATGGCCCGCGCGCGAGTACTGGACCTCCCAGAGGTCACCCGTCCTAGTGAGCGTCGACAGGACCAGCCCCGCCGGGCGCGGGACGCGCATGCCCGCCACGAGCTGGTCGACCCGCTCCAGCACCGGCCCCGGGGTGGTGATGTCGAACATGTACGAGCGGACGACCGAGCGCAGCTGGCCCATCGCGGCGGCGGCCTCGACGTCGTGGCCGACGACGTCCCCGATCACGACGCCGACCACGTCCGACGACACCTGGAGCACGTCGTACCAGTCGCCGCCGACCTGGGCGTTCTCCGAGTTCGGCGCGTAGTACGTCCACACGTCCAGCCCGTCGACCTCGGCCTGCTCGGGGAGCATCGCGCGCTGCAGCGTCTCGGCCAACCGGTGCTCGCGGTCGTAGAGGCGTGCGTTGTCGACGACGAGTCCCACGCGCCGCGCGGTCAGCTCCAGGACCGTGCGCGCCTGGGGCTCGAGCCCGCGCAGGCCACCGACGACGACCACGACGAGCACCCCGAGCACGCGGCGCCGGCCGGGCACGGGAAACACGACGACGTCCCCGTCCGGGCGCGAGTGCGCGGCGTCGGCCGCGAGCGCGTCGAGCTGCTCGACGACGTGCCGCGCGAGCCAGGCCGACGCGGTGCCGACCGTGGAGGAGCCGTCGACGGCCAGGTCGAACGGCCGGTCGTTCTGCCCGTCGAGCAGGAGCTGGACCGCATCGTGCTCGCGCGGCCGCAGGACGTTGCGGTGGCGGGGCGTGCGACCCGTCAGCACCTGCCCGGACACGATCCCGTCCGTCGGCCGCAGCCCGCCGTCGTCGAGGTAGAACTGCGCCCAGCCGACCACCGAGCGGCGCAGGATCGAGGCGATCTCGCGCAGCGCGTGCGGGTCGTCGACGTCCATGAGCAGGTCGGACACCTGCGCGATGAGGCCCAGGCTCCGCCGCTCCCGGCGCTCGGACTCGACGAGGGCGGCCTGCTCCGCGTCGTGCGTCAGCTGCTCGGTGAGGTCCTGGAGCGCGACGACCCAGTGCGTGAGCGTGCCGTCGGCCGCGCGCACCGGCGAGAGCACCGCCCGGCACGTCAGTCGCGACCCGTCGGCGCGGCGCAGCGTGAGCGTCTGCGAGACCGCACGTCCCGCCGCGATGGCGTCCTGGATCTCGCTGAGGTCCGGCGGCCCGAGGGCCGAGTCCTCGACGACCGCGTCCTGCCGCCGCCGGGCCTCCGCGACGCCGTACCCGGTGACCTTCTCGAACGCGTCGTTGACCCAGACGACCGGCATCCCCGGCGGGGTCGCATCCAGCAGGGCCATCGGCACCGAAGTAGCACTCAGAGCCCGATCCCGCAGGTCGGCGAGGGCCCGATCGGGTATCGGTGGCTCAGGGGGATTGACCACCACCACCTCCGATCGTCTAGCGTTCCGGACAGGCCAGTCGTCGAGAATGCGGCGTTCTGTCCGCCGCCCGACACCGAAGGAGCGCCGTGCGCGACGGTAACAGCACGATCCCCGATGGGCCCGCCGAGGCCCAGACGCCCGGGATCGTCGGCGAGCCGGGAGCGGTGCACGTCATCGTGGGTTCCGAGTCCACCCGCATCGTGCTCTCGGGCGAGGTCGACGCCGACCTCGGCGCCGAGCTGCAGGAGGCGACGGCCGAGGCCGAGCAGATCGGCCTGCCGATCGAGGTCGACGCCCACCACGTCACGTTCATGGACTCGTCGGGCGTGGCGTTCCTCGCGCGCCTGTCCATCCGCTCCCAGCACCGGGTCCGCATGATCCGGGTGCCCCCGCACGTGCGGTTCCTGCTCGACGTCACGCGGATCGGCGAGCTGCTCGACGTGGTCGAGTCCGACGACGAGGCCGACTTCCAGCCCGTCGGGGAATGACGAAGGGCCCCTCGCGGACGAGGGGCCCTTCGCACGTCAGACGCGGGGATCAGGCGCTGAGCGACTGCCCGGCCGAGCGGAGCTGGCGGCTCGCCTCGGCGATGCGGGCGGCCATGCCGGCCTCGGCCAGCTTGCCCCAGGCGCGCGGGTCGTAGGCCTTCTTGTTGCCCACCTCGCCGTCGACCTTGAGCACGCCGTCGTAGTTGCGGAAGAAGTGGTCCGCCACGGGACGGCTGAACGCGTACTGCGTGTCCGTGTCGATGTTCATCTTGATGACGCCGTTGTCGACGGCCTCGGAGATCTCGGCCTCGGTGGAGCCGGAGCCGCCGTGGAACACCAGGTCGAACGGGTTCTCGACGCCGATCGCGTCGCCGACGGCCTTCTGGATCTCGGCGAGGATCGACGGGCGCAGCTTGACCGCACCGGGCTTGTAGACGCCGTGCACGTTGCCGAACGTCAGGGCCGTCAGGTAGCGGCCCTTCTCGCCCGAGCCGAGCGCCCTGACCGTGGCCAGGCCGTCCTCGACGGTCGTGTACAGCTTGTCGTTGATCTCGGCCGTGTGGCCGTCCTCCTCGCCACCGACGACGCCGACCTCGATCTCGAGGATCGTACGGGCCGCGACCGAGAGCTCGAGGAGCTCCTCGGCGATGACCAGGTTCTCGTCCAGCGGGACCGACGAGCCGTCCCACATGTGCGACTGGAACGTGGGGAGCTTGCCGGCCTTGACCTGCTCGATCTCGAGGGCCAGCAGCGGGCGGACCCAGGAGTCCAGGTTCTGCTTGGCGCAGTGGTCCGTGTGCAGCGCCACGGTGATCGGGTAGCCCTTGGCCACCTCGGTCGCGTAGGCCGCGAGGGCCAGCGAGCCCGAGACGCGGTCCTTGACCGTCGAGCCGGCCGCGTACTCGGCGCCGCCGACGGACACCTGGATGATCCCGTCGGAACCGGCCTCCGCGAAGCCCTGCAGCGCAGCGGTGACGGACTGGGACGACGTGATGTTCACGGCCGGGTAGGCGAACTTGCCCGCCTTCGCCCGGTCGATCATCTCGGCGTAGACCTCGGGGGTGGCGATGGCCATCTGCAGCATCTCCTGCGAGCTAGAGGGGGGTTATCGCAGCGATTCTGGCACGATTCCCTCCGACGACGCCGGGGCCGAACGTCCCGTGGACACCGCTGTTCGTCACACGACCGGCGGCGGTCCCGCGTGCTGGGCGATCCATTCGTGCATGGCGATCGCCGCCGCGGCGCCTGCGTTGATGGAGCGCGTCGAGCCGAACTGGGCGATGTGCAGGACGTCGACGGCGGCCGCGCGGGCCTCGTCGGAGAGCCCCACCGACTCCTGCCCGAACAGCAGCACGCACTCCCGCGGCAGCGCGTAGCCCTCCAGCGGGACGGATCCGGGCAGGTTGTCGATGCCGAGCACCGGGATCCCCGACGACGAGGCCCAGGCCAGAAGGTCGTCGACCGTCGGATGGTGCCGCACGTGCTGGTAGCGGTCGGTGACCATGGCCCCGCGACGGTTCCAGCGGCGGTTGCCGACGATGTGCACCTCGGCCGCCAGGAACGCGTTGGCGGTGCGGACGACCGAGCCGATGTTGAGGTCGTGCGCCCAGTTCTCGATGGCCACGTGGAACGGGTGCCGGCGGGTGTCGAGGTCGGCGACGATCGCCTCCAGCGACCAGTACCGGTAGCGGTCGACGACGTTGCGCCGGTCCCCCTCGGCCAGCAGCACCGGGTCGAACCGGTCGTCCGACGGCCACTCCCCCGGCCACGGCCCGACCCCGACCTCCACGCGCTCCTGGTCCACGCCGCCACCGTAGACGGCGCACACGGTCCGCACAGGCCACCCACGGGGCACGCACGAGCCGCCCCGTACGCTGGGCACATGCTGACTGACGCCCTCGCCACCGCCCTGCCTGCCCTGGGCCCGGTGCACGCGTCCATCACCGACTACCTCGACGCCCAGCACCTCATCGACTCGTTCGGCAAGTGGGTGCTGCTCGGCATCATGGCCGTGATCTTCGTCGAGGTCGGCCTGCTGTTCCCGATCCTGCCCGGCGACTCCCTGCTGTTCACCGCGGGTGCGCTGGTGGCGCAGGACCAGCTCGACGTGAAGATCAGCATCTGGGCGCTGATGGGCCTGCTGATCGTCGCGGCCTACGCGGGGACGCAGACGGGGTACCTCATCGGGCGGACCGCCGGACCGAAGGTGTTCGCCAAGGAGGACTCCCGGTTCTTCAAGCAGAAGTACATCGACCAGACCTACGCCTACTTCGACAGGTACGGCGGCCGCACGCTGATCGTGGCGCAGTTCATCCCGTTCGTGCGCACGTACGCGTCGGTCGCGGCCGGCGTCGGCAAGATGAAGTACCGCCAGTTCGCCCTCTGGAACCTCATCGGCGTGGTGCTCTGGGCCGGTGGCGTGACGTTCCTCGGCTACCTGCTGGGCAACATCGGCTTCATCAAGGACAACATCGAGGCGCTGCTCGTCCTCGTGGTCTTCTTCTCGGTGCTGCCGATCATCGTCGAGGTGTGGCGCAAGCGTCGTCGGGCCAAGAAGGGGCTGGGCGTCGCCGAGGAGCGCGACGAGCGGTACGACGAGCAGGCGGAGCGCGACGCCGTCGAGAAGAAGGCCTTTGGCGCATGACGCACCACGGTCCGCGCGAGATCCGCTCCTGGCTCTCGGACATGGACGGCGTGCTCGTGCACGAGGGGACCGCGATCCCGGGTGCCGCCGAGTTCGTGCGCGCCCTGCGCGACGGCGGCCGCCCGTTCCTGGTGCTCACCAACAACTCCATCTTCACGCCGCGCGACCTGCGGGCGCGCCTGGCGAGCTCGGGGATCGACCTGCCCGAGGACGCCATCTGGACCTCGGCGCTGGCGACCGCCCAGTTCCTCACCGACCAGATGCCCGGCGGCTCGGCCTACGTGATCGGCGAGGCCGGGCTGACCACCGCGCTGTACGAGGCCGGCTACACCCTCACCGGGACGCAGCCCGACTTCGTGGTGCTGGGCGAGACGCGCACCTACTCGTTCGAGGCCATCACGCAGGCCGTCCGGCTGATCCAGGGCGGTGCGCGGTTCATCGCGACGAACCCCGACGTGACGGGCCCGAGCCGTGAGGGCGACCTGCCGGCCACGGGTGCGGTCGCGGCGATGATCTCCGCAGCGACCGGGCGGCAGCCGTACTTCGTCGGCAAGCCGAACCCGATGATGATTCGCAGCGCGCTCAACCGGATCGACGCCCACTCCGAGACCACGGTCATGGTCGGCGACCGGATGGACACCGACGTGGTCGCCGGGATCGAGGCGGGCCTGCGTACGTTCCTCGTGCTCTCGGGCTCGACCGGGGCCGTCGACATCGAGCGCTTCCCGTTCCGGCCCAGCGAGGTCGTCGACTCGGTCGCGGACCTCGTCGCCCGGATCTGAACGTTTGGTCGATTAGGTAAACCTGTCCTAACCTTCGGTCGTATCCCGCCCAAGGTTAGGACGCCCTATGTCGCTCAAGCCCGCCCGTCTGCTCGTCGTCGCTGCGGCGGCGCTCACCTTGGCGCTCGCCGGGTGCAGCTCCGACTCGACACCGTCGGACGAGAGCACCGGCACCGCCGACGCTGACACCGGCGCGTTCCCCGTCACTCTGACGGATGCCCTCGGCGAGGCGACGATCGAGGCGAAGCCCGAGCGCATCGTCACGATCGGCTGGGCCGCGCAGGACGTCGTCGCCGCGCTGGGCACCGTGCCCGTCGGGACCACCGACTTCACGTGGGGCACCGTCGACAAGTACCTGCCGTGGTTCGTCGACACGGTGGACGAGCTGGGCGGCGAGCTGCCGGAGATCGTGACGTACACCGACGCCGACGAGGTCGACTTCGACCAGGTCCTGGGCCTCGAGCCCGACCTGATCCTGGCGCCGCACTCGGGCATCACCGAGAACGAGTACAAGCGCTTGTCCGACATCGCGCCGACCGTCGCGTACGCCGACGCGCCGTGGACGTCGGACTGGAAGGAGCTGACCCTCACGGTCGGCAAGGCGATGGGCCAGGAGTCGCAGGCGCAGACGCTCATCGACTCGACCGACGCCGCGATCAAGGCCCAGGCCGACCTGCACCCCGAGTTCCAGGGCGTCACGTTCACCTACGGCTGGTACCTCGCCGACGGCGCGACCGCGTTCGACTTCTACTTCCCGCAGGACCCGCGCGTGCAGGTGATCGAGCAGCTCGGGTTCGTCCCGTCGCCGCAGGTCGCGGACCTGGGCAAGGCCTCGCCCGACCAGTTCTACGGCTCGGTCAGCCTCGAGGAGCTCAGCACCGTCGAGTCCCAGTTCCACCTCGCGTGGATCGACCAGCCGGGCGACGAGGCACGGACCGTCGAGAACCCGCTCGTCGCGTCGTGGGGCCCGATCAAGGACGGCTCGTACTACTTCATGGACGACCAGGCGCTCGCGTGGGCCTCGTCCGCGCCGACCGTCCTGAGCATCCCGTGGCAGCTGGACAAGATCGTCCCGGAGATCGCGTCGCACCTGAAGACGTCGTCCTGACCCGTTGAGCACGACCACCGACACCCGCAGCAGCGCCGGCATCTCGCATGGCGCTGTTGCGCGCACCCTCGGGCTGGTGCTGGCGGTGGTCGTGCTCGCGGTCGTCTGCGTGCTGAGCATCATGATCGGCGCCAAGGCGATCTCGGTGCCCGACGTCCTGTCGGCCCTCGTCGGCAACGACGGGTCCGAGAACCACCTGATCATCTGGGAGCTGCGGATCCCGCGCACGGCCGTCGGGCTCGTCGCGGGTGCCGCCCTGGGCGTGTGCGGCGCGCTCATCCAGGCGTACACGCGCAACCCGCTGGCCGACCCCGGGATCCTCGGCGTGAACGCGGGCGCGGGGCTCGCCATCACGGTCGCGATCGCGTTCTTCGGCCTGACCTCGGCCGCGGGCTACGTGTGGTTCGCGTTCGCCGGGGCCGCCGTGGCGACGATGCTCGTCTACGTCATCGGCGCCTCGGGCCGCGGCCAGGCGACCCCCGAGAAGCTCACGCTCGCCGGTGTCGCGCTCGCCGCCGTGGCCGGGGGCATCAGCCAGATCCTCCAGCTGCGCGACCAGCAGCTGTTCGCCAACACCCTCGCCTGGAGCATCGGCAGCATCGGCGGCAGGTCGCTCGCTCTGCTTGGCACGATCGCCCCGTTCATCGTCGTCGGCCTGGTCCTCGCCCTGGTCCTGGCCCGCCAGCTCAACGCGCTCGCGCTCGGCGACGAGCTGGGTCGCTCGCTCGGTGCGAGCATCGGGCCGACTCGGATCCTGACGATCGTCGCCGTGACGCTCCTGGCCGGCGGGGCGACCGCGCTCGCCGGGCCCATCGCGTTCGTCGGGCTGATGGTCCCCCACGCGGTCCGCTGGTTCACCGGCCCCGACCAGCGCTGGATCATCCCGTACTCGATGGTCGGCGCGTCCATCCTGCTGCTCGTCTCGGACATCGTCGGCCGCGTGATCCTGCCCAGCGGCGAGCTGCGGGTCGGGCTGGTGACGGCGTTCATCGGCGCCCCGGTGCTCATCGTGCTGGCCCGGCGACGGACGGCGAGCGGGCTGTGAGCCTCGACCTCGGACGCCCGGTCGTCGTCCTGCGCCGAGGGCGGCGGTCCGCCCGCATCGACCGCCGCGCGCTCGTCGTCTCCGCCGTCCTCGTCGCGGTCGTCCTGGTCCTCGGCGTCGCCAGCCTCGCGGTCGGCACCTACCACCTGAGCATCGGCGAGGTGGTGAGCGCGCTGACCGGCGGGGGCAGCCGGCGCGCGCACACGCTCGTCGTCGAGTGGCGGTTGCCTCGGCTGCTGTTCGCGATCGGCTGCGGCATCGCGCTCGCCCTGGCGGGGGCGGTCTTCCAGTCGCTGACCCGCAACCCCCTCGGCAGCCCGGACGTCATCGGGCTCGACGCCGGCTCGTACACGGGCGCGCTCTGCGTGATGCTCGTCGTCGGCAGCACGTCGTACGCCACCATCGCGCTCGGCTCGATCGTCGGCGGGCTGGTCACCGCGGCCGCCGTCTACCTGCTGGCGTACCGACGAGGCGCGCAGGGCTTCCGGCTGATCATCGTCGGCATCGCCGTCGCGGCCATGCTCAGCTCGTTCAACTACTACCTGATGACGCGCGTGAGCACCGAGGCCGCCATGCTCGTGTCCGCCTGGGGCGCCGGTTCGCTGTCCGCGCTCGGCTGGTCCCAGCTCGTCCCGTTCGCGATCGTGCTGGTCGTCCTGCTGCCGCTGCTCGCCCTGGTGAGCCGTCCGCTGGGCCAGCTCGAGCTCGGCGACGACGCCGCCCGCGCCCACGGGATCCGGGCCGAGCGCGTGCGCCTGACGGCCGTGATCCTCGGCGTCGCGTTCGCCGCCCTGGTCACCGCGGCGGCCGGCCCCATCGCGTTCATCGCGCTCGTCGCGCCCCAGATCGCCCACCGCCTGGCCCGCACGCCAGGGCCGTCGCTCGTGGTCTCGGCACTCATGGGCGCCGTCCTGCTGACGACCGCCGACTTCATCGCGCAACGGGTCGGCGTCGCCACCGGCCTGGTCACCGTCACGCTCGGCGGCCTCTACCTCATCTGGCTTCTGATCCGGGAGTACCGACGCTCATGACCACCCTCGAGGCCCACGGCCTGACGCTCGCGTACGACAAGCGCGTCATCAGCTCCGACCTGACCGCCCACGTGCCCGCGGGGTCGTTCACCGCGATCATCGGCCCCAACGCCTGCGGCAAGTCGACCCTGCTGCGCGCGATGGCCCGCCTCCTCAAGCCCCGCGACGGCTCGGTGCTCCTGGACGGCCGCGACATCGCCGAGCGCAACCCCAAAGAGCTGGCCCGCGAGCTGGGGCTGCTCCCTCAGACGTCGCTGGCGCCCGACGGCATCCGCGTCGCCGACCTCGTCGCGCGCGGCCGCTTCCCGCACCAGCGCGTGTTCGACCGCTGGTCCCCCGAGGACGAGGCCGCGGTCCTGCGGGCCATGACCGCGACAGACATCCTCGACCTCTCGGGACGGCTGGTCGATGAGCTCTCCGGCGGTCAGCGGCAGCGCGTCTGGGTCGCCATGGCCCTCGCCCAGGAGACCGGCACGCTCCTTCTCGACGAGCCGACGACCTTCCTCGACATCGCGCACCAGATCGACGTGCTGGAGCTGTTCCGGCGCATCAACGAGGCTGATGGCCGCACTCTGGTCGCCGTCCTGCACGACCTCAACCAGGCCGCCCGCTACGCGACGCACATCATCGCGATGAAGGACGGCCGGGTCGTCGCCTCGGGCGCCCCGTCCGACGTGATCACGCCCGCGATCGTCGAGGACGTCTTCGACGTCCCGTGCCGGGTCATCGAGGACCCGGAGTCGCACACCCCGCTGGTGATCCCGCTGCTGCGGCGCAGCTAGCGGACCCGTCTAGGCGCTCATGCGAACGGCTTGCCCGCACCGCGCTCGAAGGCCACGCACCCGTCGTGCTCGAACGTCACCCTTCCGTCGAGCGGCGAGTACGGGCCCGAGCACGCACCCCAGTCGTCGCCGAGCGAGCCGTCGAGCGGGAACCAGTACCGGCATCCGCCGCACTGCTCGGCGTACCAGCGCTCGAGGTATCCAGGGTCGGAGGTGTTGCGGTGGAGCGGCAGGGTGCTCACCCAGTGCGCGTGGGCGGCGTCGACCTCGGCGCGGGCGACTCTGTCGAGTGGATCGTCGGCCATCTGTGCCCCCTCTTGCCGACGCGGACCCTACGGGGCGCCGGCCTCCCGGCCCACGGGATTCACTCGCACGGCCGCGTGCTAGCGCAGGTTGTCGATCATTGCCTGGAGCGTGGCGACCGTCCGGTCGTACTCGCCCTCCGCGAGCCCGCGCACGGTCAGCTCCCTGATCGCGCCGACCGCGAGCGCGAGCTCGTCGACGAACGAGCGGCCGGCCTCGGTCAGGGCGTAGGCCCCCTCGACGTAGCCACGCGCGACGAGCGGATCGAGGTGCTCCTGCACGGTGTCGTCGCCGAGAAAGACCGCCACCCGCTCGCTCAGGACGTCCGCCGACGCCGGACCGTCGGTGAGGGTCCGCAGCAGCTGCCACTGCCGACGGGACACGTCCCGTTCGCCGAGCACCTGCTCGAACCGCTGGTCGATGAGGCCGTCGAGCGTCCGCAGCAGCAACCCGATCGGAGCCTGGGGCTTTGCCATGACCACGTTCTAGCACTGACGCCCGCGACGCAGCAGGGTTCCCGGAGCACGATGGCCTGCTCCCTGCGGAACCTGGTCCGTACGCGACCGTCAGCTCGCGCCGACGGCGCCCGCTCGCGCCGACGGCGCCCCGTGCTGCTGGCGCCGTCGCGAACAGTGGGCGCCGTCGGCTGCACGACCGCGGCTCACGCAGCGAACAGCGGTGCGACCTCGTCGAAACCCGGCCGCGCCGCGAAGCTGCCGTTCGGCAGCCTCAGAAGCTGACGGTCGGCGCCTGGCGGACCTGCGGGTCCTCGACCTCGAAGTACTCGGCGCGCTCGAAGTGGAACATGTTGGCGACGATGTTCGACGGGAACGACTCGACCTTGGTGTTCAGCGAGCGCACGTTGGCGTTGTAGAACCGGCGGCCTGCGGCGATGCGGTCCTCGGTGTTGGTCAGCTCGGCCTGCAGCTGCTGGAAGTTCTCGCTCGCGCGCAGGACCGGGTAGGCCTCGGCGACCGCGAACAGGCGACCGAGCGCCTGGGTCAGCTGGTTCTCCTGCTGCGCCTGCTCGGCCGGGCCGGACCCGGGAGCAGCGGCGGCGGCGCGTGCGCGCGCGACCTCGTCGAAGACCCCACGCTCGTGGGCCGCATAGCCCTTCACGGACTCAACGAGGTTGGGGATCAGGTCGTGGCGACGGTTCAGCTCGACGTCGATCTGGCGCCACGCCTCCTGCACCAGGTTCCGCAGCCGGACCAGGCCGTTGTACATGCCGACGGCCCAGAGCAGCAGGATGACGACGATCACGACGATGATGATCAGGACGATGAGACCAGACACGTGTTTTCCTCCGTGGATGAGGTCGGTCAGGGAAGCGTATCGGTCAGACGGTCGAGGTCAGAGGGTCGAATCCGTGGTCGAGCCACACGTGCCGCGGGACGGAACGCACGACCGCGCTGAGCAGGGCAAGCCGGGACGCGAGCCGGTCGAGGTCGGTCGAGCCCGTGGCCCAGGTCAGGATCCAGGTCCCCTCGATGCGCCAGCAGGACCCGCGGGCATCGGCGCGCAGCATCCGTTCCATCAAGCGCGGGTGCACGATCGCGTGGGCCACCTGGGGGTCCGACGAGGCCACGCGGAACGCCTTGTTGAAGTCCTCGGACTCGAACTGGATGTCCTGGGCGCCGACCATCTTGGCCAGCTTGGCGCCGAGCCCGTCGGGCGTGACCTCGACGGTCGGCAGGAAGGCCGGGAGCACCACGCCGACGACGTGCGCCGTGTGCGTCGAGGCCTCCTTGCCGCTGCCGGTGGTCCACCGGTAGGTGAACGACAGCGCCGAGTGACCGTCGTACCGGCCCGCCAGCACCTCGGTGGCCTTCTTGGAGTGGCCGACGCCGAACGGCTGGGCGCGGGAGAAGTCGACGAGGGAACGGTCGCTCGACGCGAACGTCCAGCCGTTGACCTGGGCCCATCTCTGCAGCCGTTCGCGTCGCTTGACCGACGCCCACCAGCCGACGGCGACGAACCCGATCAGGCCGACGGCGAAGAGGACGAACAGCACCTCGACGCCCATGCGTGCGTCCTTCCTCAGGCCAGGCCGAGGTCGGACAGGCTGAACAGGTAGTGGTACGGCACGCCGAGCGCCTCGATCTTGGCCTGCGCCCCGGTGGCCCGGTCGACGATCACCGCGACGCCACGCACGTCCGCGCCGACCGCCCGCGCGGCTTCGACGGCCTGGATCGGCGACCCGCCCGTGGTCGAGGTGTCCTCGAGGACGACCACGCGCCGGCCCGCGATGTCGGGGCCCTCGATCTGCCGCTGCATGCCGTGCGCCTTGGCCTCCTTGCGCACGACGAACGCGTCGAGGTCCTGCCCGCGCGACGCGGCCGCGTGCAGCAGCGAGGTCGCGACGGGGTCGGCACCGAGCGTGAGCCCGCCGACGGCGTCGATCTCGGCGGTGCCGAGGCCGACCTCCTCGAGCAGGTCGAGCATCAGGTGCCCGATCAGCGGCGCGGCCGCGTGGTGCAGCGTCACGCGGCGCAGGTCCACGTAGTAGACGGCCTCGCGGCCCGACGAGAGCGTGACCTTCCCGTGCACGACGGCGAGGTCCTTGATCAGTTCGAGCAGCTGCTCGCGGGGCGTGGAGGTCACGGCGGTCAGGCTACCGGTGGAGCGGCCCGCTCAGGCGCCCTCGATGGCCTTGCGGTAGCGGCCGAACCGGCGGATCGCGAACCGGGGGCTCATCCGGGCTGCCGCCGACGCCATACGGTACCGGACGCTCGGCGTGGAGATCACGACCCCGCGGCGGACGTCGGAAAGCCCCTTGGCGACCACGTCCTCGGCGTTCAGCCACGCGATCTCCGGGTACGCGGACACGTCGATGGCGCCGCGCGCGTGGAACTCGGTGTGCACGAACCCGGGGCACAGGGCGGTCGCGGTGACGCCGGTGCCGTCCAGCTCGACGGCCAGCCCCTCGGTGAACGAGCGCACCCAGGCCTTGTGCGCGGAGTAGGTGCCGGACGCGAGCAGGGCGGCGACGGAGGCGATGTTGAGGATCGCCCCGCGCCCGCGCGCCACCATCGCCCCGGCGGCGGCGTGCGACAGGACGAGCACCGCGGAGACCATGACCGCGAGCGCCGCCTCCTCACGCGCGAGGTCACCGCCGACGAACCGCTGGTTCAGCCCGAGGCCCGCGTTGTTCACCAGCAGGCCGACGGGCTTCTCGTCGGAACGCAGCCGCTCGGCGACGCGCTCGACGTCCTCCCGGACCGAGAGGTCGGCGACGAGCACCTCGGCGCGGATGCCCGCGGCCGCCTCCAGCTGTCCGGCCAGGCGCTGCAGACGTTCCTCGTCGCGGGCCACCAGGACGACGTCGTGCTTGGCGGTGGCCAGTTGCCAGGCGAACTCGAGGCCGAGCCCCGCGGACGCGCCGGTGATCAGTGCGGTTCCCATGGGCACCACCCTACGGAGCGGTCCGGAGACCCGCGTTCTGTGGACGGCACGGGCCGGGTTGTCGGCGCGGGAACGTAGGGTGTGCGCGTGACGGAGGCGTGGGATGGCGGCGGGGAATGGCCGCTCGACGACGAACCACCGTTCGACCCGTTCTACGACGCCCCACCGCCGGACCTCGAGGAGCCGTACGTCCCCGGGCCCGAGCCGCGCGGGGCGGGCGGTTCGCCCCCTCCTCGTCGCGACCGTCCTGCTCCTCCCCCGCGCCCCGACATCCCGCGAGCCGTCGCGCAGGTGCTCTCGCCCGAGGAGGCCGTCGCCGCAGCTGCGACCGTGCTGCACGACGTCTGGGGGTACGACGACTTCCGCGGCGAGCAGGCGGACATCGTCGAGACCGTCATCCGGGGCGGCGACGCGCTCGTCCTGATGCCCACGGGCGGCGGCAAGTCGCTGTGCTACCAGGTGCCGTCGCTGGTCCGCGAGGGCACCGGCGTCGTCATCTCGCCGCTCATCGCCCTGATGCAGGACCAGGTGGACGCCCTGTCCGCGCTCGGGGTGCGGGCGGGGTTCCTGAACTCCACGCAGCAGTCGTTCGAGCGGCGGAAGGTCGAGGACGCCTACCTCGCCGGTGAGCTGGACCTCCTCTATCTCGCACCCGAGCGGCTGCGCGTGCGCGAGACCGTCGAGCTGCTGGACCGCGGCACGGTCGCCCTGTTCGCCATCGACGAGGCGCACTGCGTGTCTCAGTGGGGCCACGACTTCCGGCCGGACTACCTGCAGCTGTCGATGCTGCACGAGCGCTGGCCCGAGGTGCCGCGGATCGCGCTGACCGCCACGGCGACCGACCAGACGCACGCCGAGATCGCGCAGCGGCTGCAGCTCGGGGACGCCCGGCACTTCGTCGCGAGCTTCGACCGGCCCAACATCCAGTACCGGATCGCGCCCAAGGACAAGCCGCGCGACCAGCTGCTCAACCTCCTGCGCACCGAGCACGAGGGCGACGCGGGCATCGTCTACTGCCTGTCGCGGAACTCGGTCGAGCAGACCGCCCAGTTCCTCGTCGAGCGCGGCGTGACCGCCCTGCCGTACCACGCGGGCCTCGACCGGCAGGTGCGCGCGCGCAACCAGTCGCGGTTCCTGCGCGAGGACGGCGTCGTGATGGTCGCGACGATCGCGTTCGGCATGGGGATCGACAAGCCGGACGTGCGGTTCGTCGCGCACCTCGACCTGCCCAAGTCCGTCGAGGGCTACTACCAGGAGACCGGCCGCGCCGGACGCGACGGGCTGCCGTCGACCGCCTGGCTCGCCTACGGGCTGGCGGACGTGGTCCAGCAGCGCCGGATGATCGACACCTCCGAGGGCGATGCCGCGCACAAGCGCCGGCTGACGGCGCACCTGGACGCGATGCTCGCGCTGTGCGAGACCGTCGAGTGCCGTCGAGTGCAGCTGCTCAACTACTTCGGGCAGGCCTCCCAGCCGTGCGGCAACTGCGACACGTGCCTGACCCCGCCGGAGTCGTGGGACGGGACCGTCGCCGCGCAGAAGCTGCTGTCGACCGTGGTCCGCCTGGAGCAGCGCAACCAGCGGTACGGCGCGGGCCACCTGATCGACATCCTGCGCGGCAAGGTGACGCCGCGGATCACGTCGCTCGGCCACGAGTCGCTGAGCACGTTCGGTCTGGGCGCGGACGTGTCGGAGGCCGAGTGGCGCGGCGTGGTCCGCCAGCTGCTCGCGCTCGAGCTGCTGGGCGTCGACTCCGACGGCTACGGCACCATCCGGCTCGCGCCCGAGAGCGCGTCCGTGCTGCGGGGCGAGCGCGAGGTGCGGCTGCGTCGCGAGACGGAGAAGATCGTGCGTTCACGCGGCACGCGCGGCAAGGCCGCGGCTACCGCAGACCTGTCCGACGAGGGTGTCGCCGTGTTCGAGGCCCTGCGGGCGTGGCGCGCGGTCGTCGCGAAGGAGCAGGGCGTGCCTGCCTACGTGGTGTTCCACGACGCGACGCTGCGCGAGGTGGTTTCCCAGCGACCGACGTCGTTGGAGGCACTGGGCACCATCAGCGGGATCGGCGCCGCCAAGCTCGAGCGGCACGGACCGGGACTGCTCGCGGTGCTGGCCGAGGTGGCCGCACCCGCCTAGAACGTCAGCGCTGGTCCTCGTCGTCGTGCCGGACCCGCACAGGAACGCGCTGCGGCCTGGTGAGCACCGCGCCGGCTGCGACAAGAACGGCGCCGATCGCGCCGGAGACCACGAGGACATCGACTGGACTCATGCCTCGACCATAACCCCGCTCCCTGAGGGCCCGGCAAGCCGTTCGCTCAGGGCGTTCCGCGCTCGAACGACCGCCGCTGCAGCTCCTTGACCTCGTCCTCGAGGCTCGGTTCCGGCCCGTCGACGACGAGTCCCGGTGCGATGGCCTGGATCGGCAGCGCGGCGACGGGGCTCGGCTGGCCGCCCCACGACGCCCGCCACCCGCTGATCTGCTCGGACGACGCCGCGTATGCGATGCGCCCGAGGCCGACCCATGCGTGCGCGGCCGAGCACATCGGGCAGTGCTCGCCGGACGTGTAGACGGTCGCTGTCGCGCGCTCGTCCGGGGTCAGGTTGTCGGCGGCCCAGCGGGCGATCTCGAACTCCGGGTGGCGGGTCTGGTCGCCGTCCTTCGTGCGGTTGCGGTCCTCGAACCGGACGACCCCGTCCGCGTCGACGAGCACGCTGCCGAACGGCTCGTCCCCGTCGAGGAGCGCCTCCCGCGCGAGGACGACGGCGCGGGCGAGATGGGCACGATCGATGTCGTCGAGACTCATGGAGCCGTTCTACCGTGCCGGCGCCCACTGCGCGGAGCGCCGGGCACGGTGAATCGGTCCGCTACCGCTTTCCGGTGCCGTCGACGGCCAGCGGCTCGATCGCGGCGATCTCGTCGGCGGTAAGCGCCGGGGCCGACAGCGCGGCGACGTTGTCCTCGAGCTGCTTCGGGGACGAGGCGCCGATCAGGGCCGACGTGATGCGGTCGTCGCGCAGGACCCACGACAGCGCGAGCTGCGCCAGGGTCTGGCCGCGGCCGAGCGCGATCTCGTTCAGCGCGTTCGCGCGCGAGAGGTACGTCTCGGACAGCTGAGTCGGCTTGAGGAAGTGCCCGACGGCCGCGCGGGAGTCGGCCGGAACGTCACCGGAGAGGTAGCGGTCGGTGAGCATGCCCTGCGCGAGCGGGGAGAAGACGATGGTCCCGATGCCGAGGTCGCCCACGACGTCGAGGAGGTTCTCGGTCTGCCCGTCGGCGACCTGCTCGACGTGCCGGTTGAACATCGAGTACGACGGCTGGTGGATGAGCAGCGGCGTGCCGAGGTCCTTGAGGATCTGGTGCGCGGCCCGCGTGTCCGACGGCGAGTAGTTCGAGATGCCCGCGTACAGCGCCCGACCGCTGGTCACCGCGGTGTGCAGCGCGCCCATCGTCTCCTCGAGCGGCACCGAGGGGTCGGGACGGTGGGAGTAGAAGATGTCGACGTAGTCCAGGCCGAGGCGCGCGAGCGACTGGTCCAGCGACGAGAGCAGGTACTTGCGCGAGCCGCCGTCGCCGTAGGGCCCGGGCCACATGTCGTAGCCGGCCTTGGAGGAGATGACGAGCTCGTCGCGGTACGGGCGCAGGTCCTGCGCGAACAGCCGCCCGAAGTTCTCCTCGGCGGAGCCGTACGGCGGGCCGTAGTTGTTGGCCAGGTCGAAGTGCGTGACGCCGAGGTCGAACGCACGACGCAGCACCGCCCGCTGAGTCTCGAGCGGGGTCGTGTCACCGAAGTTGTGCCACAGACCCAGCGACAGTCCCGGCAGCGACAGGCCGCTACGGCCGGTCCTGCGGTAGGTCATCGCGTCGTAGCGGGAATCGGCAGCCTGGTACATGGGGTCCTCTCGAATGGGCGAACGGAACACGCTAACCCGGCGGTGCGACAATTCGGCCCGTGCTGCACATCGTCTTCTTCGAGCCGCGGATCCCCGGCAACACCGGCGCCGCGATCCGCCTCTCGGCCGGGACCGGCGCCGCCCTCCACCTGGTCGAGCCGCTCGGCTTCGACCTCTCGGAGGCCAAGCTGAGACGCGCTGGCCTGGACTACCACGACCTCGCGCACGTCGTCGTCCATCCGTCCCTGGACGCGTTGTGGGAGGCATTGCCGACGAACGACGTCTACGCCTTCACCACGCAGGCCACGCGCTTCCACACCGACGTCCAGTACACGCCCGACGACGTCCTGCTGTTCGGCCCCGAGCCCACCGGGCTCCCCGACGAGGTCCTGTCCGACTCCCGCGTCACCGACCAGCTGCGCATCCCGATGGTGCCGGGCCGTCGGTCGATGAACCTCTCCAACGCCGCGTCGGTCGGGATCTACGAGGCGTGGCGTCAGCTCGGCTTCCCGGGCGGCGCCTGAAGCGCGGCGCGCGACTCCTTGGCGAGCCGCAGTCGGGCCTGAGCGGCGCGGAAGAGCTCGTCGGGGTGCGCCGACCCTGGTGCCGAGCAGACGACTGCTGCGTGCAGGGCCGGCCACCCTTCGGCGGTGATCCCCGCGGGCGGCTCGGAGGCCACGGCAAGCACGGTCCGACGAAGGTCGTCGGCGAGCCGGACGGCGTGCTCCTGCGACGCGGCCGCGGGCATGGTGGCGAGCACCGCGAACTCGTCGCCGGCCGTGCGGGCGACCTCGCACCCAGCAGGGACCCCGCTGCGCAGCCGCGCCGCGAGCGCCGTCAGCACGACGTCCCCGAACTGCTGGCCGTGAGCCGCGTTCAGCCGGGCGAATCCTGCGACGTCGAGC
Organism: Cellulomonas sp. P4_A2; assembly: GCF_056402515.1. NCBI lineage: Bacteria > Bacillati > Actinomycetota > Actinomycetes > Micrococcales > Cellulomonadaceae > Cellulomonas > Cellulomonas sp. P4_A2. The sequence goes on from NZ_JBFUHG010000004.1 coordinate 175,861, forward strand.
AGCAGGACGACGACGCGGGACGAGGAGCCCAGGGTCGACGCGCACCGAAGGCCCAGCGCGTGCACGAACATCGAGCGGTGCGGCAGACCGGTGAGCGCATCGTGCAGCGACCGGACCGCGAGGAGCGTCGACAGCGACCGCACGAGGTCTGCGGTCGACACGATCCGCCAGACGTCGTCGGCCACCAGGACGTCGTCGTAGCGACGGTCGTCGTAGCGCGCCATCGCGCGGACGGCGACCTCCGAGACGGGGGCCGCAGGCTCGACGACCATCGGAGCCCAGTCGGCGATCTCGGACGTCTCGCGACGCGCGTAGACCGCCCGCCCGAAGCCGAGCCGGCCCGTCATCGCGGCCGTGAACCGGGGTCGGGTGACCAGCCCGACCCGGTGGGGATCGGTGAGGTCCCGGACCGCCACGCTCGCCACGTGCGCGGACCTGAACACGACCTCGAGCTGCGCGACCGGCAGCGTCGCGTCGACGACCTCGACGGGGTGCGCCAGGTCGGCGATCGTCGTGGCCGCGGCCGACCGGTAGTCGCCGACCGCAGCGGAGAGGCGTTGGGTCAGCACGGTCAGCTCGGAATCCACCAGAGGAGTATCGATGCAGGTCAGCGGGCAATTCGGGCATCGGCCGGAGCGTTCGCCCAGGATTCACCGAGCATTCACGAACGGGTCCGGGTACGCAGCGTGCCGATCGCCCGGCCCGGTCGTCATCATGGAGCCGATTCGACGCGCGAGCGGTGCTACCCCGTCGGGTTGAGGCAGTATCGGAGGGTGTTCACCACACGCCCCGTGCTGTCGGGGACCCTGGGCATGGTCGCCTCGACGCACTGGCTGGCGTCCGGCGTCGGGATGCGGGTGCTCGAGGCTGGTGGCAACGCGTTCGACGCGGCCGCTGCGGCCGGGTTCACGCTGACCGTCGTCGAACCCCACATGAACGGCCTCGGGGGCGACGCCCCCCTGCTCGGCCACCGCGCGTCCGACGGGCACACGTTCGTGATCTGTGGGCAGGGCACGGCACCGGCCTTGGCGACGATCGAGGCGTACCACGACCTCGGGCTCGACCTCGTCCCCGGGACCGGTCACCTGGCCGCCGTCGTGCCCGGTGCGTTCGGCGCCTGGCTCGACCTCCTGGCCCGGTACGGCACGCTCCCGCTGGCCGACGTGCTCGCGCCCGCCATCGCCTACGCCCGGGACGGGTTCCCCCTGGTCCCCGACGCGACCGACACGATCAGCGCCGTCGCCGACCTGTTCACCGACCACTGGCCCTCGTCGGCCGAGGTCTACCTCCCGGTCCCGTCCCCCGGCACGCGGTTCACCAACCCGGTCCTCGCCGACACGCTCTCCCGGCTGGCCTCCCAGTCGGGGACTCGCGAGCAGCAGATCGAGGCCGCCCGGCGCGCGTTCTACGAGGGTTTCGTCGCCGACGCCATCGACTCGTTCGTGTCGGGCACCCCGGTGCTGGACTCGTCGGGCCGCGAGCACACCGGGTTCCTGCGAGCCGACGACCTGGCGGCCTGGCGGGCCACGGAGGAACCCACGGCCAGCGTCCGGTTCGCCGGGCGGACCGTCCACAAGACCGCCGCCTGGGGCCAGGGGCCGGTGCTGCTGCAGCAGCTGGCCATCCTCGAGGCCCTCGGCATCACGCCCGACGTCGACCCCGTCGACCTCGTGCACACCGTCGTCGAGGTGGCCAAACTCGCGTTCGCCGACCGCGAGGCCTGGTACGGCGACGCGCCCGACGTCCCGCTGGCCACGCTCCTGTCCTCGTCGTACGCCGCCGACCGCGCCCTGCTCGTCGGCGCCACGGCGGCCGAGGGGCTGCTGCCCGGCTCCCCCGAGGGCCGCACCCCGCACCTCGCCGCGAGCCTGTGGGGGTCGGCGCACGTCGTCGGCTCCGCCCCCGGGGTCGGAGAACCCGTGACCACCGCCCGCCCCCCGAGCGGCGACACCTGCCACATCGACGTCGTCGACCGCTGGGGCAACCGCGTCTCGGCCACCCCGTCCGGCGGCTGGCTCCAGTCGAGCCCGGTCGTTCCCGGCCTCGGGTTCTCGCTGCCCACGCGCGCGCAGATGTTCTGGCTCGAGCCCGGCCTGCCCGGTTCCCTGGCCCCCGGCCGTCGCCCCCGCACCACCCTGAGCCCGGGCATGCTTCTCGACGACGACGGCACGGGCATCGCGTTCGGCACCCCCGGCGGTGACCAGCAGGACCAGTGGACCGTCCCGTTCCTGCTGCGCCTGCTGCTCGGCGGCCTCGACCTGCAGGCCGCGATCGACGCGCCCACCTGGCACTCCACCCACATCCCGAGCTCGTTCTACCCGCGCACTCACACGCCCCGCGGAGTCGTCGCCGAGTCCCGACTGGGCGCACGCGTCCTGACCGCCTTGGCCGGCCGCGGCCATGCCGTCCACGACGCCGGACCCTGGTCGCTCGGCCGCCTGAGCGCCGCCGGCGTCCGCCGCGACGGCCTCCTGGTCGCCGCCGCCAACCCCCGAGGCATGCAGGGCTACGCCGTCGGCCGCTGAGGTTGCTAGGCGCCCTATCTGTGCGCCCGACCGCCTGCGTTTTCGAGCCGCCCGAGCCGCGGATTGTTCGCTGGGGAGGACGCAGTTCTCGTCGGGCGGGTGTGCGAATCTAGCCGCTCTAGTGACGGATGTGCACAGATGTGGCAGCTCCGGCACCTCAGGAGTTCACTCCTGCCACAAGCGCGGCTAGGTACGTGCCAACTGCCTGCTCGACCTAGCGCCACTTGGGACGCGTGGGACTGTCGAGGCCAATCGAGCACCTCACGAGTTCGCTCCAGCAACTCCGGCACCAGGTGGCGCTAACTCGGTTCCCATCGCCCGGCCGCCGCGGGTTGGGTGCGCCGATCTAGCCGCTCCAGTGACGTGTGGGCACAGGAGTGGAACTCCGGCACCTCAGCAGTTCACTCCTGTCGCAAGCGCGGCTTGGTCGACGCACTCCGCGAGTCGGGACCAGACCGGAGGTCGGTCTGGACCGCGCTAGCAGCCAGGCGATCGAGATGCGAGATTGTGGAGAACGCCGGACGGACGGTGTCCGGTTTCGGTAGGTTCACCGCATGCTCAGGGGGAGTTGGACTCGTCGATCGCTCGCGTCAGTGGCGCTCGCGGGGACCTTGATGCTCGCGGCTGGCTGCACCAGCAACGCTGAGAAGGACCCGGATCCGACGACGACGAAGTCGCCAGCCCCGACCCCGACGCCAACACCAACCCCGACGCCCGATTCGGTCGACGTGACGGTGAAGCCGGATCGCCCGGCAGCGATGGATGGGCCGCCGAGCCTCGATGCGGCCGTAGCCGTAGCGGAGTACTTCACGTTGCTCTACCCATACGTCTACGCCACCGGCGACCTCTCGGAGTGGACGGCGCTGAGTCATCCCGAGTGCAACTTTTGCGCGAGCGTTAACGCCAACGTCAGCGACATCTTCAGCAAGGGGCAGCACAGCGAGGGCGGGAAGACCAAGGTTCTTGCAAGGGACGCGGTCGAGATCAGTCCCGGCGCTTCCTACACCGCCACTATCGACTTCACAGAAGATGCATCGTCCACTGTGGACGCAAGCGGCGTGGTCGTTGAAGACTTTCCCGGCCAAACGACCAACCGCTCCACACTGGTCGTGCTGTGGGCAGACGACGCGTGGTTGATCCGCGGAGTCGACGTGGAGGACCTTCCACAATGAGAGCTCAGGTCGTTGCCTCGCTCTCTACCGCGACGCTGCTTCTCGTCGTCTGCGCGACGGGCGCGACCGCAGGCAAGCAGCAGGTCGAGAGCAAAGACGACACCATGGTGGCCTCGGCCGCGGAGGGAGCGCGGGCGGAGCGTGACCAGGACGCGGCGGGCCATCCCGAACTGCGACTTTCCGAGTTCCGGCGCGGGCTTGCGTGTCAGCCGCCGGGGCCGGCGGGGTTGCAGGATCAGGCGGCGACGTTGACCGACACGGAGCTCAACGGACCCTGCGCCGGGCCGACGGTGCCGTTGAACGACTGTGCGGGCGACCCGCCGGTCATGCCGCTGTGGCGGCACACGCGCACGGCTGTCACGGCGGAGTGGGAGCCCTACGTCTACGCGGCGCCCGGCGGGTGTCCCGGTGAGCTGCTCCCGCAGCTGAGTGCCGCGGACTTCCGGGTGCTGCCGATCGCGCCGTCGACGATCCAGGTGCAGCCCGACCGGGGGTGGGTGCTGGTCAACATGGACACGATCGTGCTCACCGACCCCGCCGAGCAGACGTTCCGCACGACGCTGCTCGGGTACGGCGTCGACGTCGTCGCGACCCCGACGCAGTTCACGTGGGACTTCGGCGACGGCGCCCAGCACCTCACGACGACGAGCCCCGGCCACGCCTACCCGAACCAGGACGTCGTCCACGCGTACCGGGAGCTCGGGACGGCCGCGGTCACGCTCACCACGACGTGGTCGGGGCGTTATCGCGTGGACGGTGACGACGACTGGCACGACGTCGTCGGGACGGCCCAGACGACGAGCACCGCGGCACCGTTCGAGATCGTCGAGCGGCGCTCGCACCTCGTCGCGAAGGACTGCAACGAGGACCCGCACCAGGTCGGCTGCTGAAGAGCGCGGCTCAGCGCAGGCGCGGGGTGGTGTCGCGGAGGATGACCTCGGTGAAGACTGTGCGGATCTCGGGCTCCTCGGCGGGCTCTGCGAGGGCGAGCTCGGTGGCCAATCGGCCGAGGTCCCGCAGAGGGATGCGTACGGTCGTCAGGGCCGGGGAGACGTCCCGCAGGGTCGGGAGGTCGGTGAAGCCGGCGAGGGCGACGTCCTGGGGGACGCGGATGCCGGCCTTCCGCATCACGGCCATGGCACCGAGCGCCAGCATGTCGGCGACGGCGAACACCAGCTCGGGCAGCGGCCCTCGCGCTATCAGGGTGTTCATCCCCTCCTCGCCACCCTCGCGGGAGAACGGAGTGTGGACGATCGCGTCGTGGGGAATCTCGGTACCGCGCTCGCGCAGGGCGAAGGCGAATGCCTCGCGAAGGTCGCGCGACGGAAGGTGCTCCTCGGGGCCTGCGATGATCGCGAACCGGCGGTAGCCGAGGTCGTGCAGCGTCCGCGCGAGCTGTGTGGCGCCGTGTGCGTTGTTCACGACGACGGTGTTCACGCCGAGGATGGGCTGCCCGATGAGCGCGGCCGTGCCGCCGGTCGCGCGGTAGTCGGCGAGCGCCAGGCGGAGCTGGTCGTTGATCTCGACGTCGGCGCTGCGACCGCCGGAGACGATGATCGCGCGGGTGCGCTGACGACGCATCAGGTGGATGAGGTCGATCTCGCGCGCGGCGTCGTTCCGGCTGCTCGCGAGGGTCATCTGCAAGCCGGCGGCGTCGGCGGCCTCGGCGACACCGGCGGCGATCGCGGAGAAGTACGGGTCGGCGATGTCATGGACCAGCAGGCCGAGCGAGGTCGTCCGGCCGCGCGCCATGGCCTGAGCGTTCGCGTCAGGCGTGTAGCGCAGTCGCAGGGCGGCGGCCAGGACACGGTCGCGCAGCTCGGCACCCACCGTGCGGCTCGCGGAGCCATTGATCGCCCGCGACGCGGTGGCGAGCGAGACGCCAGCCTCGCGCGCCACGTCGCTCAGCGTCACAGTCATGATCGGAGGGTAGGGGGCAAACGCTTCCACGTCTGCCAGATCCGCAGATTCGTACCGATCAGTACGATGTTGTGTCACGAATTTCATCCGCCGAAAGTGGACGCTCGTCCATCTGGTCGAGCGCGCCGCAGCGCGGGGGCCTCAGCGAAGGGTGCGCTTCGCAGCCAGGACGCGCAGCACCGCCTCGTCGACGAGGCCGGCGAACGACGGGTCCGACGACGCCTTCTCCCTGAGCGCCTGGATCATCTCGGGCAGCACCGTCGGGTCCTTGGACGCGAGCACGATGTCGCACCCCGCGCTGATCGCGTCGACGGCCCGGTCGCCGGGGCTCCACGCTGCGACCTGCTCGGCCGCGGAGACGTCGTCGGTGATGACGACGCCGGCGAAGCCGAGGGTGTTGCGCAGCAGCTGGTCGACGACGACCGGCGAGAAGGCTGCCGGCGCGGAGGGGTCGATCTGCGTGTAGATCGCCGTCGAGACCATGATCATCGACGTCCCGCGCTGGATGGCGTGCGTGAACGAGTCGATCTGCACAGAGCCCGGCCCGGTGGTGGTGTCGGTGACGTTCGCGGTCGTGTCGGTGTTCCCGGTGACCTCGCCCAGACCGGGAAAGTGCTTCACGGCGGTCTCGACGCCGGACGCCTCCATCCCTGTCGCGAACGCGTCGGCGTGCGGGCCGACCGTCTCGAGCGTGTACCCGAACTCCCGGTCGTAGTGGCCGATCGGCGCGTTCTGGTCGGCCGTGGCCTCCGAGGGGATGTCGACGACGGGAGCCATGTTCAGGTTCACGCCCGCCGCAGCCAGCTCGGCGCCCCAGGTCGTCGCCGCAGCGTGCAGGTCGGCGGGCGACATCGCGCCCTGGTCGAGCGCCGAGGGCATGGTGCTGAACCCAGGCCCGGTGAGCGTCTGGACCTGCCCGCCCTCCTGGTCGACGCCGACGAAGAGCGGGGTGTCGTGCGACGTCGGCTGCTCGGTGAGCTGGTGCACGAGGTCGAGCACGGGCTGCGTCCCGGCCGACGATCGGTTCTGCAGGAACACGTTGCCCACGTGCAGGTCTGTGACTGAGCTGATGCTGGCCGACTGCGGGGCCGCGAGGTTCACGCCGACCATGACGAGCTGGCCGATCTTCTCCTCGAGCGTCCAGCCCGCGAGCGGGTCGGGCTCGGCGGTCGTCGTCGGATCCGGGTCTGCCGTCCCGGTGCACGCGGCCAGCGCGCAGACGAGGGCAAGGACAACCGGGAGGGCACGACGACGCATAGGCGCATCCTGCCTTCTCCACCTTTGGTCCGAGGCGCGTGTCGGACTCGTCTGATTCGATGGAAGCCATGAGTGCGCTCACGATGACGTCCCTCAACAAGAGCTACGGCACCGTCCAGGCGCTGCGCGACCTCTCTCTGGAGGTCCGCGCAGGCGAGATCGTCGGCTTCGTCGGCTCCAACGGTGCCGGCAAGTCCACGGCCATGCGGATCACGCTCGGGGTGCTCGAGGCCGACTCGGGCGAGGTCCGCTGGGACGGCCGTCCCATCGACCTCGACGTCCGACGACGCATCGGCTACATGCCCGAGGAGCGCGGCCTGTACCCGCGCATGCGCGTCGGCGAGCAGCTGACCTACCTCGCGCGGCTGCACGGGCTCGACGCCTCGTCGGCAACCTCCGCCATGGAGCACTGGACCGAGGTGCTGGGGATCGCGGAGCGGCGTGGCGACGAGGTGCTCAAGCTGTCGCTGGGCAACCAGCAGCGCGTGCAGCTCGCTGCGGCGCTGGTCCACCACCCCGAGATCCTGGTGCTGGACGAGCCGTTCTCCGGTCTGGACCCCGTTGCGGTCGACGTGATGAGCGGCGTGCTGCGGGACCAGGCCGAGGCCGGCGTGCCGGTGCTGTTCTCGTCGCACCAGCTCGAGCTCGTCGAGGCGTTGTGCGACCGCGTCGGCATCATCAAGAGCGGGTCGCTCGTGGCGTTCGGGGACATCGAGGAGCTGCGCCGGACGGACACGCGGCGCTGGGTGGTCGACGGGCCGCCATCACCGACCTGGCTCCCTTCCGTGCCGGCGGCGTCGCTGGTCTCGTCGGAAGGCACGCGGACGGTCGTCGAGGTCCGGGACTCGTCTCTGAGCGCGGTCGACCAGGAGCTGCTGAGAGCAGCCCTCACCGTCGGGCCGGTGCGTGAGTTCGCGCGCCAGAGGCCGTCGCTGACCGAGCTCTACCGGCACGTGGTGAGTACCCCGGAGACCGCCCCCGCGACCGCGCAGGCGGTGAACGCATGAGCGCCACGTTCCATCCCGTGAGCTCCTGGGAGGCGGTCCGCATGATCGCGGGCCGCGAGATCACCACCCGGACGCGCTCCAAGGCCTTCATCTGGACGACGATCGCCCTCGTCGCCGGCGTCATCCTCGGCGGCGTCGTCATCCACCTCGCGACGTCGGGCGGTGACGACGGACAGACCGTGGGTCTGACCCCCGAGGCGGCTTCCGTCTCCGAGATCCTCGTGGGCACCGCACAGATCTCCGGCGTCACGGTCACGACGCAGGACGTGCCGGACCAGGCAGCGGGCGAGCAGCTGCTCCGCGACGGGGACATCGACGCCCTCGTCACGTCCACCGACCCGTTCACGGTGATCGTCCACGAGACCGAGCCCGCGTCGCTGACGCCGGTCTTCACGTCGGTCGCGCAGCAGGCCGCGCTGACCTCGGCGATCACCGACCTGGGTGGCAACCCGGCCTCCGTGAGCTCCGAGATCGCCTCGGCGACCCCGACGGTCACCGCGCTCGAGCCGCCGCCCGAGCGCGACGCGGCGCAGATCACCGCCGGGTTCGTCTCCGGGATCCTGCTGTTCATCACGCTTATCTCTGCCGGTCAGCTCGTCGCGCAGGGCGTCGTCGAGGAGAAGTCGAGCCGCGTGGTCGAGCTGCTGCTGGCCACCGTCCGGCCCTGGCAGCTGATGGCCGGCAAGGTGCTCGGCATCGGCTTCATCGGGCTGGCCCAGATCGTGCTCGTCGTCGGCGCCGGTGCGGGGACCGCGGCCGCGCTGGGTCTCGTCGACGCCTCGAACCTCAACGTCGGCCTGACCGCCCTGTGGGTGGTGATCTGGTTCATCATCGGGTTCACCACGTACGCGCTGGCGCTGGGCGCCCTGGCGGCGCTGGTCTCGCGGCAGGAGGACGTCGCCTCGGTGACCGCGCCGGTGATGACGCTGATGATGGTCCCGTACATCATCGGCGTGAGCATCGCGCCGTGGGACCCGACCAACCCGCTCGTGGTCGCGCTGTCGTTCATCCCGTTCTGCGCGCCGTTGATCATGCCCATCCGGATCGCCCTGGGCGAGGTCGCACCGTGGGAGGTGGCCGTGTCGCTAGGCCTCTCGATCGCCGTGATCCCGGTGCTCATCTGGCTCGCCGGACGCGTCTACTCCAACGCCGTGCTGCGCAGCGGGGGCCGGATCAAGCTGAAGGACGCACTTTCGGCGGGGTGATTCCGCTGGTCAAAAGGGCTGTAACCGTTGCATCTGGACATCTGTCACAGAGAGACTGCCGGACATGTCGGCATCCTTGGGCGGAGTCCCCTTGCGCCCGCTTCCCGACGAGACCGTGCCGCTGCGCCCCGCGGACATCGACTCGGCCGCCCGAGTCCTTGCCGCGGCGCTCGCCGACGATCCCGGGTTCGTCCACCTCTTCCCCGTCCGCGCCCGCCGCCAGCAGGAGCTGCGCGCCCTGTATCGGATGACGTTGCACGACGCACTGGAGCACGGCCACGCCTTCGTCACCCGGCTCAACGGGGCTGTGACCGGCGCAATCGCTCTCTACCCACCCGGTACGTACCCCATGACGCCGCGCCGTTGGTGGGCCCAGGGGCTGCGGATCGCGCGCATCGCGATGCATACGCGGGAGCACTCGCTGGGCCTGATCAAGTTCGGCGACGTCACCGCATCGGGCGTCCAGACCGACTGCTGGTACGTCGAAGCGCTCGGCGTGCACCCCTCGCTGCAGCGCTCGGGGCGCGGAAAACGGCTCATGGCGGAGGTCTTCCGGCTCATCGACGCACCCGGTGAGCCCTCCTACCTGGAGACCACGAAGCCCGACAACGTGGCCTACTACGAGGCTCTCGGCTATGACTCCGTGCGCGATCCGGTGGTCCTGGGCGACGAGTCCGCGGGTCCATGGGTGTTCCCCATGCGGCGCGCAGCCGTGCCCACCTAGTTAAGGTTTGAACCATGGAGCTGGTGGACTACGTCTCGACCTTCATCTGCGTCGCGCCGGACTCGGCCGCGGTCGGCGGCACCGTCCCCGCCGCCGAGGGCACGGTGGCGTCGGCCATGTACGAGATGCTCTCGTCGGCCCCGCCCTACACCTACCGCAGCTCCGACGTGATCTTCACTGTCTGGGCGGACCGCAACGACGTGCCCGCCGAGACCCGCCCCGAGGTGTGGCCCACGTTCTTCCAGGGGCCGCACGCCTGCCTGCGGTCGTCGGACCTGGGCAAGAAGTTCGGGTGGGGCATCCACGCCGACGCCGACGGCCGGCTCGCCGTCTACGCGCTCGGCACGCCCGAGTACGCCGCCCTGGCCGCGGGGTTCTCCCGCGACGGGTCGCCGGTGAAGGTGACCCGGGCGTTCCGGTCCGGCCGCTGACCTCTCGTGAGCGAGCCCGACGACTTCGTCCCTCGGGGGCACCCGCTGTCGCGACGGATCGTCGCGGGCCTCGTGATCGTGGCGCTGGTGCTCTCGGCGATCGCCGTGGGTGTCGCGATCGCGCACGCGCAGTGGGGCCAGCCCGACCCGGTGGAGCAGCAGGACGTCGTCCCGGCGTGAGGCCTATGAGGCCAGCTCGGCAGGCTCCGGCCGGCTGATCTCCTCCCACACCTCGTCGAGCGAGAGCCCGAGGACCTCGGCGATCGCAGCGATCGTGGGGAAGGCCGGGGTCGCGACGCGGCCCGTCTCGATCTTGCGGAGGGTCTCCGGGGAGATGCCCGCGTCGAGTGCGGTGTCGAGCATCGAGCGGTCGCCCCGCGCGCGACGCAGCAGCGCACCGAGGCGTTGCCCGCGCTCGACCTCGTCGGCCGTGAGCGGCAGTCTGACCATGGCTCCGATACTAATACCGGGATACTGTTACCGGGATAGTTATTGGAACGCCACGGAAAGAGCACCATGATCGAGATCCTCAACCCCGCCGAGGTCGCCCGCGGCCGGGAGACCGGCGCCCTGGTCGCCGGCATCCTGCAGACGCTCAAGACCCGCAGCACCGTGGGCACCAACCTGCTCGACATCGACCGCTGGACGAAGGCCATGATCGACGAGGCCGGCGCCGTGTCCTGCTACGTCGACTATGCGCCCTCGTTCGGCCGCGGGCCGTTCAGCCACTACATCTGCACGTCCGTGAACGACGCCGTGCTGCACGGCCTCCCCCACGACTACGCGCTCGCCGACGGCGACCTGCTGTCCCTCGACCTCGCCGTCTCCCTGGGCGGGATCGTCACCGACTCGGCGATCAGCTTCGTCGTGGGCTCGTCGCGACCGACGGAGAGCCTCGCGCTGATCGACGCGACCGAGCGCGCGCTCGCCGCGGGGATCGCCGCCGCCGGCCCAGGCGTACGCATCGGCGACCTCTCGCATGCCATCGGCACGGTGCTGAGCGCCGCTGGGTACCCGATCAACACCCAGTTCGGCGGGCACGGGGTCGGATCGACGATGCACCAGGACCCCCACGTCACCAACACCGGCCGCCCCGGCCGTGGCTACACGCTCCGCCCAGGTCTGCTGCTCGCGCTCGAGCCGTGGGTCATGGTCGACACCGACGAGCTCGTCACCGACCCTGACGGCTGGACGCTGCGCAGCGCGACCGGCTGCCGGACCGCGCACAGCGAGCACACGATCGCCATCACCGACGACGGGGCGGAGATCCTCACGCGGGCGTGAGCGGGCAGGTTGCAGGGACGGTCGGCGTCCGACGGCCGTGAGCGTGCGCTAGCCCTGCGCCAGCTCCTCCGTCGCGACGACCCCCGCCTCGCGCGCACGGCTCAGGAAGTCGACCAGGACCTCCAGCTGGGACTCGTCGTACCCGTTCAGCAACGACTCCATCGAGCCGTTCATCCCGCTGTACAGCTCGTAGATCTCCGCGCCGCGCTCTCGAGCCGCACGCACGACGACGGCTCGCCGGTCTGCGGGGTCGCGCTCGCGCACGATCCAGCCGCCCTTCTCCAGGCGGTCGAGGATGCCGGTCATCGTGGCCGGGTGCAGGCCGGCGGAACGGGCGAGGGCCGAGGCACCCAGCGGTCCGTTCCGGCTGATGATGTCGAGGCAGTCGAGGTCGACGTCGCGCATCTCAAGGCGCTGGCCCACCTGGTGGTTGAGCAGGGCCAGCTGGATGCCCAGCTCACGCATGTTGTCGCGCACGGCCACGGTCAGCCGACGCTTGCGCCGTCGCTCGTCGGCAGATAGTTCGGTGCTCATATGTTACGGTCCTCGTATCTTCTCGTTCTCCAAGGAGAACCTACACCGGGACAGGAGCCGAGCCCATGAAGCTCACCATCGTCGCCGCGACCGGCGGCATCGGACGGCAGATCCTCGAGCAGGCCGTCACGGCGGGGCACGACGTGACCGCCGTCGTGCGCGACCCGTCACGGCTGCCGAGCACGACCGCACGCGTGATCACCGCAGACCTCAACGCGCCCGACCAGAGCACGCTGATCAGCGCCGTCGCCGGGGCGGACGCCGTCCTGTCCGGCCTGGGCGCCCGGACCAAGTCCGACCAGGGCGTCGCGACGCACGGCACGCGGGCGATCATCGACGCGATGCACGCGGCCGGGACCAAGCGCCTCGTCGTCGTCAGCGCGGCGCCCATCGGGACCGTCGCCTCGCCGCAGATCCCGAACCCGCCGAAGTACGACGCCGGCGACGGCTTCTTGATGCGGCACCTGTTCGCCGGGTTCGCCAAGACCATGTTCAAGGACCACTACGACGACCTCGCCCGCATGGAGGACGTCGTGCGCGGCAGCGGCCTGGACTGGACCATCGCCCGCCCGCCGAAGCTCACCGACAAGCCGCTGAGCGGGACCTACCGGATCGCGCTCGACAAGAACATCGTCGGCGGCTGGTCGATCGGCCGGGCCGACGTCGCCCACCTCATGCTCGCGCTCGCCACAGACGACACGACGATCCACCACGTCGTCGGCGCCGCCCACTGAGCCCGCGCGTCCTGAGCGTGTGGGTCCCGGCGGCGACAATGGCGCCGTGACCCTGCTGCTCCTGCTCGACGACGATGCGCGCACGGACGTCGTCGTCCTGCAGGAGCTCACGGACGAGGGCGTGCTGGTCGGGTCGGCGACGGTCCTCGTCGGCGACCTGCCCGAGACCGTCCGGGAGCGCGAGGCCGAGAAGCCGCGATGGGTGTGGGACGACACGTCCCGCCGCTACCCGCCGCTGCTCGAGGCCGGCGTGCACGTGGAGAGGGCCCACGACCTGCGGCTCTGCCACGCGATCCTGCGCCGGAGCGTGTACTCGCAGGGCTCGACGCTGGCGCAGGGCCCGCGGACCGCGTGGGACGGACCCCGGCCCGGCGCACCCGAGCCGGTCGAGGTCAGCCTGTTCGACGAGGAGCGCCCGGAGACCCTGGACTCCGCCGACGAGCTCCGACGTCAGCTCGACGCGCTGAAGAACGCCGACGAGCCCGGCCGGCTCCGGCTCCTGCTGGCCGCCGAGTCGACGGGCGCGCTGATCGCCGCGGAGATGAACCACGTCGGTGTGCCGTGGAGCGTCGAGGCCCACGACCGGATCCTGACGGAGATGCTCGGGCCGCGGCCCTCGTCGGGGAGGCCCGCCAAGCTCGAGGCACTGGCCGACGAGGTCCGCGCGGCCCTGGCCCAGCCGGCGCTCAACCTCGACTCCCAGCAGGACCTGCTGCGGGGCCTGCGCGCGGCCGGCTACGACGTGCAGTCGACGAGCCGGTGGGAGATCAAGGAGATCGACCTGCCCGCCACCGAGCCACTGCTCGCGTACAAGAAGCTGGCCCGTCTGCTCAGCGCCAACGGCTGGGCGTGGATGGACACGTGGATCCACGACGGCCGCTTCCGCCCCGACTACGTGCCCGGTGGCGTGGTGACCGGGCGGTGGGCGACGAGCGGCGGCGGCGCGCTGCAGCTGCCGGCCAGCATCCGGGGCTCGGTGCGTGCCGACGAGGGCTGGAAGCTGGTGGTCGCCGATGCGGCACAGCTGGAGCCGCGCGTGCTCGCAGCGATGTCCGGGGACGCGGCGATGGCGGCGGCGGGCCGGCACGCCGACCTCTACCAGGGCGTGGTCGACGCGGGGATCGTCGAGACCCGGGCCCAGGCCAAGGTGGCGATGCTCGGCGCGATCTACGGCGCGACCACAGGCCCGAGCGCGATGCTCATGCCCCGGCTGACGCAAGGGTTCCCGCGGGCGATCGCGCTGGTCGAGGCCGCCGCGCGGGCCGGGGAGCGCGGCGACGTCGTCGCGACCTGGCTGGGCCGGACCTCGCCCGCACCCGACGCCGCATGGCAGGAGGCGCTCGCCGCGGCGTCGGCGGAGGGCGCGGGTGCCGACGACGTGCGCGCCGCGCGCAGACGCGGGCGGGACTGGGGGCGGTTCACGCGCAACTTCGTGGTCCAGGGCACGGCCGCCGAGTGGGCACTGTGCTGGATGGCGTCGCTGCGGCGTCGGCTGAAGGAGAGCCAGGCACACCTGGTCTTCTTCCTGCACGACGAGGTCATGGTGCACGCGCCGCAGGACGAGGCGCCGAACGTCGCAGACGCCATCCGTGAGGCCGCGATCGAGGCCGGGCACCTGCTGTTCGGCAACACTCCGGTGGACTTCGCGCTCAACGTGGCCGTCGTGGACAGCTACGACCAGGCGAAGTAGGTCAGTGCAGGACGATCTTCAGCAGGATGACGACCATCCCGAACGCGACCGCGACCGCCGTCTCCCCGATGAGCGGCCATCGGCGCGCCCCCGCCCGCCAGGCCGCGAGCGCACCGGCCGCGCCGAGCATCGCGACCGTGAACCACAGGGCCAGCCACGCGGCGTCCGTCAGGTCCATGCCGAACAGCCGGCCGGCCGCGAAGACGATCAGCGCGGGCAGGCTGCCGATCAGGACGGCCGTGTTGTTGCGCAGCGCGTGCGCGAGCCGCCGCCCGGTCGAGTGCTCGTGGTCGTGGAACCGACCGCCGATCGCGTCGACGTACACGTGCGCGAGCCAGTAGGTGACGTTGACCAGCAGCGTCGCGAAGAGCACGGAGCGGCTGTCCTCCGCGTGCGCGCTGGAGACGGCCAGGATCGAGCCCGAGACGAGTGCGCCGTAGAGGAACTCGTCGATCTGACGTTCACGCACGATCCTCGTCGCGGCGCGATGGATGGGGTGGTGGTGGGTCGCCTCGTCCGTCACGTCGTCCAGTTTGGCCCACGTGGGCCGACGGCGGTGCGACGATCACCAGATGAAGCGGATCGGAGCTGCGGCACTCGCCCTCGCGGCGTTGCTCGCGGTGCTGCTCCGGGCCAGTCCGCGCCCCACGGCTCTCTTCTACCGGAGGCGCTTCGACCGCAACGGCCTGCGCCGCTCGCTCGTCGCCGCGGCCTACGTTCCCGACGGAGTGACGACCGTCCGTGACGTCCCCTACCGCCCCGGCGACCGCGACGCCCTCCTCGACGTGCACCACCCGCCCGGCGCCCGCGGGGCCCGGACGACGATCGTGTGGGTGCACGGCGGCGCGTGGCTGTCCGGCGACAAGGACCACATCGCCAACTTCCTGCGCGTCCTCGCGGCCGGCGGGTACACCGTGGTGGGCGTCGGCTACTCGATCGCCCCCGAGGCCCGGTACCCCACGCCGGTCCGCCAGGTCCTCGACGCGCTCGGCTACCTGACCGCGAACGCGGAGGCGCTGGGCATCGACCCGGCCCGGCTGATCCTGGCCGGCGACTCGGCGGGCGCACAGATCGCCGCCCAGGTCACCGGCATGATCACCAACCCCGGGTACGCGGCGATGATGACGATGCGCCCGACCGTCGACCCCGCGCAGGTCGTCGGCACCGTCCTGTTCTGCGGCGCCTACGACCTCAACCTCATCCGCGCGCTGCGCGGCCGCACCCGGTGGTTCGTCGACTCGATCATGTGGGCGTTCACCGGGACCTCGCGCTACCTCGACGACCCCCGGTTCGCCGGCCTGTCGGTGGCCACCCACGTCACCGCCGACTTCCCGCCCACGTTCCTGGCCTGCGGCGCCGACGACCCGATGATGGCCCACCAGTACGTGATGTCCGACGCGCTCGAGACGGCCGGTGTCCGGCACGAGACCCACATCGCCGCGGATGCCGGTCACCAGTTCCAGCTCGACCTGTCCAGCCCCGCCGCCCACGACGCGATCACCGCGGTCCACGCGTTCGTCGCGACGCTCAAGCCATCCCGCACGACGTCCTGACGAACTCGTGCAGCGCGCCGCGGAGCTCGTCCGACGACGCGACGTAGAACACCGGCTGCGGCACCCCGTCGACGGTCGAGTGGATGCCGAAGAACGTGCCGCGCTTGTCCTCGGCGACGGCGTGCGCGTCGCAGCGTGACGGCACCAGCTGCAGGGGGATCGTCGCCGGTTCACCGACGACTGGCCAGCTCGTCGCCCCGCCCACCGGCGCCAGCAGCACGGTCCCGTCGACCTGGGTGATCTGCACGACCGGGCCGCCGTCTACACGTTTGACCTGCAACGACACGGTCGCGGCGAGCCGTCCGTCCACCGGGGCGGTCGTGATCGCGTCGTCCAGCGACAGCGTCGCACCCTCGGCGACGGCAGCCGCCGCGCAGTCCTCGCCGTGGATGCGGGCGAGGTGGCCCTGCGGGTCGTCCGGGGTCACGACGAGGGTCGAGCGCCGGTCCGCGTCGTCGACCAGGTCCAGCTCGACGCTCGCCGGGCCGGATGTCTGGCTCGTGCACACGGGGTCGCCGAGCTGGACGGACACGTCCCGGTCGACGCCCGCGCGCACCGGTCGCTCACGGTCGCTCGTCGCGACGCCCTCGTCGTCGGGCGTGACCAGCCGCGCCTGGGCCACGGTGACGTCCCCGGGGCCGGCGTTGGTGACGCGGATCTGCACCACCCGCAGCGTCCAGTCGCTGCGCGCCTGCCGCATCTCGACGGAGAGCCCGGCGAGCACGTCCGTCGGGATCGGCGTGGGCGTCGGCTCCGGCGACCCACCGGCGGAGCATGCCGCCAGCGCGAGCACGCCGAGCACGCCCACGGCGAGCGCGCGACGTCCCATCCCCTGATGGTGCCTGCTCAACCGCCCCGGACGTAGTGAGTTTGGGGACGGGCACTCCCCCTGCGAGTGCCCGCCCCGAGCGGCACGGTCAGGCGGAGTCGCGGATGTGGAGCGTCGGTTCGAAGATCACCGACGTCACACGACGGTCTGGCTCGGCGATGGTGTCGAGCAGGATCTTGGCCATCTCGATCGCCATCTCCTCGATGGGCTGACGGACCGAGGTCAGGGACGGCCGGGTCAGGGCGCCGACGGAGCTGTCGTCGAACCCGATCACCCGCACGTCGTCGGGCACGCGACGGCCGGCCCCGTTGAGGGCCTCGATGGCACCGAGCGCCATGAGGTCGTTGGCGGCGAACAGCCCGTCCAGGTCGTCGTGCCGCGAGAGCAGGGCGGTCATCGCCTTCACGCCGCTGTCGAACGTGAAGTTGCCGAACTCGGCAGGGACGAACGCCTGGCCGTGGCGCGCCATCGCGTCCTGGAACCCGGAGAGCCGGTCGGCGGCGGACCCCACGTCGAGCGGGCCGGAGATCGCGGCGACGTGCCGGCAGCCTCGCGCCACCAGGTGCTCCGCGGCGAGGCGGGCGCCGTCGCGGTTGGCCACGTCGACGAAGCTCAGGGGGATCGGGTGCGACGGGCGCGCGAACATGACGGCGGGCAGGCCCGCGTCCACGAGCAGGCCCGGCATCGGGTCGTCGGCACGCGTGGAGACGACCAGCGCACCGTCGGCGTTGCCGTTGCGCAGCGAGCTGAGCACCCGCGCGCGGTCGTTCTCGGTCTCCGCGAGCATGAGGATCGGGTCGACGTCGTGCGGGCGCAGTGCGCGCA
This sequence comes from Cellulomonas sp. P4_A2, assembly GCF_056402515.1. Lineage (NCBI taxonomy): Bacteria > Bacillati > Actinomycetota > Actinomycetes > Micrococcales > Cellulomonadaceae > Cellulomonas > Cellulomonas sp. P4_A2. The sequence goes on from NZ_JBFUHG010000004.1 coordinate 193,551, forward strand.
GCATGCCGCCGACGATGCGACCGAAGAACGGGTCGGCGAAGTCGATCGTCGACAGGGCACCCTCGACGCCCTGGTCCTCGACGCCGGAGACCACGACGATCACGGCGCCCGTGCGGCGCGTGACCAGGGACCGGGCTGCGAGGTTGGGCACGTAGCCGGTGGTCGCGATGGCGGCCTTGACCACGCTCTGGATCTCCGGCGCGACGGCGCGCTTGCCGTTGACGACGCGGGAGACGGTCGCCCGGGAGACGCCGGCGACGCGCGCGACGTCCTCGAGCGTGGGTGCGCCGCGACCGAGCCCGGACACGACCGGCAGACCGCTCGGCGGCGTCGCCTCGAGCGTCGAGACAGGACCCCCAGCTTCCGGGGTGCCCCTCCTGTCGTCTTCCATGCGCTGAAATGTACCAGCGTGGGAGAGCGCTCTACCCCGTTCGGACCAGCGTCAAGGGGCTTTGGACCCGCGTTCGGCCACGATTTCGTGCTCAACCGGCCGATCCGAGGCCAAACAGTCACCCGTCCGATGCCATTCCTGGCTATGCGAGCGGGTGAAAACGGGTATAGCGTCCCTCCCGGAGCCAGTCGAGACGTCCCTCCCACCCGCATCGCAGCGTCAAACGCCCCGACGCAGGCTCCGGCGATAGAGCGCTCTCCCACAGAGACGCGACAGCGGTACCGGCACCAGCTCAACGAAGAACTGCAACGCCCGGCGCACGGATCGACAACGAGGTCGACTGCGGAGCTCGACACCGACGTCCTTGCCACGGGCCAAGCCTTGAGGAGAGAACCTGTGTCAACGACCACCCACCCCTCACACGGGACGCGCAACGACGCGCGCCCGTCCCGACCCCCGACGCGCGGCAGTCGCCTGCTGGGCGTGCTGATCGCCGGTGCGCTCGTCGCCACCGCGATCAGCATCCCCGCGATGGCCGCGCAGGCCGCCGACCCGGTCCTGCTCTCGCAGGGCAAGACGGTCACGGCGTCGTCGGTCGAGAACGCCGACTACTACCCCGCCAAGTACGCGGTAGACGGCAGCACCACGAGCCGCTGGTCGAGCCTCGCGTCTGACGCGCAGTGGCTCCGCATCGACCTCGGCTCGACGTCCACGATCAGCAAGGTCGTCCTGAACTGGGAAGGCGCCTACGGCTCCGGCTACCAGATCCAGACCTCGCCCACCGGCACCGGTGACTGGACGACGATCTACAGCACCACCACCGGCAAGGGCGGCATCGAGACGCTGACGGTCAACGGCACCGGCCGCTTCGTCCAGCTGCTCGGCACCAAGCGCGGCACCGGCTACGGCTACTCGCTGTACGAGTTCCAGGTCTTCGGCACCGCGGGCGGCACGACGAACCCGCCGACCGGCGGAACCTGCAACAACGACAACGTCGCGCAGGGCAAGACGGCCACCGCCTCCTCGGTCGAGGGCGGCAACACCGCGGCCTCGGCGGTCGACGGCAACTTGGGCACCCGCTTCGCCAGCAGCTTCACGGACAACCAGACGTGGCAGGTCGACCTGGGCTCCAGCCAGAACCTCTGCAACGTGACCATCAACTGGGAGTCCGCGTACGGGAAGGTGTTCGACGTCCTCGGTTCGGACACCGGCACCGGCACGTACAACACCCTCGCCTCGGTCACCAACGGCGCCGGCGGCAACCAGTCGATCGCCGTCTCGGGGAAGGCCCGCTACCTCAAGCTCGACCTCAAGACGCGCGGGACCGGCTACGGCTTCTCGTTCTGGGAGGTCAAGGTCGCGACGACCGGCACCACGCCCACCGACCCGCCCACCACCGACCCGCCCACGCAGGAGCCCTCCGGCCCCGCTGACGGCAAGGTCCGCATCGCGGGCTCGCAGGGCAGCTGGGCCCTTCTGGTCAACGGCAAGAACTGGGTGGTCAAGGGCGTGACGTGGGGCCCGCCACCGGCCGACTTCCCGCAGCACGTGGCCAACCTCAAGGCGCTCGGCGTCAACACGATCCGCACCTGGGGCACCGACGCGGGCTCGAAGGTCCTGTTCGACGCGGCCGCCGCGAACGGCATCCGCACGGTCGCCGGCTTCTGGCTGGCTCCCGGCGGTGGCCCCGGCTCGGGCGGCTGCCCGAACTACGTCACCGACGCGACCTACAAGGCCAACTCGATGAACGACATCGTCACCTGGGTCACGGCCTACAAGGACAACCCCGGTGTGCTCATGTGGGACGTCGGCAACGAGTCCCTGCTCGGGCTCGGCAACTGCTACTCGGGCCAGGAGCTCGAGAGCCAGCGCGACGCCTACGCCACGTTCGTCAACGACGCCGCCAAGCGGATCCACCAGATCGACCCGACGCACCCCGTCACGTCGACCGACGCCTGGACCGGCGCCTGGCCGTACTACAAGAAGAACTCGCCCGACCTGGACCTCTACGGCCTGAACAGCTACAACGCGGTGTGCGACGCCAAGGCGACGTGGATCGCGGGCGGCTACACCAAGCCGTACTTCATCACCGAGTCCGGCCCGGCCGGCGAGTGGGAGGTCCCGAACGACGTCAACGGTGTTCCCGACCAGGGCACCGACGCGCAGAACGCCGCGGGCTACACCAACTCGTGGAACTGCATCCAAGCCCACAAGGGCGTGGCGCTCGGCGCGACGATGTTCCACTACGGCAACGAGGGCGACTTCGGCGGCATCTGGTTCAACCTGAAGCCGGGCAACAACCGTCGCCTGTCCTTCTACGCACTGGCGAAGGCCTACGGCGGCCCCGCCGGCCAGGCGGGCACCAACACCCCGCCGACGTTCAGCTCGTTCACGGTCAACAACCAGACCGGCGTCGTGGCCGGCTCCACCTTCACGGTCAACGCCCCGGCGTCCGACCCGAACGGTGACGCCATCACCTACAACGTGCTGATGAACAGCAACTACATCAACAAGTCGGGTGGCCTCGCCGCGGTGCCGTTCACGCGCAACGGCAGCACCTTCTCGGTCACGGCTCCCCAGACGCTCGGTGTCTGGAAGGTCTACGTGTTCGCCGAGGACGGCAAGGGCAACGTCGGTGTCGAGACCAAGTCGGTCCGGGTCGTCCCGCCGGCCGTCGCGGGCACCAACATCGCCAAGGGCCACACGGCGACGGCGTCGTCGTTCGACCAGTACAACGGCAACTGGACCCCGGGCCAGGCCGTCGACGGCGACTACGCCACCCGCTGGTCGAGCGCCTGGACCGACACCGAGTGGATCCAGGTCGACCTGGGCTCCCAGAAGGCGTTCAAGACGGTCCAGCTGGTCTGGGAGGCGGCCTTCGCCAAGGGGTACAAGATCCAGACGTCCAACGACGGCACCACCTGGACCACCCTGACCGAGGTCACGACCGGTGACGGGAACGTCGACACGCTGAACGTCAACGGCAACGCCCGCTACGTCCGCGTCCAGGGCGTGACACGTGGCACCGCGTACGGCTACTCGCTGTACGAGCTCGGGATCTACGCGTAACGGCGGATCTCGCAGACGTGCCGGGGGCGGGCTGCAACCCGTCCCCGGCACCACCCCCCGGCCCAAGACCCCTGTTCCGAGCCGACCAACCGAGGAGTCACAGCATCGTGGCACCTCGCTCCCGGCATCGACGCACCGATCCGCGAACCTTCACCCGTTCCGGTTCAGGTCTGACGCCAGCCTCGCGCGGCCCGTACGCCGCACCAGCGCAGAAGAAGGAGCACCACGCATGACTACCCACCAGCTCACCCGGCCCAGCGGCCGCGCCCGCGCCTGGGTCGCCGCCGCTCTCGCGACGGCCCTCGTCGGCGCCGGCGCCGTCGCCGTCGCGACGAGCGCCTCCGCGGCACCCGTCAACCTCTCCCAGGGAAAGATCGTCTCCGCGTCCTCGGTCGAGGGTGCCGACGTCAACGCCTCCAAGGCCGTCGACGGCAACACCACCACCCGCTGGTCCAGCCAGTTCTCGGACAGCCAGTGGATCCAGGTCGACCTCGGCGCCTCCGCCACGCTCTCGAGCGTCGTGCTGCGCTGGGAGGCCGCCTACGGCAAGAGCTTCCAGGTCCAGACGTCGACGAACGGCACCTCCTGGACCAACGCCGCGACGATCACCAACGGCACCGGCGGCAACCAGACGATCAACGTCTCCGGCACCGCCCGGTTCGTGAAGCTCAACCTCACCGCACGCGCGACCGGCTACGGCTACTCGCTCTGGGAGTTCCAGGTGTTCGGCGAGGGCGGCAGCACGACGCCGACGTACAGCCCCAAGCCGCTCCCGCCGGCCCCTGCGGGCGCCGACACGACGGTCACGCACCACGAGTTCCAGGCGAACTGCACCCCGACCCACACCCTGCCGGACGACCCGATCGTCTTCCCCGGCCAGGCGGGCGCCTCGCACAGCCACACGTTCATGGGCAACCGCTCGACGAACGCGAACACCACGGCCGCCTCGCTCGTCGCGGCCGGCACCTCCACCAGCTGCACGGTCCCGCAGGACAAGTCGGCGTACTGGTTCCCGACGCTGCTCCGCAACGGCACGCAGGTCGTCTCGCCCTCGGCGCAGACCATCTACTACAAGGCCGGGATCCTCGATTACAAGAAGGTCCAGCCGTTCCCGAGCGGTCTGCGGTTCGTCGTCGGCAACATGATGGCCACGCAGTCCGAGTTCCAGAACGCCCCGGGCAAGGTCGAGGGCTTCGAGTGCGGCAACCTCTCGTTCCAGTGGGACATCCCCGCCAACTGCGCACCGGGCTCGGAGCTCAACGTCCGCTACCAGGCCCCGAGCTGCTGGAACGGCGTCGACCTCGACTCGGCCAACCACAAGAGCCACATGGCGTACCCCGTCAACGGTGAGTGCCCGGCCGGCTACCCGGTCCCGGTCCCGATGATCGAGTTCAAGCTGTCCTGGCCCGTCTCCGGTGACCTGACCAACGTCCAGTTCTCCAGCGGTCGTGGGTACTCGTTCCACTACGACTTCTTCAACGGGTGGGACTCGGCCGTCCAGACCGCACTGGTCCAGCACTGCATCGACGGCGGGCTGCAGTGCAACCCGCGCGGATTCGACCAGTACAAGACCTGGGCCGGTGGCGTCCTCGACGCCAGCTACAACCTGATCCCGTAGCTCCACCCCCACAACGGCCCCCCGCGCGCGCTGACCGCGACTCTGCGCGCGCGGGGGGCTCCCCATTTCCCCCTCGAAAGGCATCTGATGCGCACACGTACGACGGCACCACCGCGGGCCACCCGCGGCCGGGTGCTCCTCGCCGCGGGCCTCGCGGCGTCGCTGGCCGCGACCATTGTCGGCGCCGGCGCCGTCATGGCCTCGGCCGCCGACGCGGTGATCCTGTCCCAGGGCAAGGCCATCACGTCCTCCTCGGTGGAGAACGCGGACTACACGCCCGCCAAGAGCGCCAACGACGGCAGCCTCACGACGCGCTGGTCGAGCCTGCCCTCCGACGCCCAGTGGCTCCAGGTCGACCTCGGCGCCAACGCGGCCCTCGACCACGTGGTCCTCAGCTGGGAGTCCGCCTACGGCAAGGCGTTCACCATCCAGACGTCGACCAACGGGACGAGCTGGGCCGACGCCGCCTCGGTGACCAACGGCACCGGCGGCAACCAGAGCATCAACGTGTCCGGCACCGCGCGGTACGTGAAGCTCAACCTCACCGCCCGCGGCACCGGCTACGGCTACTCGCTGTGGGAGTTCCAGGTGTTCGGCAACGGCACGTCGACGACGACGCCGCCCCCGACGACCACACCGCCGTCCAGCGGTTGCGGCACCACCAACGCGGCGCTGAACAAGCCCGCCACCGCCTCATCGGTCCAGACCGGCAGCGGCCTCGTCGCCGGCAACGCGTTCGACGGCAGCTCCGGCACCCGCTGGGGCAGCGCCCAGACCGACAACGAGTGGCTCCAGGTGGACCTCGGCTCGTCGCAGAGCGTGTGCAAGGTCGAGCTGGACTGGGAGGGTGCCTACGGCAAGAGCTTCACCGTCCAGGCCTCCGCCAACGGCACCTCCGGCTTCACCACGATCGGCACCGTGACCAACGGGACCGGTGGCAAGCAGTCGGTCGCGACGTCCGGCAGCGGCCGCTACATCCGCATCGTCGGGACCGCTCGCGGCACCGGCTACGGCTACTCGCTCTGGGAGGTGCGCGTGTTCACCGGTTCCGGACCGACGCCGACACCGACGCCCACCCCGACCCCCACGCCGACGCCGACCCCGACCGGTCCGACGGTCCCGCACGCCGACGCCACCAACCCGGACTTCGGCCCGAACACCTACGTGTTCACGCCGACCACCCCGGCCGCGACCGTGCAGAACAAGGTCAACGAGGTCTTCGCGCGGCAGGAGTCGAACCAGTTCGGCACCGAGCGCGACCAGTTCCTCTTCGAGCCCGGCAGCTACAACCTGCAGGCCAACATCGGCTTCTACACGTCCATCAACGGCGTCGGGCGCAACCCCGACGACGTGCAGATCAACGGTGGCGTGTGGGTCGACGCGCAGTGGTTCGGTGGCAACGCGACGCAGAACTTCTGGCGCTCCGCCGAGAACTTCGCCGTGACCCCGAGCACCGGCCAGGCGCGCTGGGCCGTCGCGCAGGCCGCGCCGTTCCGTCGCATCCACGTCAAGGGCAACATCTCGCTCGACTCCTCGGCCTACGGCTGGGCGTCCGGCGGGTACATCGCCGACTCCAAGATCGACGGTGAGGTCACGTCCTACACGCAGCAGCAGTGGTACACCCGCGACTCGACCGTCGGGAAGTGGACCGGCTCGCTGTGGAACCAGGTGTTCTCCGGCACCAAGAACGCACCGGCCACCACCTTCCCCGCCCCAGCGGTCACCACGGTGAGCACGACCGGCGCCATCCGCGAGAAGCCGTACCTCTACAAGGAGAACGGCACGTGGGCGGTGTTCGTCCCGAGCCTGCGCAACGGCACCATCGGCACCACCTGGGAGAACGGCTCGACGCCCGGCACGTCGCTCGGCCTGGACACGTTCTACCTGGCCAAGCCCGGCGTCTCCGCCGCGACGATCAACCTGGCGCTCGCCCAGGGCCTGAACGTCATGTTCACCCCGGGCGTCTACCACGTCGACCAGACCATCAACGTCACGCGGCCCAACACCGTCGTGATGGGTCTCGGGATGGCGACGATCATCCCGGACAACGGCGTCAACGGTCTGCAGACCGCCGACGTGGACGGCATCAAGATCGCCGGCCTGCTGTTCGACCAGGGCACGACGAAGTCCGACACGATCGTCAAGATCGGGTCGTCCGTGACCCACGCGGACCACTCGGGCAACCCGACGTCGCTCCAGGACGTGTTCATCCGCGTCGGTGGTGTCGTCGCCGGCAGGACCGTGAACGCCATCGTCGTGAACGCGGACGACACGATCATCGACCACATCTGGTCCTGGCGTGCCGACCACGGAGCCGGCGCCGGCTGGACCGACAACGTCGCCGACTACGGCCTGATCGTGAACGGCAACGACGTCAACGCCTACGGCCTCTTCGTCGAGCACTACCAGAAGTACAACGTGCTCTGGAACGGCGAGCGTGGTCGCACGATCTTCTTCCAGAACGAGCTGCCGTACGACCCGCCGAGCACGGCGGCGTGGACGCACGACGGCATCCGCGGGTACGCCGCCTACAAGGTGGCGTCGAACGTGACCACGCACGAGGCCTGGGGTCTGGGCTCCTACTGCGTCTTCACGACGGACCCGACCATCATCGTCGACAACGGCTTCGAGGTCCCGGTCACGCCGGGCGTCAGGCTGCACTCCCTGTCGACGGTCTCACTCGGTGGCAAGGGCACGTTCGCCCACGTCATCAACGGCACGGGACCGCAGGCGTCGGGCACGGAGACGAAGCCCGCGACCGTGACCAGCTACGGGGGCTGACGGTTCCCTGACGGCGACGACGGCTCCGATCCTTCAGGGGGATCGGAGCTTCGACCCGGCAACACACGGGTTCGCCTTCCCCAACGCGTTCGTCAATGTCGTCCTGACGCTGCCGAACGGCGCGCGGATCACGACGGCGGGCCGGTGCGGCGGCATGGCGTACGCGGCGCTCGACTACTTCCTGCCGGGGCAGCCGGTGCCCACCTGGCGCTCCTCGCTGTACGCCCCCAGCAAGGTCCCGCCCGACAGCCACTGGCTCGCGCAGCACTTCACCGCGCGCCTGCGCGACTCGTTCCTCACCGGGTCCGCCGCCAAGTTCGTCACCTGGTCTCTGCACTCCGACGACCCCACGTGGGTGTTCAAGGGCGTCGCGCGGTGGACCAAGGAGGAGGAGCTGCCACGCGTCATGGCCTCGATCGACCGTGGCCGACCGGTGGTCCTCGGGCTCGTCGTCGCCCGCAGCCTCGGCGCGATCGGCGACAACCACCAGGTCGTCGCGTACGGCTACGAGCGGTCGGACGACGGGCGGGTCGTCGTGACCGTCTACGACAACAACACGCCGGGCCGCCCCGTCACGCTCACGTCGCTCGCCGACCAGCACGACTGGACCGCGTCCAACGGGCACGTCTGGCGCGGGTTCTTCGTGCAGGACTACACGCCGCGACCCCCGCGCGTGCTCACCCGCGACGCCCCTGCGGTGAACGCCCCCGTCACCACCGGCGACACCGTCAAGCTCTCCCACGTATGGACGGGCCTGACCCTGCACTCGCACGACCTGCCGTACACCCACCACGGCACGGACGGGCTCCAGCAGGTCACGTGCTTCGAGGGTTCCGACGAGAACGACCGCTGGCTCCTCGTCGGCACCGCTGCCGGCGTGCCCCTGGCCGACGGATCCGTCGTCCGCCTGCGCCACCACCGGACCGGGCGCTGGCTGCACAGCCGGTCCGGCGTGCCGTCGCCGATCTCGCACCAGCAGCAGGTCAGCGCGGTCGACGACGGGTCGCTGGACACCTGGCGCGTCGAGCTCGAGCACCCCGGCCCGTGGCTCGCCGGCTCACGCGTGAGGCTCGTCCACGTCCCCACCGGCACGTTCCTGCACTCGCACAAGGGCTCCGACCCCACGTTCACGGCCGGTCAGCAGGAGGTCACCACCGTCACCGGCCGCGACCCGGACGGCTGGTGGACCGTCCTCGAGCTCAGCTGACGGTGCCGGTGAACGGGGGGACGTCGCGCGGACCGAAGGTCGCGTTCCAGACGGGAGCAACGGTGACCGCGTCGCCGTCGACCGTCACGGTCGCGGTCAGCGCGAACGGCGACTCGACGAACCGCAACGTCAGCACGTAGGTGTCCTGAGCGGTCCACGTGCCACTGACCAGCACGTCCTCGGGGTTGCGACGACGCAGCGAGCCTCGCACGATCGTCGGCGAGCCGTGCCCGACGCCCGCCGTCACGACCGCCGGCAGCCCCCGGCCGACGGCACCCTCGATCCGCTGCCCGCCGAGCTCGACCGTCACCCGGTCCTCGTCCTCCCCCACCTCGAGCACGGCCGTGGCCAGCCCGGCGGGGTTCGCGTCGAAGGTGATGGTCCGACCGCTGATCCGGTCTCCGGTCGCGGACCGCGGCTCGCCGGCCGGCGGGTCGAGGCGCATCGCGGCGATCGCGTCGTCGAGCTCGCGGTGGTCCGTCGGTGCGAGCGGTTCGTCGCTCAGCCCCGGGAGCAGCGTGTCCCACAGGACCTGCAGGTACTCGTGCATCTCCTGGCGGCCCGAGGTCGTCGCGACGACCACGTCCTGGTCGGGCAGACCGACCATGTACTGACCGAACGCCCCGTCACCGCGCCAGGCGTTCGCCGGCCGGCAGCGCCAGAACTGGTACCCGTAGCCCTGCGCCCAGTCGTTGTCCGGGTCGTCGCCGTTCGGCACGTGCAGCCGGGTCGCCTCGGCCGCCCAGCCGTCGGGCAGCACCTGCCGGCCCTCCCAGACGCCGTCCTGCAGGTAGAGGAGCCCGAGCGCCGCGATGTCCTCGGTCGTCGCCGACAGGCCGTAGCCGCCCGTGTCGACGCCCGTCGGCGACTGCTCCCACGTGACGCCCTCGATGCCGAGCGGCTCGAACAGCCGGGGCTGCAGGTAGTCGAGCAGCCGCTGGCCCGTCGCCTGCTGCACCAGCGCCGACAGCAAGTACGTCGCCGCCGTGTTGTAGACGAAGCGCGTCCCCGGCTCGTGCTCGACGGGCAGCCGCAGGAACTCCTGCACCCAGTCGCCCTCGGTCGGGAAGACCAGCGGTGACGGGTCCTCGGCGTGACCTGTCGTCATCGTCAGCAGGTGCCGAACCCGCATCCGCTGCAGGTGCTCGTCGGGATGCTCGGGGGCACGGTCGCCGAAGACGTCGAGCACCAGGTCGTCGACGTCGAACAGCCCCTCGTCGACCGCGAACCCGACCGCCGTCGACGTCACGCTCTTGCTCAGCGAGAACACCTCGTGCAGCCGGTCCGGGGCGTACGGCGCGGCCCACCCCTCCGCCACCACGAACCCGTGCCGGAGCACCATGATCGAGTGGAGCTCGGGCAGCGCCGTGAGGGCCCGGACCACTCCCGCGAGCGCCCCCGGATCCACCCCCTGCTCCTCGGGCGAGCTACGTGGCAGACGTCGGCGTCCAGGCATACCGCCACACTGCCACGCACCCGTCACCGGGTCGAATCGATCCGACCCGGCCAGGGATGCGCGGCCGCGGGACGGTCGCGTCCGGGTACGACGACGCCCCGCTCCCTCTGGGGGAACGGGGCGCCACCGAGCACTGCGTCAGAGGGCGGGCAGCGTGCCCGTGCCTCCGTCGCCGATGGCCGAGATGGGCGGGGCCGCGGGCAGGTCGGTGCCCGAACCCGGGGTGCCCACCGACGCGCCGACCTTGACCGGCTCGTCCACGTGCGCGCCGCGCGGGACGCCGCGGAAGCTGAACTCCCCCAGCAGACCCTCACCCTCGGCGTCCACGATGATCAGCTGACCGGCCTTGAGCTCACCGAACAGGATCTTCTCGGACAGGGCGTCCTCGATCTCCCGCTGGATCGCGCGGCGCAGCGGCCGTGCACCCAGGACCGGGTCGTAGCCCTTCTCCGAGAGCAGCTGCTTGGCCGCGGGCGTGATCTCGATGTCCATGTCCTTGTCGCGCAGACGCTTGGCCAGCTTGGCGACCATGAGGTCGACGATCGCGAAGATCTCCGGCTGGGAGAGCTGCGGGAACACGACCACGTCGTCGACGCGGTTGAGGAACTCGGGACGGAAGTGCTGCTTGAGCTCGTCGTTGACCTTCGACTTCATGCGCTCGTACGACGTCGACAGGTCCCCGCCGGCCTGGAAGCCGGTCATGAGGCCCTTGGCGATGTCCCGGGTGCCGAGGTTGGTGGTCATGATGATCACGGTGTTCTTGAAGTCGACCACGCGGCCCTGCGAGTCGGTCAGGCGACCGTCCTCGAGAATCTGCAGGAGCGAGTTGAAGATGTCCGCGTGGGCCTTCTCGACCTCGTCGAAGAGGACCACGGAGAACGGCTTGCGCCGCACCTTCTCGGTGAGCTGACCGCCCTCGTCGTACCCGACGTATCCGGGGGGCGAGCCGAACAGCCGCGAGACCGTGTGCTTCTCCGAGAACTCGGACATGTCGAGCTGGATGAGCGCGTCCTCGTCGCCGAAGAGGAACTCCGCGAGCGCCTTGGCGAGCTCCGTCTTACCGACACCGGTCGGACCGGCGAAGATGAACGAACCACCGGGACGCTTCGGGTCCTTGAGACCCGCACGCGTACGACGGATGGCCTGCGAGAGCGCCTTGATGGCGGCGTCCTGGCCGACGACCCGCTTGTGCAGGTTCTCCTCCATGTGGAGCAGACGGCTGGACTCCTCCTCGGTGAGCTTGAACACCGGGATGCCCGTGGCGTTCGCCAGCACCTCGGCGATGAGCTCCTCGTCCACCTCCGCGACCGCGTCGAGGTCGCCGGACTTCCAGGCCTTCTCCTTCTCCACGCGCTTGAGACCGAGCTGCTTCTCGGCGTCGCGGAGACGGGCTGCCTTCTCGAAGTCCTGCTCGTCGATCGCCGACTCCTTGTCGCGGCGCGTCTCGGCGATCTGCTCGTCGAGCTCGCGCAGCTCCGGGGGAGCCGTCATGCGACGGATGCGCAGGCGGGCGCCGGCCTCGTCGACCAGGTCGATCGCCTTGTCCGGCAGGTAGCGGTCGTTGACGTACCGGTCCGCCAGCGTGGCGGCGGCGACCAGGGCGGCGTCCGTGATGGACACGCGGTGGTGCGCCTCGTACCGGTCGCGCAGACCCTTGAGGATCTCGATGGCGTGCGCCAGGTTCGGCTCGGCCACCTGGATCGGCTGGAAGCGACGCTCCAGGGCCGGGTCCTTCTCGACGTACTTGCGGTACTCGTCGAGCGTCGTGGCACCGATGGTCTGCAGCTCGCCACGCGCCAGCATGGGCTTGAGGATGCTGGCCGCGTCGATCGCACCCTCGGCGGCACCCGCACCGACGAGCGTGTGGATCTCGTCGATGAACAAGATGATGTCGCCGCGGGTGCGGATCTCCTTGAGGACCTTCTTCAGGCGCTCCTCGAAGTCACCGCGGTAGCGGGAGCCGGCCACGAGCGCGCCGAGGTCCAGCGTGTAGAGCTGCTTGTCCTTGAGCGTCTCGGGCACGTCGCCGCGCACGATGTCCTGCGCGAGACCCTCGACGACGGCTGTCTTGCCGACGCCGGGCTCCCCGATGAGGACCGGGTTGTTCTTGGTGCGGCGGGACAGCACCTGCATGACCCGCTCGATCTCCTTCTCGCGCCCGATGACCGGGTCGAGCTTGCCGTCGCGCGCAGCCTGCGTGAGGTTGCGACCGAACTGGTCGAGGACGGCCGAGCCCGAGGGCTGACCCTCCTGCGGACCGCCGGCGGCGACGGGTTCCTTGCCCTGGTACCCCGAGACGAGCTGGATGACCTGCTGGCGCACGCGGTTCAGGTCCGCGCCGAGCTTGTTCAGGACCTGGGCGGCGACGCCCTCACCCTCGCGGATGAGCCCGAGCAGGATGTGCTCGGTGCCGATGTAGTTGTGGCCCAGCTGCAGCGCCTCGCGCAGCGACAGCTCGAGCACCTTCTTGGCGCGCGGGGTGAAGGGGATGTGGCCCGACGGAGCCTGCTGGCCCTCGCCGATGATCTCCTGCACCTGCGCACGCACGGCCTCCAGCGAGATGCCGAGCGACTCCAGCGCCTTGGCGGCGACACCCTCACCCTCGTGGATCAGTCCCAGGAGGATGTGTTCCGTGCCGATGTAGTTGTGGTTGAGCATCCGTGCCTCTTCTTGGGCAAGGACGACCACGCGACGGGCTCGGTCCGTGAATCTCTCGAACATGTGCACTCCTCACGAGCTGCGTGCCCACCGATCCCCGGGCTGGCGCACCGGGGGCCTACGAGCGGCGTTGTTCGATGCTAACGGCGAGGTGGTGCCCTGACTGCCCGTGTTCGCCAGGGGCGTGACGGAGTACTCCCTCCGGGGCCCGACCCGGTCGGTATCACGCGGGTATCGCGGGGCTCGTCGCCGTCGAGCGACCGGTCTAGCGTCGATGAGCGCCGGAGAAACGTCCCGGGTGCACGGGGTGAACGACGCACCGTGCGGCCCGAACCCGAACGACTCGCAGCTGCTCCTGAGGGGAGGGGTCCCCATGGGTCCCCGTCGACGTCTTGTCCTGCTGTCCGCCGCGCTGTTGCTGGTTCTCACGCCATCCGCGGCGAGCGCACACCGACCGCCACCCGCGCCGGACGTGACGTTGCTGGCCAGCGGCCTGTCCGGGGGGTTCGGCAGCACTGTCGGCCCCGACGGTGCGCTGTACGTGACCGAGCCGTCCGTCGGCGAGATCTCCCGGATCGACCCCCGCACGGGCGCGGTCACGACGTTCGCCAGCGGGCTGCCGACGAACGTCGCCATCAGCGGCGCGTTCGGCGGCGCCTTCGACGTGGCGTTCTTGAACGGCACTGCGTACGCGCTGGTCACGTTCGTCAGCGACGACGTCGGCGGAACCTTCCTCGACGGCATCTACCGGATCGACGGCCCGACGACGTCGACCTTGGTCGTCGACATCGGCACCTTCGCCGCGGCCAACCCGCCCGCCACCGACTTCTTCGTGCCGACAGGCGTGCAGTACGCCTTCGAGCCTTTCAAGGGTGGCTTCCTGGTCACCGACGGCCACCTGAACAGGGTGTACCAGGTGGGCCTCGACGGCTCCGTCTCCGTGCGGATGGCGTTCGGCAACATCGTCCCGACCGGGCTGGCCGTGGTCGGCTCGACGGTCTACATGGCGGAGGCCGGCCCTCTGCCGCACCTGCCTCAGGACGGCAAGGTCGTCAGCTTCGGCAAGCGGTCGACCAGTGCGTCACCGGTCGCCGCCGGTGCGCCGCTGATGGTCGACGTCGAGGCCGGTCGGTGGCACGACCTCTATGCGCTGGCGCAGGGCGAATGGCCTCTGGGCGGCGAGGCGGGATCTCCCGCGTCGCCGAACACCGGACAGCTGTTCAAGGTGGGCCGGCACGGCTCCCTCGACCTCGTCGCCGACGGTCTGAACCAACCCGTGTCGTTCCAGATCATCCGCGGCACGGCGTACGTCGTCACGCTCGGCGGAGAGGTGTGGACGGTCAGCCTCGCCCGGCACGGCCACTGACACACCCACGGATCGAGCGGAGGGCCGGGCAGCCTGCCCGGTTCTCCGTCGTGGGGTCAGCCGGTCGGGTGCACGATCACCCAGGTCCCGACGGTGACGTCGGCGGACTGGTTGGACAGCCGGTGGGGCGTCCCGCAGGCGCAGGAGATGGTGTCGCCGGGGCGCAGGACGACGTGCTCGTCGGGGAAGTCGCGCGAGACGGTGCCGATCCTGTCTCTGGAGGACGACCCGAACGCGCTGGCTCGGATCGTCGACGAGTGCCGCCCGACGGTCGATGAGGACGGGCCGGCCTGCTGTCCGGGTTCGAGATCCGGCCCGGCGGACGTCTCCCGTCGTGGGAAATACGTCGGAAACACCCCTTGAGGCACTGTGGCCATAGCCTGATGGGATCCGGTAGACACACCAGGAGGACGCATGCCTGATCTTGTCGTGCGCGCGCAGCGTGCCTGGGTGGACGGAGTCTTCCAGCCTGCCCAGGTGCAGGTCAGCGGGGGTGTGATCACGGCGGTCCTGCCGTTCGACGCGCCCTGCGACGACCCGGTCACGCTCCCCGACGACCAGGTCCTCCTGCCGGGTCTGGTCGACTCGCACGTGCACGTCAACGAGCCGGGGCGCACCGCCTGGGAGGGGTTCGCGTCGGCCACCCGCGCGGCCGCCGCGGGCGGCGTCACGACGATCGTCGACATGCCGCTCAACTCGATCCCGCCCACGACAACGGTCGAGGCGCTGGAGGCCAAGAAGGACGCGACCGACGGCAAGCTGACCGTCGACGTGGCGTTCTGGGGCGGGGCGGTCCCGGGCAACCTCGGCTCGTTGCAGGCCCTGCACGACGCGGGCGTCCGCGGGTTCAAGGCGTTCCTGGCGCCCTCGGGGGTGGACGAGTTCGCGTACCTGCCGGCCGACCTCCTGGAGCCCGCCCTCGCCGAGATCGCGTCGATCGGCAGCGTCCTGATCGTGCACGCGGAGGACCCGACGCACCTGCACGAGGCGCACGGTCGCTCGTACGACGACTTCGTCGCCTCCCGGCCGCCGGTGTCCGAGCGCGAGGCGATCGCACACGTCATCGAGGCGATGCGCCGGACCGGTGCCCGCGCGCACATCCTGCACGTCTCGGCGGCCGACTCCCTCGACCTCGTCCGCGCCGCCAGGGCCGAGGGGCTGCCGCTCACCGTCGAGACCTGCCCGCACTACCTGACCCTGCGCGCCGAGGACGTCCCCGCCGGCGGCACCCAGTTCAAGTGCTGCCCGCCCATCCGCGATGGCGCCAACCAGGACCTGCTGTGGCAGGCGGTGCTGGACGGAACGTTCGACGCGATCGTCTCGGACCACTCCCCGGCCACGGTCGACGTGAAGAGCGTGGGCGACGGCGACTTCGGCCTGTCCTGGGGCGGCATCGCCGGTCTGCAGCTGGGGTTCACCGTGGTGTGGACGGAGGCGCGCCGACGCGGGCTGCCGCTCGACGCGATCCTTCCGCTCTTCACGACCGGCCCGGCACGCGTGGCGGGACTGGCTGCCGGCTCGATCCAGGACGGTGCCCCGGCGCACCTGGTCGCGTTCGCATCCGACGACGAGTGGCTGGTCGACGTGCACGCCCTCGAGCACAAGAACCCGGTGTCGCCCTACGACGGCGCGACCGTCGCGGGCGTCGCGCGGACCGTCTGGCTGCACGGCGAACCGATCGTGCGAGACGGTGCCGTCGCCCGCCCGGGAGCAGGCCGGACGCTCCTGCCGGAGGCCGCCCGTGCCTGAGCGCTCAGGCTTCCCGGTGCCGGTGCCCCAGACCCGCGGTGACCAGCGCGAGCACCCCCGCCACCAGCATCCCCACGCCGACCCCGCGCTCGCCGCCCGCCTTGAGCAGCAGCGCCCCGACGGCAGCGCCGACCAGGATCAGGCCGACCGCGAGGGAGCGGCGCGCCCAGCCGTCACCCGTCCCGCCCGCCAGGCGGGAGTCTGCGGCGAGGCCGGTCAGCGTGCTCGTGACGACCACGGTGGTCACGTCCTTCACGGCCAGCCGGCGCGCGGTCGCGGCCTGCAGGCCCATCGCCACGGCGAGCAGACCGGTCACGACCAGGGCCCAGACCTGCCCCTGCACGGGTGGTGCGATCACGGCCGCGACGCCCAGCCCGACGGCGAGCACACCGGTCGCGATGAACGTCAGGCTCGTGCGGTGCGACCAGCCCGCGGGCGAGGTCCGCAGCACCCGGCCGCCGAGCGCGGCACCCGCGAGGAACGCACCGAGCGCGATGAGCGGGCCGAGCACCGGCAGGTCGTCGCCGCCCACGAGCGCCATGCCGAGGATGACCACGTTGCCGGTCATGTTCGCCGTGAACACGCGGTCCAGGCCCAGGTAGCCGACCGCGTCGACGATGCCCGTCGTGAACGTCAGTGCCAGCATCAGCACCAGGTGTCGGCGCCCGTCGTCCCATGTCTTCACGGCGTCATGGTGGGGGGCGGGGCCCGATGAGTGCAACGTTGCAGCCCGGCGAGGGCCTGGTGACGTCGGCCACCTACCTGCCGTCGACACCGTCGACGGTGCTCTGGGGCCGGCTCCCCTGCGGCGCCGACGAGCCCGTCCTGCGCATCGCCGACGGCGACACGGTGACCATCGACACCGTGTCGCACGAGGGCCTGCTCGCGGACCAGGGCAGCGACCCGCTGGCGTACTTCACGGGCCACGGGATCGCGCCCGAGGACGTCCTGGCGGACGCGATCGAGATCGTCGCCGCCCTGGAGCGAGGACCGGACGACGGCCCGCACATCGTCACCGGCCCGATCTTCGTCGAGGGTGCGATGCCCGGCGACCTGCTCGCGATCACCGTCCTGGAGACCACGCCCCGCGTCCCGTACGGCGTCATCTCGAACCGGCACGGGCGTGGCGCGCTGGCCGGCGAGCTGCCGCGCGGCGACGGCGAGGTCAGCGTCTTCACGCCGGTCGTCGAGGGTCACGGGCGGCTCCCGGTCGTCGAGGGCGGCGCGCGCGACATCGCGTTCCCTCTCGCGCCGTTCCTGGGGATCATGGGCGTCGCGGCGGCCGGCTCTGCCAGGCCGCACTCGGTCCCGCCCGGTGCACACGGCGGCAACATCGACATCAACCTGCTGCAGGTCGGCGCCACCCTCTACCTCCCCGTGCAGGTGCCCGGCGCCCTCGCCTACGTCGGCGACCCGCACTTCGCGCAGGGCGACGGGGAGGTCGCGCTGACGGCCCTGGAGGCGTCGCTGCGGGCCACGCTGCGGTTCGACGTGGTGACCGCGGACGTCGCGGCGACGCAGTTCGGCGTTCTCGACGGACCGCTCGTCCTGACGGACGAGTACCTCGTGCCGACGGGCCTCGACAAGGACCTCGGCGAGGCCATGCGCCGCTGCGTCCGCGCCGCGATCGCGCTGTTGCAGGCACGCTGGGGCATGGACGAGCACCTGGCCTACGCGTACCTGTCCGCCGCGACGGACTTCGACATCTCCCAGGTGGTCGACCTGGTGTGCGGCGTGCACGCCCGGATCCGCGTGGCCGACTTCGACGAGGTGACCCTGTGAGGGACGTTCCGGCCGACCTCTGGACGGCCTTCGAGGCCTACGAGACCGCCATCGGGACGGACGACGTCGCCGTCCTCGACGACTCGTTCGCCCCGGGGCCGCAGACGATGCGCGGCGACGCCGCCGGGCTGCTCGTGGGCCACGACGCCATCCGCGCGTTCCGCAGCGGCCGCGGCGGCGTCGCTCCGCGAAGCCTGGATCGCGTCGAGACCCGGCAGCTCGCCGACGACTGCTGGCTGATCGTCGCGACGAGCCGCTACGTCGGCGGCGGCACCGGGCTGCAGACGCAGGTGTGGCAGCGGGCCGACGGACGGTGGCGGATCATCGCCGCACACGTCACCGGGCGGACCGCGAGCTTCGACAAGTCCGTCTGGCGCACGGTCGGCGACCCGCTCTACCAGGGCGCGTTCGAGGGTCCGCTGCTGGGGCTGCGGGTCGCGGTCAAGGACCTGTTCGCGATCAAGGGCTACCGGATCGGGGCGGGCAACCCGACCTGGCTGCACGACGCGGAGCGCGAGCGTCAGCACGCACCGGTCGTGCTCGACCTCCTGCGCGGCGGCGCCTCCATCCGCGGCCTGGCCCGCACAGACGAGCTCGCCTACTCGATCGCCGGCACCAACGCGCACTACGGCACCCCGGTCAACGGGGCGGTGCCGGGCGCGCTGCCGGGCGGGTCGTCGAGCGGGCCGGCGACCGCGGTCGCCACCGGGCAGGCGGACGTCGGGCTGGCCAGCGACACCGCCGGCTCGATCCGCGTCCCGGCCAGCTACCAGGGCCTGTGGGGGTTGCGCACGACACACGGGCTGGTGCCCCGGCAGGGGATGGTCTCGCTCGCGCCGAGCTTCGACACGGTCGGCTGGCTGACCCGCGACGGCGCGACGCTCGAGACGGTCGCGTCGTGGTGCCTGGAGTCGGCGGTCGACGAGCCTGCGGACGTGGGTGCGCACGAGGAGCCGACGCTGCCCGACCTGCTGCGCATCCCGCGCGAGGCCCTCGAGGCCGCCGAACCGGCGACGCGTGCGGCGTTCGAGGCCTGGTGCGACGGGCGGGACACCGAGCTCGTGGACGTCGGCCCCCTCGACGACTGGTACGAGACGTTCCGCGTGGTCCAGGCTGCCGAGGCCTGGCGCACGCACGGCCAGTGGGTCACCGACCACCCCGACGCGACCGGTCCGGACGTCCGCGCACGGTTCGCGATCGCGTCGGCCGTCACGCCCGGGCAGGAGGCTGACGGGCGCGAGCAGCTCGCCGTGTACGCGAAGCTCGTGCGGTCCCTCGTCGCCGATGCCGTCCTCGTCCTGCCCACCACTCCCGGCCCCGCACCAGCGCGCAACGCCCCGCTCGAGGACGTCCGCGCCGCGACCCTGCGGATGACCGCGCTGGCCGGCATCGCCGGGCTGCCCGCGCTGAGCGTCCCGGCGCTGCGGGTCGACAGCCCCCTCGGCGTCGCACCGGTCGGTGTGTGCCTCCTCGGCCCTCGCGGGAGCGACCTGTCCCTGGTGCGCCACGCGCGCCGCCTCACGTCTGGAGAACTCGCATGACACGCCCGGTCAACCCGCCTCCCCGACTGCTCATGGGCCCGGGGCCGGTCAACGCCGACCCGCGCGTGCTGCGGGCGATGTCCACGCCGCTCGTCGGCCAGTACGACCCGGTCATGACGGGGTACATGAACGAGACGCAGGCGCTGTACCGACAGATCTTCTCGACGACGAACGAGGCGACGATGCTGGTCGACGGCACGTCGCGGGCGGGGATCGAGGCGGCGATCGTGTCGCTCGTGCGCCCGGGCCAGCGCGTCCTGGTGCCGGTGTTCGGCCGGTTCGGGCACCTGCTCGCCGAGATCGCACTGCGCGCGCAGGCCGAGGTGCACACCATCGAGGTCGAGTGGGGCCAGGTGTTCACGCCGTCGGCGATCGAGGACGCCATCACGAAGGTGAAGCCCCATCTGCTCGCGATCGTGCAGGGTGACACGTCCACGACCATGAACCAGCCGCTCGACGAGCTGGGCGCGATCTGCGCGAAGCACGGCGTGCTGTTCTACACGGACGCGACGGCCTCGCTGGGCGGCAACGCCTTCGAGATGGACGCGTGGGGCCTGGACGCGGCGACGGCCGGGCTGCAGAAGTGCCTGAGCGGTCCGTCGGGCAGCGCGCCGATCAGCCTGTCCGACCGGGCCGTGGCGGAGATCCGCAGCCGTACCCGGATCGAGGCGGGGATCCGCGACGAGTCCGACGAGGACACCGGCGAGCCCGTGCACTCCAACTACTTCGACCTCGGCATGATCCTCGACTACTGGGGTCCCCGGCGGCTCAACCACCACACCGAGGCGACGACCATGCTCTACGGCGCCCACGAGTGTGCGCGCGTGATCCTCGAGGAGGGTCGCCAGGCGGTGATCGACCGGCACGAGCGAGCCGGCCGCGCCATGCTGGCGGGCGTGCAGGGGATGGGTCTGGCGGTGTTCGGGTCGCTCGAGCACAAGATGAACAACGTCGTGGCCGTGTACATCCCGGACGTCGTCGAGGGCGACGCCGTGCGCGCCGACATGCTCGACGACTTCTCCATCGAGATCGGCACGTCGTTCGGGCCGCTGCACGGGCGCGTCTGGCGGATCGGGACCATGGGCACCAACGCGCGCCTGGACACGGTGCTCACCACCCTCGCCGCGCTCGAGCAGGTGCTGCGGCGCCACGGTGCGTCCGTGCCCGCCGGCGGCGGCGTGGACGCGGCGTACGAGGCGTGGGGCTGATGTTCGAGGAGGCTGTGTTCGGGGACGCTGAGTTTGGGAACGCTGCGCGACGGATCATGGCGCGGTGCGACGAGCTCGCCCGCTACTCCTCGATGGAGGGCGGGATCGAGCGCGTCTACCTCTCGCCCGAGCACGCGCGCGTCAACCGCCTCGCGTCCCGCTGGATGCGTGAGGTCGGGCTGGACACGTGGCAGGACGAGGCCGGCAACCTCAACGGGCACCTGGACGGGAAGGACCCCGAGGCGCCGTCGTTGCTGCTGGGCTCGCACCTCGACACCGTCCGCGACGCCGGCCGGTACGACGGGATCCTCGGCGTGCTCATGGCGATCGAGGTGGTGCGCCTCCTGAAGCCGCGCGCGTCGTCGCTCAGGTTCGGCCTCGACGTCGTCGCGTTCTGGGACGAGGAGGGCGCACGCTTCGGCACCGCGCTGCTCGGCAGCTCCGCGATGGCCGGGCAGTGGAACCCCGCCTGGTGGGACCTCACCGACGAGCACGGGACGTCGCTCAAGACCGCGTTCCGGGAGTTCGGGCTGGACCCCGGGCGGATCGACGCCGCAGCGCGCAAGCCGTCGACCCTGGCCGGCTACCTCGAGGCCCACATCGAGCAAGGCCCCGACCTCGACCGGTCGAACCGGCCGCTCGGCGTCGTGACGTCGATCGCCAGCGCGCGCCGGTTCTCCGTGCAGATCCTCGGCGAGGCCCGGCACGCGGGCGGCACCCGCTACGAGGACCGGCACGACGCTCTGCTCGGCGCCTCGGAGGCCACGCTGGCCGTCGAGCGGATCTGCCGGGCGGAGCACCACATCGTCGGCACGGTCGGGCGGCTGGAGACCTTCCCCGGCGCGGTCAACGTGGTGCCGGGCGAGGCACGGCTGACCGTCGACCTGCGCGGCGAGCACGACGACGACCGGGACCGGGTGTGGGCGGACATCTCCCGGGAGATCGACCGGATCTCTGGCAGGCGCGGGCTCACGTGGACCTCGAAGCAGATCCACGAGGCTCCCGCGGTCTGGTGCGACGGGCTCCTGCAGGACGTCGTGCGCGCGGGTATCGAGGACCTCGGCAGCGGCGAGGCACCGACCATGTTCAGCCGCGCGGGCCACGACGCGATGGCGATCGGGGCGGTCACGGGCGTCGGCATGCTCTTCCTGCGCAACCCCGACGGGATCAGCCACCACCCCGACGAGTCCGTCAGCCTCGCGGACGTCGAGACCGGCCTGCGGGCCATGACCGCCACCGTCGAGCACCTGGCCCGCGAGGCGGCCTGAGAGAATCGACCCCGTGACACAAGTCTTCCCACAACAGGTCCACGATCCCCCGTCGTTCAGCCACGTCCCCGACATCCGGCTCATCGCCGTCGACATGGACGGCACCCTGCTCGACGACGACAAGCAGATCCACGACGAGTTCTGGCCGCTGCTCGACGAGCTCGCCTCCCGTGGGATCGCCCTGTGTCCCGCGAGCGGCCGCCAGTTCGCCGCGCTGCGTCGGCAGATCGGCCGCCCGGAGCTCGTCTACATCGCGGAGAACGGCGCGTACGTGGTCCGCGACGACGTCGAGGTGAGCTCGGAGACGCTCCCGCTCTCGGTCGCGCGTGACGCGATCCAGGTTCTGCGAGACGCCACGCACCTCGACGTCGGCACCGTCCTGTGCGGCAAGCGCTCGGCCTACGTCGAGCGGACCGACGAGGCGTTCCTGTCGCAGGTGCGCCCGTACTACGCCCTCTTCGAGCACGTGGACGACCTGCTCGCGGTCGAGGACGAGATCCTCAAGGTCGCCGTCCACGACTTCGGTCTCGTCGACGAGGGCGCCGGGCCGCTGCTCGCGCACTTCGACGGCGCGGTGGTCTCCGGCAAGCACTGGGTCGACGTCATGAACGCGGTCGCGGACAAGGGCCTCGCCCTGCGGCACGTGCAGGACACCCTCGGCGTGACGCGCGAGCAGACCATGGCGTTCGGCGACTACTTCAACGACGTCGGCCTGCTCGACGCGGCCGCGTGGTCGTTCGCGATGGACAACGCCCACCCCGAGGTCCGGGCGCACGCACGGTTCGTCGCGCCGGCCAACACGGCCAACGGCGTGGTCCGCACGATCCGGTCGGTGCTCGGCCTGTGAGCGTCGCCGGACTGCTGCTGACCCCCGGCGCGAGCGCCGGCCGTGACAGCCCGCCGCTGGTCGCGGTCGAGGAGGCGCTCGAGCCGCTGCCGGTCCTGCGCGTCGACTTCCCCAACCGGGCGTCGGGCAGCCGGGCGCCCGAGCGCGCGCCGGTGGCGGTCGCGCACGTGCGGTCCACCGCCTCCGCGATGGCCGAGGCGCTCGGCGTCGAGCCCGACCAGATCGTCCTCGGTGGCCGGTCGTTCGGCGGACGGATGTGCTCGATGGCCGTCGCGGAGGGTCAGCCCGCCGCCGGCCTCGTCCTGCTGTCCTACCCGCTGCACCCGCCCGGCCGGCCCGACCAGCTGCGCACCGCCCACCTGGCTTCGCTGAACCTCCCGGTCCTCGCGGTCTCGGGAGAGCGCGACCCGTTCGGCACGCCCGACGAGCTCCGCACGCATCTGGCCACGATCCCGGGGCCGCTCACGTTGGTGCTCGTGCCCGGGACGCACTCGCCGTCCAACAACGGCGCCGTCGCCCAGGCCGTCAAGGACTGGCTCGCCACGATCGGCTGATTCCTGCAGGTCGGGCCGACACGTCCGTGCGGGCGGGCTCAGCCTGGTGCCCTGACCCCCGTCGGATAGCGTCACCCGGACAGACACACGACACGGGGGAGCGATGCCTGAGTTCACGCTCGACGCGCTGCGGCGCTGGCCCGACGTCGAGGGCCCGGAGCTGGTCGCGGTCGACGCGACCGACCGGCTCCTCCTCGACGAGGCAGGACCGGCGCTGGCCACCGCAACCGACGGCGTGGTCGTGGTCGGTGACCGCTACGGGGCGCTCACGCTCGGTGCAGTCGCGCTGCACGGCGCCCGGGGCGTGCGCACGCACCAGGACCTGCGCTCGGCGGAGCGGGCGCTCGCCGCGAACGCGGAGCGCACCGGGCTCGTCGGGACCTACACGTCCGGGCCTCTCGACGCGACGACGCTCGGCGGAGCGCGCGTCGTCCTCCTGCAGCTCCCCCGGTCGCTCGACGCGCTCGACGAGATCGCCGCGCTGGTCTCGGCCCACGCCGACCCGGGGGTGCGCCTGTTCGCGGGCGGGCGGATCAAGCACATGACGCTGGCGATGAACGACGTGCTGGGGCGCTGGTTCGCCGTCGTCGAGCCGCAGCTCGCCCGGCAGAAGTCCCGCGTGCTGGTCGCGTCGCGCCCGCTGGAAGGGCCCCCGTCGACGTGGCCGGTCTCGCAGCGGCACGACGACCTGGGGCTGACCGTGTGCGCGCACGGGTCGGCGTTCGCCGGGACCCGGATCGACGTCGGCACCCGGGCGCTGCTCGGCGTGCTCGACCAGGCGCTCCCGGACGCGACGACCGCCGTCGACCTCGGCTGCGGCACCGGGGTGCTCGCGGCCGTGCTGGCGACCCGCCGGCCGTCGGTCGGCGTGATCGCGACGGACGACTCCGCGGCGGCCGTCGCGTCGGCCGCAGCGACGGCGGAGGCGAACGGCGTCGCCGCGCAGGTCAGCGTCCTGCAGGACGACGCGGCCGCATCGGTCCCGGACGCGAGCGTCGACCTCGTCGTGCTCAACCCCCCGTTCCACGTGGGCGCGGGCGTGCACACCGGCGTCGCCCACAAGCTGTTCGACGCGGCCGCGCGCATCCTGCGGCCCGGCGGCGAGCTGTGGACGGTCTGGAACTCGCACCTGCAATACCGGCCCGCGCTCGAACGGACCGTCGGGCCCACGCGTCAGGTCTCCCGCGACGCGAAGTTCACGATCACGGTGTCCACCCGGCGGGCATAGCCGCTCGTCCCGAAGTGGCCATTGTCTGCGGACGGTGCACGACGGAGCATCGACAGCATGGACCTCGACCAGCTCCGCGCCTCGTTCGCGCCCGTGCCCGGCTACCTCGACGCAGCGACCTGCGGGCTGCCGTCCCGGGCGACCGTCGAGGCGATGCGCGACGGGCTGGACACGTGGCAGGCCGGCAAGGCCGACCTCCCCGCCTACGACGAGACCGTCGCCGCGAGCCGGGCCGCCTACGGCCGGATCGTCGGTGTCGGACCGGAGTCGGTCGCGATCGGCGCCCAGGCCAGCGTCCTGGTCGGTCTCGTGGCGGCCAGTCTTCCCGACGGGGCGCAGGTGCTGGCCGTCGAGCGCGACTTCACGTCCGTGACGTTCCCGTTCGAGGTGCACGCCGACCGCGGCATCACGGTGCGCCACGTCCCGCTGGACCGGCTCGCCGACGAGATCCGCCCGACCACCGACGTCGTCGCGTACTCCCTGGTGCAGTCCCGCGACGGACGCGTCGCCCCGGACGCGGTGCGCGACGCCGCCGCGGCCCACGGCGCGCGCACCGTCTGCGACGTCACGCAGGCCGCCGGGTGGCTGCCCGTCGACGCCGGCGCGTACGACGTGACCGTGTGCGCCGCCTACAAGTGGCTGAGCGCGCCCCGCGGCACCGCGTTCCTGACCGTGCGCCCGGACGTCGAGCTGCGTCCGACGAGCGCGGGCTGGTACGCGGGCAAGGACATCTGGGGCAGCGTCTACGGACCGTCGATGACGCTCGCCGACGACGCGCGGCGGTTCGACGTCTCGCCCGCGTGGCTGTCCTGGGTGGGCGCGGCACCGGCGCTGGAGGCGTTCGCGGCGGCCGACCGGGACGCCGTGCACGCGTACGACGTCTCGCTCGCGAACGCGTTCCGCACGGGCATCGGGCTCGAGGCGTCGGACAGCGCGATCGTCCGCGTGCCGGACGACGCGTCCGGGTCCGTGCGGGCCCGCCTGGCCGAGCACGGCTGTCGGACGGCGGGCCGGGGTGGTGGCGTCCGCCTCGCATTCCACGTCTGGAACGACGAGAACGACGTGGCCAGTGCGGTGAAAGCCCTTTCCTGAGAGGAACCTTAGGGGCTGCCTGAGGGTCGACTCGGGGGTATCCCCTATATCCCTGGTCGGGGAACTGTCGGAATCCTAGGATTCGAACAGCACGGCCGAGACGCCGGTATCACCAGGCGCGCTGGCCGCACCTCCTAGTCGTCGTCGACAAAACCCCACCAGAGGATTTCCCATGGCCCACGTCGCCGGATGGATCACCCACCGCTACGTCAAGTTCGTCATCATCGCGTTCTGGCTCGCCGTCGTCGCCGTGCTCGGCCCTCTCGCGGGCAAGCTGACCGACGCCCAGAGCAACGACGCCAAGTCCTGGCTGCCGCAGAGCGCCGAGTCGACCCAGGTCCTCGACGTCGCCAGCGGCTTCGTCTCGTCCAACACGATCCCCGCCGTGATCGTCTACCAGCGCGACGGCGGCCTCACCGAGGCCGACCTGGCCGCCGCGGCCGCCGACGCCAAGGAGTTCGGCTCGCTCGAGACGCTGGACGGCGAGGTCGTCGGGCCGATCCCGTCCGAGGACGGGGAGGCGGCCCAGATCATCGTCCCGCTCGACCTCGGCAGCGACGGCTGGAACCTGGCCGCGGACGCGGTGGCCGACCTGCGCGCCACCGCGGAGGACGGCGCCGACGGGATGAGCGTCTACATCACCGGCCCGGCGGGCGCGGCCGCGGACTCGTCCGCGGCGTTCGAGGGGCTGGACAGCACCCTGCTGTTCTCCGCCGCCGCCGTCGTCATCATCATCCTGCTGCTCACCTACCGCAGCCCGATCCTGTGGCTCCTGCCCGTCATCTCGGCAGGTGTCGCGCTCACGGTCTCGCAGGCCATCATCTACCTGCTCGCCGACAACGCCGGCCTGACCGTGAACGCGCAGAGCGCCGGCATCCTCACGGTTCTCGTGTTCGGCGCCGGGACCGACTACGCGCTGCTGCTGACGGCTCGATATCGAGAAGAGCTGCGCAAGCACGGCGACCGGCACGAGGCGATGGCGCTCGCCCTGCACCGCGCCAGCCCGGCCATCATCGCCAGCGGCGCCACCGTCGCCATCTCGATGCTCGTCCTGCTCTTCGCCTCGATCGCCTCCACCGCCGGCCTCGGCCCGGTCGCGGCCATCGGCATCGTCGTCGCCGTGGTCGTCATGCTCACGCTCCTGCCGGCGCTGCTCGTCACCTGCGGTCGCTGGGTGTTCTGGCCTCGTGCGCCGAAGCTCGGTGACTCGGAGCCGTCGGAGCACGGCTTCTGGTCCCGGGTCGGCACCCGCATCGAGCGCCGCCCGCGTCGCACCTGGGTCGTCACGTCGCTCTTGCTGATCATCGCGGGGTTCGGCGTCGTCGCGCTCAACGCGACGGGCCTGAGCAACGAGGGGTCGTTCACGTCCGAGCAGCCCTCGATCGCCGGTGAGAAGGTCCTCGCGGCACACTTCCCGGGCGGAGCCGGCTCCCCCGTGGTGGTCATCGCGAACACCGACCAGGCGAGCGACGTCGTCGCCGTCTTCGCGGACGTCGAGGGCATCGACCCCGGCAGCGTGCAGCCGCTGGGCGACAAGAACGGCGTCACCTACATCGAGGGCACGCTGACGTCCGCCCCCGACAGCCAGGACGCCTACGACACCGTCGACCGGGTCCGGGACGCGGTGCACGCCGTGCCCGACGCCGACGCCCTTGTCGGAGGCACCAGCGCCATCACGCTCGACGTGCAGCGCGCCTCCGTGGCCGACAACAAGCTGATCATCCCGATCATCCTGCTGGTGGTCTTCGTCGTCCTGATGATCCTGCTGCGGGCCGTCCTCGGGCCGCTCGTGCTCATCGGCACGGTCGTCCTGTCGTTCGCCGCGGCCATCGGCATCAGCGCGCTGTTCTTCAAGTACGTGTTCGGGTACGAGGGCGCGGACACAGCCTTCCCGCTCTTCGTCTTCGTCTTCCTGGTCGCGCTGGGCATCGACTACAACATCTTCCTCATGACGAGAGTCCGGGAGGAGACCATCCGGATCGGGCACCATCGGGGCTCGCTGGTCGCCCTGGCGGCGACCGGCGGTGTGATCACGTCGGCCGGCCTGGTGCTCGCGGGCACGTTCGCGGTGCTCGGCACGCTGCCGCTGGTGGCGTTCGCCGAGATCGGGTTCGCCGTGGCGCTCGGCGTCCTGCTCGACACCCTCGTCGTCCGGTCCGTGCTGGTCACGGCGCTGAACCTCGACATCGGCAAGATGATGTGGTGGCCCAGCTCGCTGGCCCGCAAGCCCGACCCTGCCCCCGCGATCCCTGCTGAGGAGGCGCCGGTCCCCGTCGCCTGAGCAAGCAGATCCGGCGCGGTCCGCACCTGGAGGGGATGCGGGCCGCGCCGGATCCAGCTGTGATGGGTCCATGCGCACACGACTGCTCGGAAACGTGAAGGTCAGCTCCATCGGACTCGGCGGCATGCCGATGTCGATCGAGGGCCGGCCGGACCGCGACCGCTCCCTGTCCACCATCCATGCCGCCCTCGACGCCGGCGTCACACTGATCGACACCGCCGACGCCTACCACCTGCACGCCGACGAGGTGGGGCACAACGAGTCGCTCATCGCCGAAGGGCTGCGCACCTGGGGTGGCGACACCTCCGACGTCCTCGTCGCGACGAAGGGCGGTCACCTGCGTCCCGGCGACGGCAGCTGGTACGTCGACGGCTCCCCGCAGCACCTGCGGCAGGCGGTCGAGGACTCCCTGAGCAGGCTCGGCGTGGACGCGATCGGCCTGTACCAGTTCCACCGCCCCGACCCGCGCATCCCCTACGCCGACTCGGTCGGCGTGCTCGCCGAGCTGCTGGACGCGGGCAAGATCCGGCTCGCGGGCATCTCCAACGCGAACCCCGACCAGATCCGGCTCGCGCAGGAGGTGCTCGGCGGCCGGCTGGTCTCCGTGCAGAACCAGTTCTCGCCGGCGTTCCGCTCGTCGGAGCCGGAGCTCGAGCTGTGCGCCGAGCTGGGCCTCGCGTTCCTGCCCTGGAGCCCGCTCGGTGGCATCGGCCGCGCCGGTGGGCTGGGGTCGCGGTTCGACGCGTTCCAGCGGGTCGCGGAGGCGCACCACGTGAGCCCGCAGCAGGTGGCCCTGGCCTGGGAGCTCTCGAAGGCGCCTGTCGTCATCCCGATCCCCGGCGCCTCGCGGCCCGAGTCCATCCAGGACTCCGTGCTCGCCGCGGACCTGCTGCTCGGACCGGAGGAGCTGGTCGAGCTCGACGCGGCCTGATCGCTCAGCCGATCGCGTCCTCGAACACGGCGCGCGCCTCGGCGGAGAAGAGCACGAACCGCACGACCTCGACGCGGGTCGCCGCCGACCGGACGGTGTCGACGGCGATCCGCGCGACGTCCGTCATCGCCCACCCGTACACGCCGGCGCTCACCGCCGGGAACGCGACGCGGGTCGCGCCGACCTCGTCGGCCACCTCCAACGACCGTCTGAAGCACGACGCCAGCAGCTCGGGGTCGCTCTGGCCGGCGTGCCGGTTCGGGCCGACGGTGTGGATCACCCAGCGGGCCGGCAGCAGGAACCCCGGCGTGGCGACGGCGTCACCGACGGGCAGCCCGTCCGGGAGCGTCGTGCGCCGCAGCTCCCGGCACGCGGCGAGCAACGACGGCCCGGCCGCCCGGTGGATCGCGCCGTCGACACCGCCGCCGCCCAGCAGGCCCGAGTTCGCGGCGTTGACGATCGCGTCGACGTCCTGCGTCGTGATGTCGCCGTGGACGGCCTCGAGGTCCATCCACCCATTCAAAGGGAAAGGCCCCTCGGACGCTTACTCCGAGGGGCCTTCACCTGGTGCCACGGTACCGGCGACGACCCGGCGGACGGGTGAACGCCACACCACTCATCCACAAATTTCGTCCACAGGCCTGTGTTAACAGCACGTTTCCGCAGGTGAACCTGTGGACGACCCTGTGGGGTCAACGGTGGATAAAGAAAGCCTCCCGAAGCCCTTGCGGGGGGTCGAGGGGCAGGACTAGAAATCTCACATCGAGATCGACAGATCGAGAACCGCAGGTGAAGGGCCCCTTCCGGGGAGCTGAAGCCGGCCGGTGACGGAACCTCTCCGGGGGCGAAGGAACCGCCGACCGACGCAGAACCGGACGAGACCGGAACCTCAGGCACCGGAGCCTCTCGGGGCATCGGAGCCCGGCGAAGACGGAACCCCCTCGGGGGCGACAGAAACCGGCGGGGACAGGCTGTCGAGCTCGGGCCGGCCGGAGAACGGGCGACCACATCGGAGGGGAGACCCGACGACTCGCGGATGACGACGCGAGGGTTGCTACGGACCGGGTGGTAGATCGTAGTCGTCCCGCCCGCGGCGGGTCGCCGGCTTGGGAGCCCCCTCGGGGGAGCGCGAGCAGGTGACGCACCGGGTGTCGGGACGTAGCCGCACCGTCAGCGCGGCGTCGGTCGCCGGTTCGCCGGAGGCCATCGGCCTACGGTCACGGAAGGGCCCCTCGGACGCTTACTCCGAGGGGCCCTTTTCCATGTCTGACGACCGCGCAGGCGTCAGCCCCGGTGACGACCCCGAGGCGTCCGCTCTGGTGACCGCCCCGAGGCGTCCGCTCTGGTGACCGCCCCGAGGCGTCCGCTCTGGTGACCGCCCGAGGCTCAGCCGGCCGCGGGGTTGAGGTCGGCGGTGGTGACGGCGCCGGCCTGGGTGCCCCAACCGGTGAGGATCCGGCCGTAGTCGCCGCTGTCGATGAGCTTCTGCATGGCCTTCTGGACCGCGCCGGCGAGGGCCTGGTCGTCCTTCGCGACGACGATGCCCTGCGGGGCGCTCGCGAACACCTCACCGAGCTGCTCCAGCCGGCCGGCCTCCTCGAGGATCGCGTGGGCGATGATCGGGGAGTCCGCGTACATGATGTCGGCCTTGCCGGCTGTCAGCGCCGCCGTCACGTCGGTCTGCTTGGCGAAGCTCAGCGGCGTGATGTCCTCCTTTCCGGCGGCCTTGCAGTCGTCCGCGAGGGTGGCGAGCTCCTCCTCCTCGATCGTGCCCGTCTGGACGCCGACCGTCAGGCCGCACAGGTCGCCGCCGGAGATCTGCTGGGGGTTCCCCTTCTCCACGGCGAAGGCCTCGCCGGCCTGGAAGTACTGGATCATGTTGACGTCGGCCAGGCGCTCGGCGTTGATGGTGAACGACGAGATGCCGAGGTCGTATGTCGACCCGGTCTCCGGGATGATCGCGCCGAAGTCGGCAGACTGGATGTCCGCCTTCAGGCCGAGGACTGCCGCGACGGCCCTCGCGATGTCGATGTCGTAGCCGGCGGCCTCGCCGAACTCGTCGATGTACTCGGCCGGGGCGTAGGACGTGTCGGTCCCGACGACGAGCGTGCCGGTGCTCGCGATCTCCTCGGGCACGAGGGCCGCGATGGCGTCGTCCTTGACCATGGCGCTCGGGCCGAAGGACTGGTTGTCGCCGGGCGGCAGCACCGAGGCGGAGCCCCCGCTGTCGGCACCGCACGCGGTGAGGAGCAGGGCGGCCGCACCGAGCGCGGCGGTCGTGAGGACGAGACGAGGACGACGCACGGGACCTCCTGCGACGCCCGGTCCGGGCGCCAAGTTGTCGCAACTGGTGGACGAGATCACCGCACGCCCCGGTCCGAGGCGGTCGTGTGACAGCGTTGGCGGATGTTACGGCCCGGTAGCCCATATCACGGAATCGGACTAATCGCCAAATGCGCCGTCGGGGGTCAGGCGTTCGACTCCAGCAGGATGGTCGTCGGACCGTCATTGACCAGTTCAACGGCCATGTCCGCCCCGAAAACGCCCGTCGCGACCTCGAGCCCGCGAGCGCGCAGAGCCGCCACAACTTCATCCACCAAAGGCTCTGCAACCGCTCTCGGAGCCGCCGCGTTCCATGTCGGGCGCCGGCCCTTGCGGGTGTCCGCGTAGAGCGTGAACTGGCTGACGACGAGCACCGGTGCACCGATGTCGACGGCGGCCTGCTCGTCGCGCAGGATGCGCAGCTCGGCGATCTTGCGGGCGATGAGCTCCACCTGCGCCGGTCCGTCGCCGGGCGTGACCCCGACGAACGCCAGCAGCCCGGGCCGGTCGATCGCGCCGACGACGATCCCGTCGACCGTCACGGACGCGCGCGTGACGCGCTGGACGACGGCCCTCATGCCAGGGCTGCCACGACCTCGCCGACGGGGACCCCGTGCCCGAGCACCGGCGTCAGCCCGACGGCCTCGACGAGCCCGGGGTCGACCCCGGCGACGACGAGCGCGGCGGCGAGCACCGCGGGCCGGGGTCGCGCGGATCCGTCGAGGATCTTGAACGCCACCGCGGACCCGTCGGGCAGCCCCGCCGCGTAGACCCCGTCGGCACCGTCCTTCGCGACGAGCCCCCGCACGGCCTCCATGAACCGCGTGGCGTCCCGTCCGGTTCCCGCGACGTGCCAGGGGTGGCCGGACATCGCGCGCGCGACCCGCGCCTCGGGCCCGTCGTCCGACGCCGCCACCCGACCGAACGACCGCGCCAGGCCGAGCAGCGTCGTCGAGAACAGGGGCGCTCCGCAGCCGTCGACGGTCTCGAGCTCGACGGGGACGCCGGTCAGGTCCGCCACCGTCGCCCGGACCGCCTCCTGGAGCGGGTGGGCCGGGTCGAGGTAGTCGCCCAGCGACCAGCCGTTCTCCGCGCAGGTCGCGAGCATCCCGGCGTGCTTGCCGGAGCAGTTCTGGGTGATCGGTTCCGTGCCGTGCCCGTCGGAGCGCCACTGGAAGGCCGCGTCCGGGTCCAGCGGCCAGTCGGGGGTGTTGCGCAGGTCGTCGGAACCCACGCCTGCCAGCGACAGCAGGGTGCGGACGACGGCCAGGTGGCCGCCCTCGCCGT
The DNA here is from genome assembly GCF_056402515.1 of Cellulomonas sp. P4_A2. NCBI lineage: Bacteria > Bacillati > Actinomycetota > Actinomycetes > Micrococcales > Cellulomonadaceae > Cellulomonas > Cellulomonas sp. P4_A2. The sequence goes on from NZ_JBFUHG010000004.1 coordinate 226,187, forward strand.
TGTGGCTGGCGCAGACGAGGGCCAGCAGCGCCCGGTCGACGTCGAGCCCGGCGCGCAGCATCGCGACGGCCTGCAGCGGCTTGAGCGACGACCGCGCCCAGATCGTGACGGACGGGTCGCCGAGCGCCAGCCGCACCGAACCGTCGGGCGCCAGCACCACCAGGTGACCGAGGTGCACGGACTCGACGAGGTCACCCCGCAGCACCCGCGCGAGCGGGACGGCCGCCGAGGCGACGTCGGACACGGTCACCAGCCGCCGGACGGGCGGCTCGGGCCGCCGCCCCGACGCCGGGAGTACGGGGCGATCGCGGGCTTCACGTCCACCAGGTACACGATCGCTGCGACCGCGGACAGCAGCGCCAGGAAGTCCGGGAACGGGAGGTTCAACGGGTACGGCAGCGAGATGAACGCGATCATCGTCGCCGCGCCCAGGATCAGGCCCCACTTGGTCTTCGTGAGCTTGCCGGCCTGCGTGAACGCGCTCGCGGGCCGCCTCGACAGGTCGATCAGCGCCCACGCCGAGATCGCGAGGATGGCGAAGTAGAAGACGAAGAACAGCAGCAGCTGCATGGAGGCGATCACGGGGTGAGCCTACGAGACGACGTCACGGGACCACCCGCAGGCCCTCGGCGCGCGCCGCGGCGGCGAGGTGCTCGTCCCAGACGGCCACGACCAGGTCCGGCGACCGCAGCTCCAGCGCGGACGCGAGGTGCAGGGCGTCGGCGGCTCGCAGGGGGTGCTGGTCGACGAGCTGCGCGGCCCTCGTCGTGACGCTCACGCCCAGCTCGATCACGTGGAGCCCCGGCCAGAGCCGCTCCCACTCGGCGCCGGCCTCCCGACCTTCCAAGCGACCGGACCGGTGACCGCTGGCGAGCACCGCCCGCACCTCGGCGTCCGCCAGCCGCGAGGTCACGACGAGGTCGGCGCCGTCCCACAGCGCGGCCGCGAGCGCGGACCCGGGCTCGTCGACGACGAGCTTCACGAGCGCGCTCGTGTCGAGGTAGACGATCGCCATCGGAGCCCCGTCAGCGCCGCAGCCGGCGGACCAGGTCGGAGACCCCGCCCTTGGCCCCGGCCCTCGCCGCGGGGCGCGGTGCGGCGGCGGGCTTGAGCAGACCCTCGCGCTCGAGGCGCGTCAGCAGGTCCGCCGACTCGATGCCGCTCAGCCGGGCGACGGGGATCCCACGTTCGGTGATCACCACGTCCTCGCCGGTGCGCGCGGCCTCGATCCATTGCTTGAGCTCTGCGCGCAGCGCGCTGACCGAGACGTCCACACGGCGACCGTACCGAACACCGAGGCCAGAGGGGGTGCGAGCGGGCGATCAGATCTCGGGGAGTGCGTCCCGGGCGGCCTGTCGCCCGGTGCCCGCGGCCTCCAGCAGGTCGACGACCAGCGACCGCTGAAGCAGGACGAGGCTCTGGACCTGCCAGTCGTCGAGCGTGAACGGGTCGAGCGACTGCGCGATCGTGAGCAGCTCGGACCGCGCGCGGGCCGGGTCGCGTCCGGAGCCGAGCGCCGCGGACAGCTCGGCGGCGGCCCGGGCGGTCGCCTCCACCTGCGCCGCGATGGGCGAGAGGTCGTGGGTGCCGGCCTCGACCGCGGCCAGGCACCGTCGGACCAGCACGCGCGTGTTGCGCATCGCCCGGTCGACGAGCACCGCCCGGCCCTCGAGCGCCGCGAGCTCGTCGCGGAACCTGCGGATGGTCGGGGAGATGCGCGCCAGGTCGCCGGCGTTCTTGGCGGTCTCCGACCACTCGTCGAAGGCCGGCTGCGACGCCCGCGCCCGCACCAGCGCGTCCTCGACGTCGTCCGTCGAGCCCGTGCGCAGCCCGCGCCCGAACAGGCGCAGCACGCCGGCCAGCTCGTCGCACGCGGCGCGGGCCAGCGCGCGGGAGTGCCGCCGCGGGTCGCGCGGCGTGAGCAGGGCCACCGCGAGCGCGACGACACCCCCGATCGCGGCGTCGATCCACCGCCCGAGCGGTCCCCCGCTGGCGGTCAGCGCGGGCAGGCCCACGATCACCAGCGCCTGGACGCCCGCCTGCGTCGTGAGCAGCACGCCGCGGTCGATGAACCGCGCGATCGTCGCGGCGAGGAACAGGACGACGGCGACCTGCCAGATCCCGTTGCCGATGAGGCGAACGAGCACATCCCCGAGGGCGACACCGATCGCGACGCCGACGGCCAGCTCGGCCACCCGGCGCGCCGACCGGTCGGCGGTGAAGCCGAGCGCGACCCACGCGCAGACCGGGGCGAAGAACGGGTACGGGTGGTGCACGACGTACCGGGCCAGGCCGAACGCGATCGCCGCCGCGAGGGCTGCCTGCAGGATCGGGAACCACCCGGCGTGGACGCGCGAGACGCCCTGCCGCAGACGGGTCTCGAGGACCACCCGAGGGTTGCGCCGAGGGTCGACGGCAGCCGGGGCGCTCACAGCATCGGGTGCTGCCCCAGCCCGCGGGCCACCGGTCCACGGGGCGCCGGTCGGTCGGTCGACACGCCCTCGCCCGGCACGATCGCCTCCTGGTTGACCGCCACGGCACCGCCGTCGCTGTCGACGACGAGCTCGGCGTCGGTCGGCGTGGACCGCTTCACGACGGCCAGCGCGACCGGCCCGAGCTCGTGGTGCCGCGCGACGGTCGTCACGCTCCCCACGGCGCGCCCCGGCTCCTGCGACGTCTCCGTACGGACCACGTCGTGCACCTGCGCGCCGACCTCGGGCAGCACGTGCCCGGAGCCGTCGAGGTGCAGCATGACGATCCGCCTCGGGGGGCGCCCTAGGTTGTGCACGCGCGCGACCGTCTCCTGCCCGCGGTAGCAGCCCTTGTGCAGGTGGACCGCGGTGCGCAGCCAGTCCAGCTCGTGCGGGATGGTCCGGTGGTCGACCTCGTGGGACGCCCGCGGCCGCCACGACTCGACGCGCATCGCCTCGCTGGCCCAGGTGCCGACCAGCGGCCAGCCGGCCGACTCGCGGGCGCGCACCTCGTCGACCAGGTCCGCGCGCGGGACGAGCACGAGCCGCCAGTCGCGGTCCGCGCCTGGGTGCTCGTCGTCGGCCGGGCCGTAGCGCGTGCCCCCCTCGGCGGTCGTCGGCCACGGGTCGCGCCACGTGACCGGCTCCTCGGACGTGCCCTCCGCGTCGACGGGCTCACCGATCGCCGCCCAGTCGTCGGTCACGTCCGCGATCTCGACGCGCAGCATGAACTTCATGCGGTTCAGCCACGCCGCGAGCGCGATCGGCGTCTCGGTGAGCAGCCAGGTGGTCTCGCCGTCGTCCACGACCCCGGCCGCGTGCTCGATGTGCCCCTGCGGGCTGAGCACGAGCAGCTCGGTGCTGGTGCGCGGCGGGAGGTTGGTCAGCTCCTGGGACGTGATCGAGTTGAGCCAGCTCAGCCGGTCCGGACCCGTCACCGTGACGACGCCGAGGTACGACTGGTCGACCACCGCGCCGCCGCGGCTCAGGGCGCGCTGCTCGGCGGTCGGATCGCCGTAGTGCCAGGCGACGCCGTCGTCGGGACCCGAGGCACGCACCGCACCCCGGCGGTTCAGCAGCGGGCTCGCGTGCCGCGGGGGCTCGCCGTGCCGCTCGACAACTTCCTCGACCGGTGCCGTCATGACGCGTCCTCAGGGTCGGTGCTCTCCACGCGGGACAACCGCCCCGACGCGTACGACTGCATCGGGTGGCCGAAGGCCGCGATGTCGTGCGCCCACATGAGCTCGCCGTTGACGAGCCCGTAGAGCCGCTTCTCCGCACTCACGTCGGCGCCGCTGGCCGCGCGGACGATCGCGTCGCTGACCAGGTCGATCCGGCCCTTGCCCACCGCGCCGATGTACAGGCCCACCCGGCCCGACGGGTCCGCGACGAGCACCTCGACCGGGTGCTGCTCGGCGGTGAGCCCGTGGTCCGTCGGCCGCTGCGGCGGGACGCGCCAGTACCCGGACTCGGTCTGCCAGACGGGGGCCGGCGGGACGTCGCCCTCGAGCGCGGAGGTGTCCGCGGGGGCCTCGACCAGCCGGATCGTCGACGAGTACGACAGGTACGGGCCGCCGTCGTGGTCGAAGACGATGTCCTGGGTGAACGCGGCCTCGTCGATACCGGGGTAGTCCACGACGCCCTCGCCGCGCCACGTGCCGACCAGCCAGGCCAGCGGGTAGACCTCGGGGGCCATGCCCTCAGGGTCGGGCAGGACGAACGCCATCTTCAGAGCCTCCTGGTCACGGTCGGACGCAGGACTGCGTCAGCTCTGACCCTTGTAGAGCCGGTAGACGACGAGCAGCGAGATCGACGCGATCGCCAGCGTCGCCAGGACCAGCAGGCCGATGAAGAGTCCCTCGAGCGCAGTCATGCACCGATCCTAACGAGCACGGGCCCCTAACCTGTTCCGGTGAGCACCCCCGCGCGCCCTCTGGTGATCAAGACCACGTCCGGCACCGACCGTCCCGAGGCCACCAACCAGGCCTTCACGGTCGCCGCTGCAGCCGTCGCCTCCGGCGCGACCGTCAGCCTCTGGCTCACCGGCGAGTCCGCCTGGCTGGCCCTTCCCGGGCGCGCCGACGACCTCGTCCTGGAGCACGCGACCCCGCTGGCCGAGCTGCTCGCCGTGGTGCTCGAGGAGGGCACGGTCACGGTCTGCACCCAGTGCGCCGCCCGCCGCTCGATCGGCCCCGCCGACGTCCTGCCGGGCATCCGCATCGCGGGCGCGGCGGTGTTCGTCGAGGAGGTCCTGGCGGACAACGCCCAGGCGCTCGTTTACTGACACGCGTGTCGACCTAGCCGCTCCTGGGACAGGAGTGACCGTGTGTGGCGCCACGGCCACCACACCCGTCGTCATGCGTCCCAGGTGCGGCTACCTCGGCACACGCGAGGGGCCGCTCAGCCCTCAGGCGGTGGCGCGGCCCGCGCGGAGGCGGATGCCCAGCAGGTAGAGCTCGCAGCCGAGGCACAGGCCGAAGACCGCGTTGAGGAACGCGGCGATCAGGGCGAGCGCGGCGGCGACCGGGACGGCGGCGCCCACGCCGACGAGCCCGAGCAGCAGACCGGCGCCGGTGATGACCAGGCCGACGAGCTGGGCGAACGTCGGCGGGCGCGGGTCCTCGAGCTCGGTGGGCGGTGCGAGGCGCGGGCGCACGAACCGGCGGAACAGCCAGCCCTGCCACGTGTGGCCGACGCCGCGGAAGGCGCCGATCGCGAAGCTGACGACGATCACGGCGAGCAGCGCGGTCGCCGCGGCCGGCCAGGCACCGAGCAGCAGGACACCGGCGAGCAGGACGAGGTTGATCCACGCACCGAAGCGCGGCCCGCGGGGATCGATCCCGGCGGGTGCCGGACGCGTGGTGGACGAGGTGGGGGCAGACGTGGGGGCGGGCTCGGACATCGGGGACTCCAAGGGTGCGGACGCGGGACGGGGCCGGGGCCGGGGCCATCGCCGCCCGGCCGGCGGCCCTCACGGGCGCGAGCTCAGGGAGCGGTGACCCCGCCCGGACACGCCTCGAGCGCGGTGAGCGCGTGCCGGCGGTCCGTCGCACCGGACAGACGACCGACCACGACGCCGCGGGCGTCGAGCAGGAGGGTCGTCGGGGTGCGCATGATGGAGAAGCGTCGCACGAGGTCGAGGTGTTCCACCACGTCCATCTCGACGTGCGAGAGGCCGGGCTGCTCGGACACCAGGTGCTCGAGCGCGGCTGCCGTCCGGCGGCAGGGCGTGCAGACCTCGCTGGAGAACTGGACGAAGGTGGCGCGGGCACCCAGCGGGGTTCCGAGCTCGGCGGCGGTGAGCCGGGTGTCGTCGGCGACGTCCGACGCCGGGGCCCCGGCCAGCAGCGCCGGGTCCACGGCGGTGTACCGGCCGTTGCGCGACCTCCACCAGAACCCGATCACAGTGGCGACCGCGAGGAGAACGACGAGGAGCAGCACGTTGCGCACGTCAGCCCACCAGCACCCGGCCGACGACGTACACGAGCGTCCCGGTCACCGTCACCGGGAGGGTGACGGCCGCGAGCGACGGCCAGCGCCGTTCGAGTGACGGGAGCTCGTCGAACAGCGCGTGGAGTGTGGCGACGAGCACACCGACCGCGAGGCCGAGCACGAGGCCGGGCGCCACGTCGATGTCCGGCAGGACCGCCCCGCCGAGCGCGCCGGCGCCGGCCGCGGCGACGCTGGTGACGACCGCGCCGAGCCACCGTGCGAGGTGCAGCGCCACGACGGCCGACCCGACGGCGAGCGCGAGGGCGCCGACGACGACGAGGGGCTCACCGCCCGGCGTGCGTCCGGTGGCCACCCAGCCGGCCGAGGCGACCGCGACGAGCGTCCCGGCGACGGTGCCCGACACGGACTCGACGAGCCGCTCGCGCCCGTCGCGCCGCAGGAGCTCGTTCAGGAAGGCGAGGAGGATCGCCCCGGCGAACGCCACGGGGAGAAACCGCAGGTAGGGCTGCTCGGGCGTGAGGTGGACGACGGCGACGGCGCCGACCCCGCCGACCGCGACGACGACCGACGAGCCGACCCGGAACGGCAGGCCGACCAGCGCGGGCCACCCGAGCGCGAACACGAGGGCGAGGAGCGCGGCGGCGAGCGTCAGCGGGAGGCCGCCGAGGTACCCGGCGACCGCGACGGCGGCGGAGAGCGCGGCTGTGACGACCGCGCGGGTGGCGAGCTGCATGCGCCTACCGACCTGCGTCCGGGGTCACCACGGACAGGCAGGACGGAGCAGCAGGCAGGAGCACGCCGCCGATTGTCGCATCTCGCGCCGATTTCCCCGGAGTTACCACCGACGCACCACCCGTGCGTGCGGTCAGCCCTCGACAAACGGACGCAACGTGCCCGGAACACGCGATACCGTGTGCCCCACTCGCACGCAGGGAGGTAGGACGTGGCGGATCTGCTGCTGCTCACTCCAGCGTCCGGAGGCTCCGCCCAGGTGCTTCCGGCTCTCGGACTTCTGTCCCACCGCGTCCGCGTCCTGCCGGTCGAACCGTCAGCGCTCGTGGATGCACCGGACGCCGACATCGTCGTGCTCGACGCGCGTCGTGACCTCGTCACCGCGCGGACCACGTGCCGGCTGCTGCGCGCCACCGGTCTGACGGTGCCGCTCGTCCTGGTCCTGACGGAGGGCGGCCTGACGGTCGTCACCGCGGAGTGGGGCGCCGACGACATCATCCTGGAGAGCGCCAACCCCGCCGAGGTCGAGACGCGCTTCCGCCTCGTCATGGAGCGTGCAGCGACCGCGGGGTACGACGACGCACCGCAGGAGATCTCGTCCGGCGAGCTCACGATCGACGCCGGCGGGTACACCGCCCGGCTGCGCGGCCGTCCGCTCGACCTCACGTACAAGGAGTTCGAGCTCCTGAAGTACCTGGTGCAGCACCCAGGTCGCGTGTTCACGCGGGCCCAGCTGCTGCAGGAGGTCTGGGGCTACGACTACTACGGAGGCACCCGGACCGTCGACGTCCACGTCCGACGACTGCGCGCCAAGCTCGGCCCCGAGCACGAGCAGCTGATCGGGACGGTGCGTAACGTGGGCTACCGGTTCGACCCGCCGAAGGACCGTCGCGGCGCGGTCGACGGACGCACGGAGATCCCCGAGCCCGCCGACGCCTGAGGCGGACCTTCCTGAGGAGCACAGTGCCCAGTCGGCTCTTCTCATCGCTGTCCCCCGGCTCCGAACGCAACCTCCTCGACACCCTCCGTGAGGAACGGGTCGGCGGCGCCCTCCTGCTGGCCGGCACCGTCCTCGCCCTCGTGTGGGCGAACGCGGCGCCGGAGAGCTACAGAACCGTCTCCGAGACCGTCGTCGGCCCTGCGGCGCTGCACCTCGACCTGTCGCTCGCCACCTGGGCGACCGACGGGCTGCTCGCGATCTTCTTCTTCGTCGTCGGCCTCGAGCTCAAGCGCGAGATCGTCGCGGGCGAGCTGCGCCGGCTCCAGACGGCCATCGTCCCGATCGTGGCGGCCGTCGGCGGAATGCTGGTGCCGGCGGCGGTGTACCTGGCGATCAACCTCACCGCTGACGGTGGTGCCCCGAAGGGCTGGGCGGTGCCGACGGCGACGGACATCGCGTTCGCGGTCTCGGTGCTCGCCATCGTCGGACGCAGCCTGCCCAACGCCCTGCGCGCGTTCCTGCTGACCCTGGCCGTGGTCGACGACCTGCTCGCGATCATCGTCATCGGCGTCGTCTACACCGAGAGCGTGTCGCTGGTGTGGCTCGGGGTGGGCGCGGTCGTCGTGGTCCTGTTCTGGCTCGCGATCCGCCGGGGCTGGGTCAGCGGCTGGCTGCTCGTGCCCCTGGGTCTGGTCGCCTGGGCAGCCGTGCACGCGTCCGGCGTGCACGCGACGATCGCGGGTGTCGCGCTGGGACTGGTCGTGCCGGGCACCGTCGTGGCCACGCAGAAGGCGCTGCACCTGCCGGAGCCCCCGCGGGAGTCGCTCGCCGAACGCTGGGAGCACGCGTGGCGGCCACTGTCGGCCGGCGTCGCGGTCCCGGTGTTCGCCGTCTTCGCCGCGGGCGTTACGCTCTCCGCCGGTTCGATCTCGGGCGCCTTCAGCGACCCCGTGGCGCAGGGCGTCGCACTCGGGCTCGTGGTGGGCAAGCCCCTCGGCATCCTGGGCGCCACCTTCCTGGTCGCACGGTTCACGCACGCCCAGCTGGCGCCGGGCCTCGGCTGGGGCGACGTCGGCGCGGTCGGCCTCCTGGGTGGCATCGGGTTCACGGTCTCGCTGCTCGTCGGCGAGCTCGCGTTCGGTCCCGGGAGCGAGAAGGACGAGCACGTCGTGGTCGCGATCATCATCGCGTCCGCGGTCGCCGCGGTCCTCGGCGCCCTCGCGCTCGTGCAACGCGACCGCTTCCACGCGCGCGCCGTTCCCGCGCCGGCGAGCGGGTAGGTTCGCACCGATGAGTACGGTCGACTCCGCAACGCTCCTGATCGACGGCCCCTGGGAGCACCGCTTCGTAGCCGCCAACGGAGCCCGGTTCCACGTGGCCCTCGCGGGTCCCGACGAGCGCGACGCTCCCCTCGTGGTGCTGCTGCACGGGATCCCGGAGTTCTGGTGGGCATGGCGCCACCAGCTGCCCGTCCTCGCCGACGCCGGGTACCGCGTGGCCGCGATGGACGTCCGGGGCACGGGCGGGTCCGACAAGCCTCCGGTCGGCTACGACGTCCCCACGCTCGCCGCGGACGTCGCCGGGGTCATCCAGTCGCTGGGCGCCGCGAACGCCGTCGTCGTCGGCACCGGGACGGGCGGCGAGATCGCCTGGGCCATGGCGGGCCTGCACCCGCGCCACACCCGCGCAGTCGCCGCCCTGGGCGCCCCGCACCCGCTCGACACCCGTGGCAGCCTGCGCGCCGCGATCCGCCCGGCCGCGGCCAAGCGGCTCGCCTTCATCCAGCTGCCCTCCTTCCCCGAGCACGCGCTCACGGAGGGCGACCTGGTCTCCCGCCTGCTGCACGAGTGGGGCGGCAGCCCCGGCTGGATCAGCGCCGACGACGAGGCGGTCTACCGCTCCGCGGCGCAGGTGCCGTTCGCGGCCCACAGCCAGATGGAGCAGCTGCGCTGGATCGTGCGCTCGATGCCTCGACCCGACGGCCGGCGCTACCACGCGGCCCTCGCCGGCACGCGACCGTTGCCGGTCCTGCAGATCCACGGCGGCCGCGACGGCATCCGTCCCGCCGCCCACGCCGCCCTGTCCAGCCAGACCGCTGCGCTCGTCGGTCCGGGCTACCGGTTCGAGCTGCTCCCGCAGGCGGGCCACTTCCTGCCCGAGGAAGCACCCGACCAGGTCAGCGACCTGCTGCTGGGCTGGCTGCGCGAGGTCGCGCCGAGCGGCTAGCCCTCCAGCGGCACCGCGGCCCTGTCCGCCCAGGTTGGCCGGACCGGCGTGGTCACCCCTTCAGCAGCGCCGCAGCCTTCACCGGATCCAGCTCCCCGATCCCCGCCGACGGGCACGACGACGCGATCGGGCAGGCGCCGCACGCGGGCTTGCGGGCGAAGCAGGTGCGCCGGCCGTGGAAGATCAGCCGGTGCGAGGCCATGGTCCAGTCGGCCCGCGGCAGCAGGTGGTTCAGCTCCTTCTCCACCACCAGCGGGTCGTCGCTCGCGGTGTACCCGAGGCGCTTCGAGAGCCGCATGACGTGCGTGTCCGTGGTGATCCCGGGGATGCCGAACGCGTTGCCGAGCACCACGTTCGCGGTCTTGCGGCCGACCCCGGGCAGCGTCACCAGGTCCTTCATCCGCGGTGGCACCTCGCCGCCGAACCGCTCCACCAGCGCCGCCGACAGGCCCATCACGGACTTCGTCTTGGCACGGAAGAACCCGGTCGGCTTGAGGATCTCCTCGACCTCCTCCGGGTTCGCCGCGGCCAGTGCGGCCGCGTCCGGATAGCGGGCAAACAGCGTCGGTGTCGTGAGGTTCACGCGCACGTCCGTGGTCTGCGCGGAGAGCACGGTGGCGACCAGCAGCTCGAACGGCGACCTGAAGTCGAGCTCGCAGTGGGCGTCGGGGTAGCGCACCGCCAGCGCCCGGTCGATCCGACGGGCGCGACGGGTGCGGGCGAGGTCGGTCTCGGTCTGGGCGGCCAGGTCCGTCGGGGTCACGGTGGCAGCGTACGACCGACCGCCCACACGCACCGGGTGCGGCCGCAAAGTTCCGGCCGGATGCTCGATTCACCCGCGTGACCTGCGGCGTTGCTCCCTTGGAGTGATCTGTCGGCCACACCGCGCCCGCCTCCTCAAGGTGCCTCGCGATCAGGCCGAAACCAGACACGGAACCCCTGAGGAGGACCGCCTACATGATCCCTGCCGTGGAGCACCGGGTGCGTGATCTGCGCCTGGACCGCCGGGCGCTGCGCGCCGAGCACGCCCGCGTCACGTGGTGGCGGCGGCTGGTCCGCGCCAGGCTCGACCTCGCCGTCGCGCAGGCCGCCCAGCCCCAGTCGCTCGGCGAGGACATGGCGTTCCAGCTGCCGCCGGAGGTCGGGGTCGAGGTTCCTCGGCCGGCCGTCCTGGCGGCCGTGCTGGGGGGATCGAACGAGTCCGAGAACCTGCGGATCGACGAGCTCCGGGCGTTGGACGAGCAGCTCGCGCGCTACGGAGAAGGCGTCGAGCAGGCCCTCGACCGGGCGACCGAACGGCTCATCTCACGGCTCGCCCAGGAGCCCGGCGCGACACTGTCCGGCCTCGCGGAGCCGCTGAGCCGCGGTTGACCGCTCCGATGGGGCAGACTGAGCGTGGATCAGGCCGCTGACCAGCGGCCACCTATGTCTGCGTGGCGCCACGCCAGACCTGTGCAGGAGAGGTGAGGTGTCACCGTGGAGGACGACATCGTGCTCGCGGCCCCGTTGTTCGCCGGCCTGGAGCCGGAAGCATCCGAGGCGCTCGTCGCGACGATGAAGGCGATCGAGGTCGTCCGCGGCGACGCCCTCTTCCACGAGGGCGAGCCCGGGGACCGGCTCTACGTGGTCCGCGAGGGCAAGATCAAGCTGGGCCGACGATCGAACGACGGCCGCGAGAACCTGCTGGCCGTGCTCGGCCCGGGCGAGATGTTCGGCGAGCTGTCCCTGTTCGACCCCGGCCCCCGCACCGCGACCGCGACCGTCGTCGCCGACGCCGTGGTCCTCGAGCTCGGGCACGCCGACCTCATCCGCTGGCTGCACGACAAGCCCACGGTCGCCCAGCACCTCCTGCAGGCCCTGGCACGCCGGCTGCGCCGCACCAACGAGGCGCTCGCGGACCTCGTCTTCTCGGACGTCCCTGGCCGCGTCGCCAAGGCGCTGCTCGACCTGTCCACGCGCTTCGGCGAGCGGGTCGACGAGGGCATCCGCGTGGCGCACGACCTGACTCAGGAGGAGCTCGCACAGCTCGTCGGCGCCTCTCGCGAGACCGTGAACAAGGCGCTCGCCGACTTCGCCGCTCGCGGCTGGGTGCGTCGCGAGGGCCGTGCGGTCGTCCTGCTGGACGTCGACCGGCTCGAGCGCCGCGCCCGCTAGTCGTCCGTCACGCGTTCGCTCAGGCAGACGGCGCGAGCTCGACGACGATCTCCACCTCGACCGGCGAGTCGAGCGGCAGCACCGCCACCCCGACCGCCGAGCGCGCGTGGATGCCCGCGTCGCCGAGGACCTCGTGCAGGAGCAGGCTCGCCCCGTTGACGACGCCGGGCTGCCCGGTGAAGGACGGCTCGCTCGCGACGAACCCCACGACCTTGACCACGCGCACGATCGAGTCGAGGGCGTCGGCGCCACCACCCAGAAGGCCGGCGACCGCCGCGAGGGCGTTCAGGGCGCAGGTCCGGGCGTAGCCGGCGGCGTCCTCGGGACTCACGGAGCCGCCGACCTTGCCCGTCGCGGGCAGGGCACCGGCGACGAACGGCAGCTGCCCGGACGTGTAGACGTAGTCGCCCGAGCGGACGGCCGGCACGTAGGCGGCGACCGGCGGGGCCACCACGGGCAGCTCAAGACCGAGCGCGGCAAGCCTCTCGGCGGCGCCCATCAGGACTCCTTGGGCCGCTTCAGGTAGGCGACCAGGCCGGCGTCCGGTCCCTGGATCACCTGGACGAGCTCCCAGCCGTCGGCACCCCACTGGTCGAGGATCGCCTTGGTGGCATGAATGATGAGCGGAATGGTCGCGTACTCCCACGTCGTAGCCATGCGCTCACCCTAGTGGTGGGTGTCTGGGCCGGGCAGCGCGGGCTCGGCCAGGACGACGGGCTCAGCCCAGCAGCACGGGCTCCGAGCCGACGAGCTCCGCACGCCACGAGCGGACGTCGGGCCGACGACGCAGGAGCGCCCGACGCTCGCGCTCGGTCATACCGCCCCAGACGCCGAAGTCCATGCGGTTGTCGAGGGCGTCGGCGAGGCAGGCGAGCCGGACGGGGCACCCCGTGCAGATGGTGCGCGCCTCGCGTTGGGCTGCGCCCTCCACGAAGAGGGCATCGGGAGCCATCTTGCCGGTGCCGCACTCCGCGAGTGCGGTCCAGTGCGTGTCCGATACGAGTGTGGTCACTCAACCTCCCCTGCCTACCGAGGGGGCTGCACCGAAAGCGGCCACCGCACCCCTGTCCTGCCGGGAAACTAGCGGTACCGCGACCCTTCTGGCGAGCCTCCGAAGGGGTCGTTCCGGCTGTTGGACGCTTGAACATGTCCGGAAGTGGACACGATCGCGTGTTCCGTCACCCGTTCGTGTCAGATGTGACTCGGTGTGCTGGGCCGTGCCGATCGTTGTCTGAACGTGTCGGAACGCGTCCGACCGCCTTCGGCGTCCGGTCCGCCGAGCTCCCCATCGGCGGTAGCCCGCTTGTGTGGGTCCGGTGGAGGTCACGTCGACGCTCGATCATCCGGACCGGTGCTGAAGCGGCGCCTACTACCCTGACGGCATGCCGAACCCTGCGCGCTCGCGCGGCCGTCAGGTCAACGCCTTCCAGGCGTTGGCCCTCTTGCTGTCCTTCGTGCTCGTCGCCGGGGTCGGCGGAGTCCTCGCCGCGGGTCTCGCGCTGCCGGGCGTCGCGCTCGCCAACGGCGCCACCGACGTGACGGCGCAGGCGTTCGACGACCTGCCCACCGAGCTCGACCAGCCCGGTCTTCCGGAGAAGTCGGTCATCAAGGCCTCCGACGGGACGCTGCTCGCCGAGTTCTGGGACCAGAACCGCGTGGTGGTCCCCCTGGCCGAGATCTCGCCGATGCTGCAGCACGCCGTGATCGCCACCGAGGACAAGCGCTTCTACGAGCACGCCGGCGTCGACCCCGCGGGCATGCTCCGCGCGTTCATCCGGAACCAGGCCTCGACCGGCGGCCAGCAGGGCGCCTCGACGCTCACGCAGCAGTACGTCAAGAACGTGCTCATCGAGGCCGCGCTCGCCAAGGACGAGGGTCCTGAGCGGCAGGCGGCGCTCGAGGAGGCCCGCGGCACCGAGGGCAGCGAGGGCATCGCGCGCAAGCTGCGTGAGGCAAAGCTCGCCATCTCGCTCGAGCAGCGCATGACCAAGGACCAGATCCTCGAGAAGTACCTGAACATCGCGCAGTTCGGGATCAAGGTATACGGCGCCGAGTCGGCCGCGCAGTACTACTTCAGCAAGCCCGCCAAGGACCTGACCTACCTCGAGGCCGCGACGATCGCCGGCGTGACGCAGAGCCCGAGCAAGTGGGACCCGGTGAAGAACCCCGAGGCCGCGCAGACGCGTCGCAACACCGTCCTGCGCCTCATGCGCGAGCAGGGCTACATCACCGACGCCGACTACACGGCGGGCATCGCCACCCCGCTCGCCGCCACGATGCACCCGCAGGAGCTCAAGCAGGGCTGCGCGGTGGCGAGCACGGTCATCGCCGGCTCGGGCTACTTCTGCGACTACGTCACCAAGGTCATCGTCAACGACCCGGCCTTCGGTGCGACGAAGGCCGAGCGCGCGGGGCGCCTGTACCGCGGCGGCCTGACCATCACGACGACGATCGACCCGCGGCTCCAGACGATCGCCGACGCCGAGGTCAAGGCGGGGATCCCTGTGCAGGACCCGAGCGGCGTCGCCAGCTCGATCGTCACCGTGCAGCCCGGCACCGGCGCCATCGTCTCGATGGCCCAGAACCGCGACTACTCCGCGGTCGGTGACCCAGCGGCCCGCACCGAGTCGGTCAACTTCAACACCGACTTCGCCTACGGCGCGTCCGGCGGGTTCGCCCCCGGCTCGACGTTCAAGCCGTTCACCCTGCTCGAGTGGCTCAAGCAGGGGCACAGCCTCTACGAGCAGGTCAACGGCTCGGTCCGCCCGCTGAACGAGAACATGTTCACCACCTGCGGCTCCAAGGGCCCGAACGTGCCCTGGAAGCCCGGCAACGCCGAGGGTGGCGCCGGCAACATGACCGTGCTGGACGCGACCAAGAACTCGGTCAACCTCGCGTACCTGACCATGGGCATGCAGCTCGACGTCTGCAACATCATGCAGGGCGCCACCGACCTGGGCATGCACCTGGCCAAGCCGCGCAAGGACGGGACCGTCACCCCGCAGGTGAACCCGTCGAACATCATCGGCACCGACTCGGTCGCGCCGCTGTCGATGGCCGCGGCGTTCGCCACGTTCGCGTCGGGCGGCGTCTACTGCACGCCGGTCGCGATCGTCAGCGTGGTCGACGCGGACGGCCAGCCGCTGCCCGTGCCGAGCGCCAACTGCCACCAGGCGATCGAGCCCAAGTACGCGAACACGATCAACTTCGCGCTGAGCAACGTCTGGAAGGGCACCGCCAAGTCGGTCGGCGCCCCGGACTTCCCCTCGGCGGGAAAGACGGGCACGACGAGCGAGAACGAGGAGACCTGGTTCGTCGGGTACACCCCGCTGCTCGCCACCGCCGTCTGGGTCGGCTTCTCCAACGCCTTCACCCCGGTGCAGAACATCGTCATCAACGGCAAGTTCGTGAAGAACGCCTACGGCGCGACGATCGCCGCACCGACCTGGAAGCGGTACATGTCGCAGGCGCTCGCGGGCGCACCGAACCCGCCGTTCGCCGAGCCGGACCAGAAGCTCGTCTTCGGCGAGAAGATCCCGGTGCCGTCGGTGGTCGGCCGCTCCGAGGCCGACGCCAAGAAGATCCTCGAGGACGCCGGGTTCAACACCACGACCGCACCCGACCAGGTGCCGTCGACCGTCCCGGCCGGCTCCGTGGCCGCGCAGAACCCGTCCGGCACCGCGACCCGTGGCTCGGTCGTCACCCTGACGCTGTCGAACGGTCAGCCGCCTGCTCCCGACCCGAACACCGTCCCGAACCCCGGCAACGGCGGACCCGGCAACGGTGGTGGAGGGAACGGCGGAGGTGGCGGTGGCGGTGGCGGTGGCGGCAACGGCCCCGGCGGGGGCAAGCCCTGATGTCGTCGGACGCCGGCCGGGCGCTCGCCCGCACGGCCGGCGGGCTGGCCGTCGCGGGCGCGGCGGCGCTCGCGTACGCGGCACTCGTCGAGGTGCGCTGGTACGCGCTGCGTGAGGTGACCGTGCCGGTGCTGCCCACGGGGCAGGAGCCGCTGCGCATCCTGCACCTCTCGGACCTGCACCTGGTGCCCGGTCAGAAGCGCAAGGTCGACTGGGTGCGCGACCTGGCGTCGCTGCAGCCGCACCTCGTCGTCGACACCGGCGACAACTGGTCCCACCTCGACGCGATGCCGGACCTGTTGCACGCCCTCGAGCCGCACCTCGCCGGCCCCGGCGCCTTCGTCTTCGGATCCAACGACTACGTCGCGCCGACGCCCAAGAACCCCGCGCGGTACCTGCTGCCGGACGCCCGGCGCCCGGCCGCCAAGCAGGCCGTCCCGCTGCCCTGGCGCGAGCTCGCGACCCGGTTCCGGTCCGCCGGCTGGGTCGACCTCACCAACCGCCGGGACGTGGTCAAGGCCGACGGACGCGTGCTCTCGCTCGTGGGCACCGACGACGCGCACCTGAACCTCGACCGCTACCCGCAGGCGGGCGGAGCCGACGATGCGCGCACCGGCCCGACCCCCGTCGACCTGCACCTCGGTGTCACGCACGCGCCGTACCGTCGCGTGCTCGACGCGATGCATGCCGACGACGTCGACCTGGCCATCGCCGGGCACACGCACGGCGGCCAGCTCGCGGTCCCGCTGTGGGGTGCCCTGGTAACCAACTGCGACCTCGACACCGGCCGCGCCAAGGGCCTGCACGGCTGGCCCGGTCCGCGTCCCGACCGCCCCGGCGGCGCGGGCTCGACGTGGATGCACGTCTCCGCCGGCCTGGGCACCTCGCCCTACGCACCCGTGCGGTTCGCGTGCCGGCCCGAGGCGACGCTCCTGACGCTCGTCGCCCCCTGACGCTCGCCTTTCAGTTTCGTCGCAGGGCTGTGCTCGTTCGCGGCCTGCGCCCGGCCCGGGTCTCAGCGAGCGCCTTTCAGTTTCGTCGCAGGGGCATCCGTCGGCTATCCTTGCCAGGCTCCACGGGGTGTGGCGCAGCTTGGTAGCGCGCTTCGTTCGGGACGAAGAGGTCGTGGGTTCGAATCCCGCCACCCCGACACTGTGGAGAAGGCCCCTGGCCAGCGGAGACGCTGACAGGGGCCTTTTGCACACTCGTGCCGCACGCCTCGCGGGCCGCCCGAATCAGCCCCGTTCACCAGGGCCCCCTCGGTCCTCCGGCCGTGGCGTCGGTCCACAGCCAGGTGAATGCGTCAGACGGGTCGCAGGGTCGTCGGGCTAGCCGTCTGCGCGGACGGCGAAGTCGCCGTCCGACGTGACCTGTAGCGGTCCGCGGTCGCTGCTCACCGTCATCGAGAACGAAGCGTCCGCGACATCGAAGGCAAGCTCGGCGCGGTCGTCACCAGCAGCCCACATCAGCCGTGCGCGTGCGCCCCGGACGTCCCAGGAGAACGTGCCATCGAAGGCTGCGTGCGCGGTGCGATGCCGGAGGGCTTCGAGCTGGGCACGCACCACGGGTCGCGCGAGGTCGAGGGCGACCTCATCCGGTGTGTAGTAGTGACGATTGACGTCTCGGCCGACCCCGGTTCGGCCGAGCAGGTCCATGTCGTTCGTGCCGGCGAGCAACCCGACGTAGTAGACCTGCGGAATGCCCGGCACGAACAGCTGGATCAGGCGGGCAAGCACGTAGCGCCGGTCGTCTCGACCCAGGGCGTCGTAGAACGTGCAGTTGACCTGGTAGAGGTCCAGGTTCGACGCCGCTGCGCCGGTGGCCAGTCTCGACGTTCCGCCGCTGTTGGTATGGATGGCTTCGACGAGCGCATCGATCTGCTCGAGCCTGAGCAGACCAGCCTCGCCGGCTCGCAGGTCGGAGGGCCCCACGTCGACGATCCCGATGCCGTCGTGCGTGTCGAGCACGGTCACGGCGTTGGTCGGTCGGATCTGCAGCCAGTGATCCAG
The DNA here is from genome assembly GCF_056402515.1 of Cellulomonas sp. P4_A2. Classification (NCBI taxonomy): domain Bacteria; kingdom Bacillati; phylum Actinomycetota; class Actinomycetes; order Micrococcales; family Cellulomonadaceae; genus Cellulomonas; species Cellulomonas sp. P4_A2. The sequence goes on from NZ_JBFUHG010000004.1 coordinate 244,029, forward strand.
GGGAGCGAGGTCCCCGGCGGTCAGCGCGTGGAGCACCAGGGGCGGCAGAGCGAAGTCGTACACGAGGTCCACCTTGCGAGCGATGTCGATCTGCTGCGTGTGGTGGCCGTGAACCTCGACCAGGACGGTCGCGCCGCGCGCGTGGGCCTGTCGGACGATCCTCTCGGTGTACTCGTCCGTGCTGGGCGTCATGAAGCAGTCCGTGCCAGCCTCCTTGCCCGTGTATCCGACGGCGTCGAGCCGGAGCTGGGTCACGCCGCCGGAGATGAGGGCGTCGACGACCGAGTCCAGGTACTCCCAGGCTTCGCTCGTACGGAGGTCGATGTCGACCTGATCCGCTGTGAAGGTCGTCCACACGAGACGTCGCTCGTCGCCGAGCTGCATCGCGGTGAAGGGCAGGCCGGGGCGCGGACGATAGATACGAGCAAGGTCGGCTTCGGTGGCGCCGTCAGGGAACACCGATGACAGCGTGAGGAACATGGGCGCCCACGGTGATGCACCGCCGCGCTCGCGAACATCAAGGAACTGCGCGGACTGCGCGGAGACGTGGTTGACGATGACGTCAGCCATCACGGTCCGTTGCTCAGCGAGACGCCGTATGTCGTCCCACGTGCCCAACCGCGGGTCGACGACCGTGTGGTCGCGCGGGTCGAACCCCGCATCCACGCCGTCGTGCGGTGTGAAGAACGGCAGGACGTGCACTCCGCTGAAGACTCCGGCGAGGGGTCCGTCGAGAAGGTCGGCGAGGCCGGAGACCGTGCCGGCGAGCCGGTCGGCATACGCGATCAGTTGAGGACCGTGGCTGTTCACAGAGTGACTCCGTCGAAGGAAGTGCTGCATGGGGTCGGATCAGCGGCGCAGCAGGCGCGCCGAGGTTCAGGCGGAGCGGTGCAGGAGCCGGTCGAGCCAGCTCGCACGGGCGGCTCGAGCGGCGCGCGACAGCCGCGCACGTGGCGCGAGCCCATCGAACCCGTGGTAGGCGCCCGGCCACACGTGCAGCTCAGCATCGCCGCCCTCCGCCCAGATGCGGGCGGCGTACGCGACGCACTCGTCACGGAACGTCTCCGCCGAGCCGACGTCGACGAATGCCGGCGGTAGGTCCCGCAGACTGGCCGTCCGTGCTGCGGATGCGTAGCCCGGGGTGTCCGGGCCGCCCGCCTCCGCGCCGAGGTAGGCCCCCCATCCGGTGGCGTTGGCGATCCGGTCCCACGACCCCGTGCCCGCCATCTGATGGCCCGAGGCGCTGTCGTTGCGATCGTCGAGCATGGGGTAGATCAGCAGCTGCCCCAAGATGGGCGGCCCGCCTCGGTCGCGGGCGAGTACGGCGAGCGCAGCCGCCAATCCTCCGCCGGCGCTGACTCCTGTGACGACGATGCGGTCGGGGTCGAGACCGAGCTGAGTCGCCTGGCGAAGGAGCCAGTCGAGTGCGGCGTACGCGTCCTCGATGGCCGCCGGGTAGGGGTGTTCGGGCGCCAGTCGGTAGTCGACAGAGGCGACTGCCCAGCCGGGAGCGACGTCCAGGGCCATGTCGATGTTGTCGCTGACGTCGCCGGCGACGAGGCCGCCTCCGTGCAGGTGCAGGAGCACCGGCACTGGACTCGTGGGGCGCTCGGGTCGGACCAGGACGATGCGGACGTCTCCCGCTGACCTGGGCGCGCGATGCTCGCTCACGGTGCAGTGGGCGTCCGCCGCGACGGTGGCCAGGTCGGGCACGGTCGCTCTGGCGCGCAGGTCCTCGATCTCGTCGGGCGCGAGCGACGTCACCACGTTGTCCGCCTGGGAGACGAGCTCCGCCGCGATCTCTCGGTCGAAGAGCGGCCGGGCGTGTTCGAGACCTGTCACCCCTTCACCGAGCCTTGGAGCAGCGCGGCGACGAACTGTCGCTGGAAGACCAGGAAGATGATGAGTGTCGGCGTCAGGATGAGGAGCGAGCCAGCACAGAGCAGGGGGATATCGGTCCCGTACTGGCCCTGGAACGCGCCGAGAGCTCCGGCCATCGTCCGCTTCAGGGGGTCGTCGACGAGCACCACGGCAAGGAGGAACTGGTTCCACGTCCACAGGAACATCAGGATGCCGAGCGAGGAGAGCGCCGGGATGGACAGGGGGACGTGGATCCGCCAGAAGAGCTTCCACGTCGAGGCACCGTCGATGCTTGCCGCTTCGGAGAGCTCGTGAGGCATGTTGATGAAGTGGGCCCGCATCCAGAACACGGCGAACGGCATGTACAGGCCGATGAGCGGCAGGATGATCGCCCAGCGGGTGTTGAGCAGGCCCATGTCGCGGATCGAGTTGTAGAGCGGCACGATGATGCCCTCGAACGGCAGCGTCAGGCCCAGGAGGAACGCGAGGAAGATCCAGCGTCCGCCGGGCGGGTTCAGGTGCCCGAGCGCGAAGCCCGCGAGTGTTCCGATCAGGAGCGCGATGGGCACGACGCCGAGCTCGATGAGGAAGCTCGACACCAGGAGCTGCCACATGTGCGCCGACTGGAAGGCCGTCACGAAGTTCGACCAGTGCGGCGTTTCCGGCCACGACAGCCCCGCCGGATACGTTCCTGCTTCGTGCAGCGCCGTGAAGAACAGGCTGACGAACGGCATGACTGTCACAAGCATGAGGAGGACGAGCAGGATGCGTCCGATCCATCGCTCGCGGGCTGAGACGATCATGACTTGTCGCTCCTGGTCAGACGCTGTACGGGCAGAACGACGACGAGGACGAGGACCATGAGCACCACGGCGAGCGCGGAGGCAGTACCGATCTCTCGCTGGAAGAACGCGAGGTAGTAGATCTCGAGCCCAGGCACGAGCGTGCTGTTGCCTGGTCCGCCTTGCGTCGAGATGTAGATGATGTCGAAGCTCGCCAGTGCCGCGATGATCGTCACGGTGAGGCACACGCCGACCTCTTGGCGAAGGCTCGGCAAGGTGATCGAGAAGAACTCCCGGAGCGCCCCCGCGCCGTCGATGCGGGCCGCCTCATAGAGCGACGGATCGATCTTCGTCATCCCTGCCAGCAGCAGGAGCATGCACAGCCCGAACAGCACCCATGCCCCGATGACGCCGACCGCGGGCAGCGCGGTGTCGAAGTCACCGAGCCAGGCCTTGGTGACCGAGCCGAGTCCGATCAGGCGCAAGAACTGGTTGACCAGACCGTTCGTCGACAGCATCCAGCTCCACATGATGCCGGCGGCGACCAGCGGGATGATCTGGGGCAGGAACAGGACGGTGCGCGATCCCACGGCCAGAGGACTGGTGGCGAACTTGCGGATGGTGGCAGCCGTGGCCAGGCCCAGTGCCACCGGGATGAAGCTGAAGAAGATGATCAGCTCGAAGGCGTTGACGATCGAGCCGCCCAGCTCCGGGTCTTGGAAGACCCTGACGTAGTTGTCGAGTCCGACCCACGTCGCCGCAGTCACGCCGTTCCACTTGTAGAACGAGTACTGGACGGTCAGAGCGATCGACCTGAGGACGAATACTGCATAGAACAACGCCGCGGGCAGCACGAGGGCCAGAGCAAGCCACCCGCGGCGCCTGCCTTCGGAGGACGACGAGTCCTCGTGCGATACCCCGCGGCTCGCCGGCCCTGGCCGGACCAGCCGCTGGTCGGTCATGTCAGCTACCCAGCTCGCTCTCGTAGTCCTTCTGGACGGCGGGCAGGAGCTCTTGCGGCGTGATCTCGCCCGCGACCAGCTTCTGCAGGTTCGGCGTCCAGCTCTTGGCGTAGATCGAGCCCGTGGCGTTGGCGATGAAGTCCATCGCCCCGTTGTCCTCGCTGACCTTCGAGCCGGCGGCGAGAGTCTGCGCGGTCACCGTGTTGGGGTCGACATCCGGCATGAAAGCGTCCGGCGCACCCATCGGCCGAGATCCACCCACCTGGACACCAATCGTCCGGGCCTCTTCGTTGGTCGCCGTCCAGTTGAGGAAGAACGCCGCACAGTCCGGGTGCTCGGCCTTCGCGGAGACGCCGTAGGTGAGCGGAGCAGACATCGCAGCCTGCGGCCCACCCTCCGTCGCGGACGGCATCAGGAAGAAGCCGGCGTTGCCCGGCATCTGCTTGTCGAGGTTGCCCGACTCCCAGTCGCCATCAAAGATGAACAGGCTCTGACCACCGATGAAGCGGCTCATCATCGTGGCGTAGTCGAGCGAGTTGATGTCCTCAGCGAAATAGCCAGCCTTGATCCACTTGTCGAGGTGCTCGGCGGCCTGCTGGTTGGTGTCCGTGTCGATCGTGGCGTCCGACTTCTGGAAGATCCAGTCGTTGATCGGTGCGGGGTCGCCGTAAGCCGCCATGAGGTTCTGCAGCGGGAACGCGAGACCCCCGGTCGCGCCGCCGTTGAACTGGGCGATCGGAGTGATGCCGGCGTCCTTGGCCTTCTGCAGGTAGGAGTCCAGCTCCTCGAGGCTCGTCGGAGCGCTCGTCATACCGATCTGCTCGGCAAGCTGCTTGTTGTAGAAGACGCCTGTGACGGAGGAGTTCAGTCCCATCGCGTAGAGCGGTCCGTCCCCGCGCTGGCCGTCTTCGTCGACACGCATCTGCACCAGCTGCGAAGCGGGCCACTTGTCCCAACCGAACGCCGCCGCGTACGGGTCCATGTTGTAGAGAAGTCCGTCCTTGGCGAGCTCGGACATCTGCGGCAGGCGCATGAGGTCCGGCGGGTCATCCACCAGGACTCGCGGAGCATTCTGCGTGATGACGGCGAACTGGTCCTCGCGGACGTCGAAGGTCACGTTCGGGTACTGCTTCGTGAACTCGTCGAACAGCGCCTTCGGCAGCGGGAATCCGGTCTCGATGTACGCCTTGAGCTCGACGGGGTCCGTGCCGCAGGTCGGGGCGGCGCCGCTGGCGCTGGTGCTCCGGGCAGTGGGGTTCGAGTCGGAACTGTCGGTGCCGGGCGCACTGCATGCGGCCGCGGCCATGACGCTCGCGAGGCACAGCGCCGCAGCGGCTGTCGCGCGACGGGTCCTCTTCCTGGTTCGAGACAACGGTGTCTCCCTTTCATCGAAGCGCGTCCGGGTGGGGAGGCCGGATCGGTTGCTAAATCGGCTTAGCACGACCGATACTCGCTATGCGAGACCAGTGCTGTCAAGCACGCTCCGGTTACAGATCGATTACGCCCAGGCAGTTCGGCCGGGGTTGCGCATCGACGCGCAGAGGGGTCGTCCGTCTAGGATCCAAGCTGGCAGAAGGAGTCATGTGGGTCGTAGTCGAGTGACGTTGGCAGACGTCGCCCGTGCAGCGGGCGTGTCATCCACGACCGCTTCGTTGGTCCTGTCCGGCCGCGGTGACGAGCTGAGGATCTCCCAGATCGTCCAGGAGCGCGTCCGCGCCGCCGCCGTGGACCTGTCGTACCGACCGAACATCGTCTCGGTCGGGCTGCGGAAGGGTAAGACGCGCACCCTCGGACTCGTGTCTGACACTGTGGCGACGTCCCAGCTCGCGGGAGACATGATCAAGGGGGCGATCGAGGCCGCCCGGGACCACGGCTTCATGCTGTTCATCGGTGAGACCGAGGGCGACGACGAGACAGAGGCCGCGCTGCTCGACGCGATGCACGACAGGCAGGTCGACGGCATCATCCTGACCTCGATGTTCACGCGCACACGACAGGTGCCCGCCGTTCTCGACCGCGTCCCGACCGTGCTGCTCAACACCCTGTCGCGAGACACGACGGTCGCCCCGGCGGTCGTGCCCGACGAGATCGAGGCGGGGCGGGCCGCCGCCAGGCTCTTGATCGAGGCGGGCCACCGCGAGATTCACCTCATCGGTGCTGGCCCGGAGCGCGACGACATCCCGCCCACCACGGTCGCGGGGGCAGAACGACTCGCTGGGATCCGCGAGGCGCTCGAGGCTGCCGGACTGGAGCCGGCGTCAGGCCATCTCTGCGAGGACTGGCTGCCACCGTACGGCTGGAAGGCAGCGCGCGACCTGCTCGAGAAGCATCCTCGGCCGGGCTCGATCATCTGCTTCAACGACCGCCTCGCCTTCGGCACCTACCAGGCGCTGCACGAGGCCGGGCTGGCGATCCCCCATGACGTTTCCGTCGTCTCGTTCGACGACTATCCCCTGGCGGAGTGGCTCCGGCCCGGGCTGTCGTCGTTCGCCATCCCCCACGAGCAGCTGGGACGCCGCGCGGTGGAGCTTCTGATCGAGATCGTGCACAACGGTGTCGGCGTCGAGAACGGACGCGTGTACCGGTATCCCCTGCCCTTGCATGCCAGGGAGTCCGTGGCGCCGGCCAACAGCCCGGGCGCCGAGATCTTCGGTGACCGGTCGCGCGATGCTGCCCCGAGCACCACGTCGCGCACCTAGGGCACAGACCGATCGACGCTCGCGTAGCTACGACCACGTCACCGCATGTTCGGTCAGGGGCGCGTCCGGGAGGATCAGCTCGGTGAATGTGGTGACCCCGTCGACAAAGATCTCGAGGATGCTTGCGTCCACCACGATCCGCAGGTTGGTCACGTCTCGCGAGTGAAGTGGCCCGACCGCGACGGAGGAGAAGTGCTCGCCGAGGGCCGGCCCACAACGCGAGCGATCGACCGTGACGGTGCCCGCCTCGCGGTCGACGTTCACCTCGACCTCCGACGAGCCCGCGTCGGCCGCGGTGTGCAGGCGCACCCGGCCGCTGGCCCGGAGGTTCAGCACATGCTCGACGACGTCGTGTCCGTCAGGCAGGACAGGGGCCTGGTGCAGGACGAGGTCCCCGTGTGGACCACGCACCAGCTCGAGGATCCGGGCGAGGCTCATGGCTGAGCGCCACGGATGGGTCGGTACCCGTTCGGCGTACTCCCACGAGCTCGCCCAGCCGATCGTGATCGCCGCACCGCCCGGTGCATGGTTGAACGACACCGCGGCGTAGTAGTCGTGTCCATGGTCCAGCCAAGCCGCGTCGGGCCGGGTCGGGGAGAAGGTATGGCCATCGAACTCACCCACGAAGAACTGGGTGCCCGACCCGCCCGTCGCGCCGCCCGGGCTCAGGCTGATGATCATCACCCATGCGCACGCGTCCTCGTCGCGGACCGGCACACGAACCAGGTCCGGACACTCCCAGATGCCTCCGACGTTGCCGATCGGCCCGAAGGTGGAAGCGCGGGCCCACGTGCGCAGGTCGGGCGACGTGTAGACGCCGACGCGGTGGTCGTGCGGCTCGGCGACGATCATCACCCAATGTCCGTCGTCGCCGCCGAACCAGAAGACCTTGGGATCGCGAAAGTTGGCCAGGTGCTCGTCGAGCACCGGGTTGTGGGCGTGCCGTTCGAAGGTGTAGCCGCCGTCCACGCTCACCGCGAGCGACTGCGCCTGAACCCCCTCGCGCGGCGAGCCTGGTCTGTAGCTGCTCGTATAGACGGCGACGATCGCGCCAGCACCGAATCCTGCGGTGTTGCGCACGTCGACCACGGCGCTGCCGGAGAAGACCATCTCGTCGGCTGTGGCCGGGATCGCGATCGGCTGGGCCGTCCAGGTCAGAAGGTCAGGAGAAGTCGCGTGCCCCCAGGCGATGTCTCCCCATCGGTCCCCGGTCGGGTTGTTCTGGAAGTAGAGGTGATACACGCCGTTGTGAAATACGAGCCCGTTCGGGTCGTTGAGCCACGTGTCGACAGCGGTGAAGTGGACGTGAGGACGCCAGAGCGGGGTCGCCTGCGTGGCGCCCGTGTCGATCTGAGCCATGCGAGGCAGTCTGACAGTCGGATGCGGTGCTCGAGCGAGCCGACCGACCCCGATGCGCAGGTGGACATTACGCTCGGGGCCGGTGCCGGCTGCCGTGCCTCGACACAGCGGACCCGTCGAGACGTCACCGCTGCACCCGCCCGGCCGTCGTATTCCTGGGAGGTCTGATGACCGAGCTCACCACCGACCGGCTGCTGCTGCGGCAGTGGCGCGACGACGACCTGGACGCCCTCGCCGCCATCGACGCGGACCCGGAGGTCATGCGCTGGATCGGCGACGGGAGCCCGCGGGACCGTGCGCAGACGGCCGCCGCGCTGGACCGGTTCCGCGCGGCGTGGGAGGCCCAGGGATTCGGGCTGTTCGCCGCCGAGGAGGACGGTGACCTCGTCGGCTGGGTCGGTCTTGCCGTGCCGGCGTTCCTGCCGGAGATCCTGCCGGCGGTCGAGATCGGCTGGCGGCTCTCGCGCGCCGCGTGGGGGCGGGGGCTGGCCACGGAGGGTGCGGAGGCGGTGCTGGCGTTCGCGTTCGAGGACGTGGGCCTGGACCGCGTGGTGAGCGTCTGCCACGTCGAGAACACGGCCTCGGAGCGCGTGATGACCAAGCTCGGGATGCACCTGGACCGGGACACCGTCGTTCCGTCGAACGGTGTCCCGGCCCATGTGTACGCGATCGACCGCGCCGGGTATCAGCTGCGCGGCCCCAGGTAGGACGCGTCGCCGTCGGCGGTGTGGATGCCGACCTTGACGGAGGCGTTGGGGTCGGTCGGGGCGTCGACGGTCTGGCTGCCGTCGCGGGCCGCGATCGTCAGGGCGACCGGTTCGCCGTTGCCGTAGACCGTCACGTCACCGTCCGAGGCGCGGGCGTCGATGTCGCCCTCGACCGCCTCGACGGTCGTGTGCCCGTTCTCGGTGTGCGTGGAGACCTCGCCCGTCACGCGGGAGACGTCGATCCATCCGTCCGAGGTCCGGGCGTCGACGTCGCCACGGACGTCGTCGATCGAGACGCTGCCGTCCGACGCGTGCAGCGAGACGTCGCCGGAGACGTCCTCGACGACCGTCGACCCGTCGCTCGTGCGGATGGTCAGCGGGCCGGTCAGCGAGGTCGCCTCGACGGACCCGTCGGAGGCCCGGACCACGACCTCGGTGCCCTCGGGCACCCGGACGTTCAGGCCGGCGGTGCAGAACCCGGGCCGCCACCAGTCGCAGGTGTGCTTCACGATCAGGCGTTCCCCGCTGAGGGACGCCGTGTACTTCGCCTCGGTCGACGCGGTGCGCGACGTGCGCTCGACGTCCACACCGGTGTCCCCGGTCGTCACGGTGATGTCGCCGTCGGCCACGATCTCGACCACGGGAGCCGCGTCGTAGGACGCCGTGCCCACCACGGTCGACGGGTCGCCGTTGGTGTACACGAGCAGGTTGACCAGGCTGTAGGCGCCCGCGGCGAGCATGAGCGCTCCGAGGATGGCGCCGAACCAGAGCAGGACGCGCGCCCCCTCGGACCGCTGCGGCGGTGCGGGCGGGCGGGCGAGGGTCGTGGTCATGAGTGGTCTCCCGGTTCGTGCTCGAGCCAGCGGAGCACCGCCAGCACGCGACGGTGGTCGTCGGCGTCCTGGGCCAGCCCCAGCTTGGTCAGGATGGAGGTGACGTGCTTCTCGACGGCGGGCAGTCCGACCACCAGCCGCTCGGCGATGGCCGCGTTGGAGCGGCCCTCCGCCATGAGGCCCAGCACGTCGCGTTCGCGGGGAGTGAGGGTCTCGAGGCCCGACCGTCTGGTCCGGGCGAGGATCTGGGCGACGACGTCGGGGTCGATCACGGTGCCGCCGGACGCGACGCGGCCGAGGGCGTCGAGGAACTCGTCGACGTCGGCCACCCGGTCCTTCAGCACGTACCCCAGGCCGCGCACGTCGCCCGCGAAGAGCTCCTGGGCGTAGCGCTGCTCGACGTACTGCGAGAGCACGAGGATCGGCAGCCGCTTGTGCACGCTCCGCAGGTGCACGGCCGCGCGCAGGCCCTCGTCGGTGTGCGTCGGGGGCATCCGGACGTCGGTGACGAGCACGTCGGGCAGCTGTACGCCGGCCCCGAGGGCTGCCACGGTCTGATCCGCCGTCGTATAGCCGGTGACCTCGTGGCCCTCGGCCTCGAGCAGCCTGGTCAGGCCGTCGAGCAGGAGGACGGAGTCCTCGGCGATCACGATGCGCACGGCACCTCCACGGTGAGTCGGGTGCCGGCTCCGGCCGGGCTGTCCAGGTCGAAGGTGCCGTCCAGCGCGGCGACGCGGCTGCGCAGCCCGTCCAGACCGCTGCCGGGCGTCGGGGTGGCGCCGCCGGCGCCGTCGTCGGAGATCTGCAGCCGCAGGTTCTGCGACGGGGTGATCGTCGCCGTCACCGTGACCTGGGAGGCCTGGGCGTACTTGGCGACGTTGGTCAGGGCCTCGGCGACGACGAAGTACGCGGCGGCCTGCGCGGAGGTGCTGGCGCGGTTGAGCGGCCCGGGCACGTCCACGGTGACGGGCACCGGGCTGCGGGCGGCCAGCGCTGACAGCGCCGCGTCGAGCCCGCGGTCGGTCAGGACGGCCGGGTGGATGCCGCGCACGAGGTCGCGCAGCTCGGCAAGGGTCTCCTTGACCTCCTGGTGCGCGTGCTCCAGCGCCGCGGCGGCCTCCGGGTCGCTCGACGCCTTGCGGCGGGCGGCACCGAGCTCGACGCCGAGGGCGACCAGCCGCTGCTGCGCGCCGTCGTGCAGGTCGCGCTCGATCCGGCGGCGCTCCTCGTCGGCGGCACCGACGGCGGCCGTGCGGGTCTGCGTCAGGACGACGGCGCGGCCCTCGGCCTCGTCGGCCCGGGCCCGTGCCTGCCGCGCGGCCTCCATGGCCTCCGCACGCGGCGACCCGCCGAGCATCGACCGGGCCGCGCGGACGAGCCCGAACGACGAGGCCTGCACCCCGAGCGCACCCACCCAGGCCGCGACGAGCGCCGCGACGACCAGGAGGGGCGCGGGCACGGGCATCGTCACCGTGTCGCCGTAGAAGATCACGAAGCCCAGCAGCGCCAGCGCGCCCGAGAGGCCGAACGAGACGATCACCGTGGAGACGGTCAGGATCAGGCTCCCCACCACGAGGTAGGCCAGGTGCGCCCAGGAGCGGCTGTCGCCGAGCACCGCCGTCCAGGACGCCCACCAGCCCGGCCGACGCGGACGCTTGTAGGTGGGGACGTCGATGTCCACCCGCAGCATCGCGTGCAGGCGGGCCCGCTCGAGCCGGGCGAACGGGCGCGCGGCGAGCAGCGCGACGACGAGCATCGGGATGCCCACGAACAGCACCAGCACGCCGGCGGCGACCGAGAGCCAGACCACGGCGGCGGTCAGCACGGCGCCGACGAAGAACGCGCCGATCACCGTCTGCGAGATGCCCGCCCAGGTGGCACCCGACACGGGAGCGAGGAGCAGCGGCCGCCAGCCGGTGAAGGCCGGCGCGACGACACGCAGGTCGGCGGCGCCGGGGACGCCGGCGCTGCCCGCGTCCAGGTCCGTCGAGAGGTCTGAGGTCATGACACAGACGCTAGGGGTCGCGGGCCACGACCAGACAGCCAGCCCACCCACGAACGCGTGGTGGGGTCAGCCCTACCGTTTGGTCGGGACCCGCGCACCGCGCACCAGCTGGTCGTAGACGAGAGCGAGGACCGCCGCCACGACCAGAGCGAGCACGCTGCCCAGGAGGAGGCCGCGAACACCGCCGAACAGCCCGGTGCCCCACCCGAGCAGGCTCGACAGCGCCAGGAGCGGGCCGACCGTCAGCGGCAGGGTCAGCGTCCCCCACCAGCCACCGCCCCGCAGGTAGACGGCCGCGACGAGCAGTCCCGACACGTACGCGACGACGAGGGTCGCCGCGTTCGCGACGAGGAACGCCGCGAGGTACGAGCCCGACGACCCGACGTTCACGGACACGCCCTCGGCGATCTTCCACTGCCACCCGAAGACGGCGTACGTCGCACGCTCGGCCACGAGGAGGAGTGCGTACCCGCCGCCGTACAGCAGTGCGGTGCTCAGGGCGCCGATCACCGAGCCCCGGGACAGCGAACGACGCGTGAGCCCCGACGCCACGTGGACGGGCAGGTAGACGGCGGTCAGGCCGATGAAGATCGAGAACGGGACCCACATGGTCGCCTGCCGGCCGAAGGCGACGACGCTCGTCGTGACCTCGTCGGCGACCAGCGCGTAGACCGAGATCGCCAGCACGGACACGACGACGGCGATCGCCCAGAACCACTTCGCGACGCGGAGCTGCGCGCTCAGGAACCAGCGGGCGGTCAGGTCCACGGCCCCGCGTCGCGCGGGCGCGTCCAGGGTCAGGGTGCTCATCGGACGGCCTCCGTCGCGTGGTCGGTGAGGTGCACGAACAGGTCCTGCAGCGGGACGGGTCCGAGCTCGAGCCCGCCCAGGCGGGCGTTGCGCTCGTCGTCGGGAAGCGCGCCGACGACCGTGGCCTGGACCGTGCTCCCGAGTCGCTGGCGGGCCACGACGTCCCTCCCCACGACGAACGCCTCGACCGCGTCGACCGGACCCGTGACCGTCATGCCGCGCGTGCGCAGCGACTCCGCGTCCTCCTGCACCAGCACCGACCCGCGGTCCAGCACGACGACGTCCTCCAGCAACCGCTCGACCTCGCCGATGAGGTGGCTCGACAGGACGATCGTGCGTGGGTGCTCGAGCCAGTCGGCCAGGAGGGCGTCGTAGAACGCGTACCGGGCGGGTGCGTCCATGCCGAGGTGCACCTCGTCGAGGAGGGTCAGCGGGGCGCGGCTCGCGATGCCGACGACGACCCCGAACGCCGACTTCTTGCCCCGCGACATCCGGTCGGGACGGTCGTCGGGCCCGAGCTCGAACGTGTCGAGGAGCCTCGCCGCGAGCCCGACGTCGAACGTCGCGCGCCGGTTCGCCAGCATGCGCACCATCTCGGACACCGGTCGGTCCGGCAGCAGGTCGCCGCTCTCGCGGATCAGGCACGTCCCGCCCATCACCCGCGCGTTCTCCCACGGCTCCTCCCCGTCGACGAGCACGGTCCCGTCGCTCTTGGGCAGGAACGACGCGAGCACCGACAGCGCCGTCGTCTTGCCCGAGCCGTTGCGCCCGAGCAGCCCCGTGATCACACCGGGCCTCAGGGCGAACGAGACGCCGTCCAGGGCGGTCGTTTCTCCGTACCGGACCGTCAGGTCGCTGACCTGCACACCGAAGCCGCTCATCGCGGTCCCCCGTTCCTCAGGTGCTGGATGACGTCCTCGACCGGGATGCCGAGGACCTTCGCCTGCGCCGCGACCGGGTCGACGACGTCCGCGAAGAAAGCGGCCCGGCGTTGGGTGAGCAGCCGCTCGCGGGCGCCCGGCGCGACGAACATCCCGATGCCCCGACGCTTGTAGAGCACGCCCTCGTCGACGAGCTCGGTGAACGCCTTGGCCGCGGTCGCCGGGTTGATCCGGAACGTCGTCGCGTACTGCGTGGTCGACATGACCTGCTCCTCCGCCTGCAGCGCGCCCGACAGCACGTCCGCCCGGATCTGGTCGGCGATCTGCACGTACAGCGGATCTCGTCCGTCGAACACGCCGATCACCTCCTCACTGGTTCATTACATGACCAACTAACCATAGAACCGGGGAGAGGCGCAACCCTGAGGGGCCGCTATAGAGACAGCAACGTCCGCACTCGTGAGGGCTATAGGCCCCACGAGTGCGGACGTTGCAGTGGTCAGACGGTGGTCAGGCGCTGAGCGGCGACGAGCTCGGCGATCTGGACCGCGTTGAGGGCGGCCCCCTTGCGCAGGTTGTCGTTGCTGACGAACAGCGCGAGCCCGCGACCGTCCGGCACGCCCTCGTCCCGGCGCAGGCGGCCGACGAAGGACGGGTCCTTGCCGGCGGCGTGCAGCGGGGTCGGGACGTCGGTCACGACGACACCGGGGGCGTCGGTGAGCAGCTCGAGCGCACGCTCGGGGCTGAGGGCCGAGGCGAACTCCGCGTTGATCGACAGCGAGTGCCCGGTGAACACCGGCACACGCACGCAAGTGCCCGAGACGAGCAGCGACGGGATGTCGAGGATCTTGCGCGACTCGTGCCGCAGCTTCTGCTCCTCGTCGGTCTCGAACGAGCCGTCGTCGACCAGCGAGCCGGCCAGCGGGATGACGTCGAACGCGATGGGCGCGACGTACTTGACCGGCTCGGGCAGGGTGACCGCGGAACCGTCGTGGACCAACGCGAGCGTGTCCTGCTCGACCGCTGCGCGGATCTGGCTGTCGAGCTCGTCGGCACCCGCGAGGCCGGAGCCGGAGACGGCCTGGTAGGTGGAGACGACGAGGCGGGTCAGGCCGGCCTCGTCGTGCAGCACCTTGAGCACCGGCATCGCGGCCATGGTGGTGCAGTTCGGGTTGGCGATGATGCCCTTGACCGCGTCGGCGATCGCACCCGGGTTCACCTCGGAGACGACCAGCGGGACCTCGGGGTCGCGACGCCAGGCGGACGAGTTGTCGATGACCAGCGCGCCGGCCGCGGCGAACCGCGGGGCGTGGACCTTCGAGGCCGCGCCCCCGGCGGAGAACAGGGCGACGTCGATCCCGGACAGGTCCTCGGTGGAGATGTCCTCGACGACGACGTCGGTGCCCTTCCAGGGCAGCGTCGTGCCCGCGGACCGCGGCGAGGCGAAGTAGCGGATGGAGTCGACGGGGAAGTCGCGCTCCTCGAGCAGCCGGCGCATGACGCCGCCGACCTGGCCGGTCGCGCCGACCACCGCGATGTTGAGTCCCACAGCCCTACCGTCCCGTCCCGCCGTACACGACGGCCTTGTCCGACGTGGAGTCCAGATCGAACGCCGTGTGCACCGCGCGTACGGCCTCGTCCAGCGAGTCCGCCCGGGTGACCACGGAGATCCGGATCTCCGACGTCGAGATCATCTCGATGTTGATGCCCGCGTCCGACAGCGCGGCGAAGAACCGTGCCGAGACGCCGGGGTGCGACTTCATGCCCGCGCCGACGAGCGAGAGCTTGCCAATCGTGTCGTCGTACTGCAGCGACGCAAAGCCGATATCCGGCTGGTGCTCGGTGAGCGCGGCCGTGCCGGCGGCGCCGTCCGTGGCCGGGAGCGTGAAGGAGATGTCCGTCAGGCCGGTCGAGGCGGCCGACACGTTCTGCACGATCATGTCGATGTTGACGCCGGCGGCGGCGACGACCTCGAAGATGCGCGCAGCCTTGCCGGGCACGTCCGGGACGCCGACGACGGTGATCTTGGCCTCGCTGCGGTCGTGCGCGACGCCCGCGATGATCGGCTGCTCCACGGTCTCTCCTTCGGGGGCGGGCTCGTCTGTCACGAGCGTGCCGGTATGAGTACTGAACGACGAACGGACGTGGATCGGTACCCCGTAGCGGCGGGCGTACTCGACGCAGCGCAGGACGAGCACCTTGGCGCCGCTCGCCGCGAGGTCCAGCATCTCGTCGTAGGTGACCCGCTCGAGCTTGCGCGCGTTCGGCACGATCCGCGGGTCGGCGGTGAACACGCCGTCGACGTCCGTGTAGATCTCGCAGACGTCGGCCTTCAGGGCTGCCGCCAGGGCGACCGCCGTGGTGTCCGAGCCGCCGCGGCCGAGCGTCGTCACGTCGTTGGTAGACGGGTTCACGCCCTGGAACCCGGCGACGATCGCGACGGACCCCTGCGCGATCGTCTGCCGGATGCGGCTCGGCGTCACGTCGATGATGCGGGCCTTGCCGTAGGCCTCGTCGGTGAGCACGCCCGCCTGCTGGCCGGTGAACGACTTGGCCTCGACGCCCAGGTTGTGGATCGCCATCGCCAGGAGCGACATCGAGATGCGCTCGCCCGCGGTCAGGAGGATGTCCATCTCGCGCTGCGGCGGCAGCGGCGTGACCTGCCGGGCGAGGTCGATGAGCTCGTCCGTCGTGTCACCCATCGCGCTGACGACGACCACCACGTCGTGGCCCGCCCGCTTCGCCTCCGTGACCCGCTTGGCGACACGCTTGATGCTGGCGGCGTCGGCGACGGAGGAACCGCCGTACTTCTGCACGATCAGGGCCACGGGGGAGCTCTTTCGCGGGCTCGGGATTGGACCGGGCGAGTGTACGGCGGTGTTCATCTGCTGGAAACGCGGTTTCAGATGCCGGATCGACACAGACACTTCACAGAGTTCCGGGACGCCGACGTCGTCCCGGTCCTAGCGTGTCGCCCATGGACGACGACGCCGGTATCCAGGTCAGCGGCCTGCGCCGCGCCTTCGGTCGTGTGCAGGCCCTCGACGGCGTGGACCTGACGGCGCGGGCCGGTGCGGTGACGGCACTGGTGGGCCCGAACGGCTCGGGCAAGACGACGCTGCTGCTGGTGCTGGCGGGGCTGCTGGTGCCCGACAGCGGCCAGGCGCTCATCGCCGGGATCGACCCCGTGCTCGACAGCCGCGGAGCCCGCGCCCGCACCGGCTGGATGCCCGACACGTTCGGCACCTGGGACTCGCTGACCGCGCGGGAGGTCCTGACCACGTTCGGCCGCGCCTACCGCGTGCGCGACGCCGGCTCCCGGGCTGCCGAGCTGCTCGAGACCGTCCACCTCACCGAGTTCGCCGACCGCCCGGCCAGCGTCCTGTCCCGCGGGCAGAAGCAGCGCCTCGGCCTGGCCCGCGCGCTCGTGCACTCCCCCGACGTCCTGCTCCTCGACGAGCCCGCCAGCGGCCTGGACCCACGGTCGCGCGTCGACCTGCGGATCCTGCTGCGGCGCCTCGCCGACGACGGCACCGCGGTGCTCGTCTCCAGCCACGTCCTGTCCGAGCTGGAGGAGATGGCCGACGACGCCGTCTTCCTCTCCCGCGGCCGCACGGTGATCCCGTCCCAGGGTCCCTCCCAGCGGTCCTGGCACGTCCGAGCCCTCACCGACGCGCTGCCGGCCTGGCTCACCTCCGTCGGGGCGCAGTGGCGGCCCGGTGACGCACCCGGGGCGGTCCTCGTCGAGATCGACGGCGACGAGGGTGCGGCGCAGCTCGTCGCGGACGCGGTCGCGGCCGGCGTCCCGATCGTGTCCCTGCATCCCGTCGGCGGCGCCCTGGAGCACGCCTACCTGGCGCTCGAGGAGGACCGGCGATGACGACGCAGACCGTGGAGCTCGAGGTCGATCCTCCGATCGAGCCCTCCGTCCCCACCGAGCGGGGTGGCTGGTGGTCGGGCGTCTGGACCGTCACCGTGCTGGAGCTTCGGCAGCGCGTGCGGTCCACGCGGTGGATCGTCGCCCTGGTCGTGTGGTTCGTGGTGGTCGGCGGCATCACCCTGCTCACGTCCGGCGCTCTGGCGACCCTGTCGGACGACGCCGCCTCGTCCTCGTCGAACGGGCCGCTGCTGTTCGCGGTCGTCTCGTTCCTGGTGCTCGGCCTGGGCCTGCTGGTCACGCCGACGCTCACGTCGACCGGTATCAACGGCGACCGCAACGCGGGCACGCTCGCGACGCTGCAGGTCACGCTCCTGACGCCGTCGCAGATCGCCGCAGGCAAGGTGCTCGCCGCCTGGTTCGCCGCGTGCGCGTTCCTCGTCGAGAGCCTGCCGTTCCTCATCCTCGCGCTCGTCATGGGCGGCACGCCGGTGATGTCGCTGGTCCGGGTCGTCGTGATCGTCGCGCTGCTGCTGGCCGCCGTCTGCGGGATCGGCCTGGGCTACTCCTCGCTCGTCGCACGCACGGCCGGGTCCACCGTGCTGACGTTCCTGACGGTCGCCGCGCTGACCCTGCTCACCCCGATCCTCTTCGCGACGACGTACCCGTCGATCACCCGCGAGGAGACCGTGCAGGTCTACACGACGGTCCCGACGGCCGACGGCCAGGACTACGAGTGCGACTACGTGACCGCGCAGCGCGACGTCGCGCACACCGAACGGACCTGGTGGCTGCTGGGCATCAACCCGTTCGTGGTCCTCGCGGACGGTGCCGAGGCGGCCCGCACGGGACCGGAGCCCTTCGACGATCCGCTGGCCGTCATCCGCTCGGGCGTCCGGATCCTCCGCGCGGGCACCACCTCGACGGACGAGTGCTGGGTGAACGGCACCCCGCTGGAGCGGCCGGAGATCTCCGACAACCCGTTCTGGTTCTGGGGCCTGGGCGCCAACCTCCTGCTCGGCGCCGCCGGCTTCACGGTCGCCGTCCGCCGCCTGCGCATCCCGCAGAAGAAGCTGGCCCGCGGCACGCGCGTGGCGTAGCGCAACGTCCGAGCAGAGGTGCGCCCGGGCCTACGTCTGCTCGGACGTCACGGCTGGAGCGCGTCGTACTCCGCCTCGGCGGCGACGTCGTCCTCCACGTCGAGGCGCAGGTGGGCGAGGATCGCCTGCAGGGTGCGCAGCACGCTCGACGCGCGCTCGCCCCAGTCCGACAGGTAGCTGAACTGCCACCACCAGAGGGCCTCGAGCACGTGGCCGCTCTCGTAGTGGCGCAGGCCCTGGGCCAAGGCCCCGGCGATGGCGACGAGGTCGCCGGAGACGCTCGAGCGCTCGACCTCGACGCCCAGCAGCGGGTCGACGACCTCGGCGTACTCGTCGATGCCCTCGAACACGTTGGCCAGGTTGGCGCGCAGCGGGTCGACGTCCGGGTCCGGGCCCAGGTCCGGCTCGAACCGCTCGAGCGGCACCACGTCGGTCGTCGCGCCCAGGCGGGCGCCCGAGGCGAGGATGTCGGAGACGGCCAGCAGCAAGAGCGGCAGGGCGGCGTCGGGGGCGGAGCCGGCCGCGACCTCGGTGACCGTGCTCAGGTAGCGGCGTGCCTCGTCGGCCACGGAGACCGCGATGTCCCGCAGATCGGCGTCGACCGTCGTCTGGTGCGGTGTCATCGTCCCGTCCTCCCTACGCGCTGATCCGGCGTCGACCTTCGAATGCCCGCCCGAGCGTGACCTCGTCGGCGTACTCCAGGTCGCCGCCGACCGGCAGACCCGAGGCGAGCCGGCTGACCGTCAGGCCCATCGGTACCAGCATGCGCGCCAGGTACGTCGCTGTCGCCTCGCCCTCGACATTGGGGTCCGTGGCGAGGATCACCTCGGTGACCGTGCCGTCGGCCAGCCGCGTGAGCAGCGACTGGATGCGCAGGTCATCGGGACCGACACCCGCGATCGGGTTGATGGCGCCGCCGAGCACGTGGTACCTGCCGCGGAACTCGCGGGTGCGCTCGATCGCGACGACGTCCTTGGGCTCCTCGACCACGCAGATCGTGGCCAGCGAGCGGCGCGGGTCGCGGCAGATGCGGCACTGCGTCTCCTGCGCGACGTTGCCGCAGATCTCGCAGAACTGGACCCGCAGCTTGACCTCGGTGAGCGCGTCGGCGAGCCGTCGCACGTCCGCCGGGTCCGCCGCGAGCAGGTGGAACGCGATGCGCTGGGCGCTCTTGGGACCGACGCCGGGCAGCCGCCCGAGCTCGTCGATCAGATCCTGGACCGCACCCTCGTACACGCCCGCCAGCCTACGGGGTCGGGTCCGCGGAACCGGCGGGCGCGCGGGCCCCGCCGGCGACGAGCTCGACCTCGAAGCCGCTGTCGTCCTCGAGGTACGCCGCGTAGTGCTGCGGGCCGCCCGCAAACGGGTGCCGGTCCGCGAAGAGCAGCGTCCACCGATGCTCAGGGGCCTGGACCACCAGATGATCCACGTCGCTGCGGGAGCCCGCGTGGAACGCGAGGTGGTTCAGGCCCGGTCGGAGGCGGTCGTGACGGGTCGCGACGACGTCCGGGCCCGACTCGAGCACGACGTACGGTCCGTCCGGCCGCGACCAGCTCACGCCGCCCGTCCAGCGGTCCCTCTCCCGGTAGCCGAGCGCGGTGAGCAGCCAGCCCCAGGACCGCTCCGCAGCCGTCAGGTCGCCGACCCAGATCTCCAGGTGGTGCAGGTCGCCTGCGCTCCCCGACGGTTCGCGCCCGGCACCCTCACCCTCGGTCACGCCGTGCCGTCGTCCAGCTGCTCGTCGATGACCGTGCCGCCGAGCATCTGCGCCACCAGCGGCGCACCGATCAGGGAGGAGCCGCTGATCTCCGGGTCGTCCGGCGACGGCTCGTCGGGCACCCCGGGCACGACCCGGGCCGCCGACTCGCGCGCCGCGGCCATGCCGCGCTCCCGGGCGGATCCCTGCGGCCCCGGGCCGGTGGCGTCGAGGTCCTCCGGCGGTTCGGGCGCGTGGGCCGGCTCGCCCGGGTCGTCCAGCGGGGGCTCGGCGGCGGGCGGCTCGTCGTCCCAGGACGCCGCCGCCTCGGCCGGGGTGACCGCGCGCGGGTTCTCGCGGTCGTTCACCGGGCGGACGGGGGCTTCCTTGACGGCCGTCGCGGCCGCGGCCTGCTCGGCGAGTATGCCCTCGACGCGCACGTCGAACCCGAGGGTCTCGCGGACGGCTCGGGCGACGACGTCCGCGTGGGCGCCGTTGCGGAACGTGGTCGCGAGCGCGGGGTTGTCGAACGCGATGCGCAGGGTCGTCGCGTCGAGGTCCGCGACCTGCGCGTTGCGCGGGTCGATGAGCGCCCAGGTCACGCGGCGCAGGCCCTTGACGGTCTCGAGCACCTCGGGCCAGCGCCGACGGATGACCTCGGTCTCCGGACCGCCACCGGCCGGCGCGGAAGCGACCGGCGCCCGTGCGACGACCGGCGCAGGCGTTGCGACGGGCTCGGGATCGACGCCGGCGGCGGGCTGGGTCTCGACCGCCGCCACCGCCTCGGGGACGACCGGCTCGACGTCGGACCCTGCCTCGACGTCACGCTCGGCCGGCGAGTCGGGCACGTCATCGGGCACGGCCGGCACGTCGGTGGGCTCGGTGACCGCCTGCTCGGCCGGACGCGCGACGGGCGCCGTCTCGGCTGCGGGTGCAGGCACGGGCGCCGGGTCGGCCACCGGTGCGGCCGTGGGAGCAGGCCGCGGGGCCGGCTCCGGCGGCGGGAGGGCCGCGGGAGTCGTCGCGACCGGGACGCGGACCCCGTCGGCGGGCAGCCCGCGCTCGAGCCGGTCGAGGCGGGCGCCGATCGACGACCGGGTGTCCTCGGCGGCCGGCAGCAGCAGCCGCGCCATGAGCAGCTCGAGGTGCAGGCGCGGGGAGGTCGCGCCGGTCATCTCGGTGAGCGCGGCGTTGGCCAGGTCGGCCGACCGCGACAGCTCGGAGGCGCCCAGGTGCCCAGCCTGCAGCCGCATCCGCGTCAGCTGGTCGGACGGCACGTCGCGCAGGGCGGCCTCGGCGGCGTCCCCCGACGCGGCGATGACGATGAGGTCGCGGAATCGTTCGAGCACGTCCTCGACGAACCGGCGCGGCTCGTGTCCGGTCGAGATGACGCGGTCGACCACCCGGAACGCGGACGCTCCGTCGCGGGCCGCCACGGCCTCCACGACGTCGTCGAGCAGCGAGGCCTGGGTGTACCCCAGCAGGTCGGCCGCACCCTCGTAGGCGAGCTCGGCACCACCGGACCCGGCGATCAGCTGGTCGAGGACCGAGAGGGTGTCGCGCACGGATCCGCCACCCGCGCGCACGACCAGCGGCAGCACGCCGGAGGCCACCTGGACGTGCTCGGAGTCGCAGAGCTGCTGCAGGTACGGGACCAGGACGTCCGGCGGGACCAGCCGGAAGGGGTAGTGGTGCGTCCGCGAGCGGATGGTGCCGATGACCTTGTCCGGCTCCGTCGTCGCGAAGATGAACTTGATGTGCGGCGGCGGCTCCTCGACGATCTTGAGCAGCGCGTTGAAGCCCTGGTTGGACACCATGTGGGCCTCGTCGAGGATGAACACCTTGTACCGGTCGCGCGCGGGCGCGAACGTGGCGCGCTCCCGCAGCTCGCGCGCGTCGTCGACGCCGCCGTGGCTGGCCGCGTCGATCTCGACGACGTCCAGGCTGCCCGGGCCGCCGCGCGCCAGCTCGACGCACGACTCGCACACGTTGCACGGGGTGTCGGTCGGGCTCTCCTCGGTGTTCTGGGCGCAGTTCAGGATGCGGGCCAGGATGCGCGCGGACGTCGTCTTGCCGCAGCCGCGCGGGCCGGAGAACAGGTACGCGTGGTTGACCTGACCGCTGCGCAGCGCCTGCCGCAGGGGTGCGGTGACGTGGTCCTGCCCGATCACCTCGGCGAAGTTCTCGGGCCGGTACCGCCGGTACAGGGCTGTGCTCACGCCAGAACCCTAGACGCCCCCACCAACACCTACGATCCGTTCGTGGCGATCGATCAACGCGCGCTGGACGTGCTCTGGGACTTCTCCGACCCGGTCGCGAGCGAGGGCCGCCTCCGCACGGCGGCTGCGCAGACGACCGGCAGCGCACGGGACGAGCTCCTCACCCAGGTCGCCCGCAGCCTCGGCCTGCAGGAGCGGTACGACGAGGCCGCGGCGCTGCTCTCGACGATCGATCGCGACACCCCGACCGTCCGCGCGCGCCTGGCGCTGGAGCACGGGCGCGTCCACAACAGCGCCGGCCGCGCTGCGCAGGCGATCCCGTTCTTCGAGGAGGCCGCCACCGAGAAGGTCGACCCGTTCCTCGTCGTCGACGCCCTGCACATGCTCGCGATCGCCGACCCGGCGCGGTCGGACTCCGCGACGACGCGCGCGCTCGGCGTCCTGGAGGCCGTCACCGACGAGCGCACCCTGCGCTGGCGCGTCGCCCTGCACAACAACCGCGGCTGGTCGCTGTTCGACGCCGGCGACCCGGCGGCCGCCCTGACCGAGTTCGAGAAGGCCCTCGACGCCGCGCAGCGCTGGGGCACGCCGCAGCAGGTCCGCTGGGCCCACGAGGCGATCGACGAGTGTCGCGAGGCCCTCCCCTGAGCGGAGATCCTCCATCTCGACAGTCGATACGTTCCCTCCACGTATCGACTGTCGAGATGTCGGACCTGAGCCCGGTCGCCCGGGTGGCTCAGTCCGCGCGCACCACCGTGTCGGCGAGCACCGACCGCAGCAGCGGGCGCGACGTCTCGGTGGCCGCGAACACCAGCGCGCACCCGACCGCCAGGAACGTGACGAGCAGCAGCAGCCCGGTCGGGTCGGTCACCGCGACGGTGCCGAGCAACGGCAGGAACATGAGCAGCGCGACCGCCGCCGACCCGACCGACACGAAGAGCAGCGGCACCAGCACGGACCGCCGGCGCACGGAGTCGAGCAGCTCGACGGGCATCCCGGCCAGGTTCTGCAGGGCGATCTCGCGACGACGGTCGAGCACCGCTGCCGCCTGCGCGATCCCCGCGGAGACGGCCGCCAGCAGGAACGCGACGACCAGCGTCACGAGTGCCCCGGTGACCAGGTCGTCCAGCAGGATCGCGCCCTGCGGGTCCTGCGACGCGTCCACCCGGGTCAGGGACGGGATCACGGCGAGCGCACCGGCCACGAACCCGGCCAGCCCGAGCCCGCCGACCACGCGCCAGGCGGCACGAGGGTCGTCGAGCAGGCGGCGGGCCGCGAGGAGTCGCGCGGGCGTCGTCGCGCGGCGCAGCTGGACCTTGCCGACGAGGCCGAGCACCCACGGCCCGACCGCGTTGAGCGTCGCGAAGCCGACCGCCAGGGCGCCGACGAGCGCGGCGATCGCGGCCGCACCGAGTGCACCCCCGACCGCGCTGACGATCATGAACAGCCCGATCCCGGCGAGCGCGACGAGCAGCCGGACGAAGCCCAGCGCCTTGGGCATGGTCCGTCGCGCGACCCCGAGCGGCGAGATCGCGACCCGACGCAGCGAGAACGCCCCGGACAGCCCGGCGAGCAGCGGCACCGCGACCAGCGCGATCAGCAGCCCCTGCCACCCCACCCACAGCTCGCCGACCGTGAACGTCGTGCCCTGGAACGGCAGCATCGCGGCGAACGGCAGCAGCAGCCCGTAGAGCGCGATGCCGAGGAGTGCGCCGATCAGACCCTGCCAGGCGGTCTCGACGAGGGTCAGCCCGACCACCTCGCGCGACGTCACGCCGAGCAGGCGCAGCGTGGCAAGACGCGCGTCGCGGCGGGCGACCCCGAGGCGAGCGGCGCTGCCGCCGAGCGTGACGAGGGGGACGACGAGCAGGACGACCGCGACCCACGCGAGGATCTCGTAGACGGAGCGGATGTCGGTCTCGCCGGGCGCCAGGGGTTCGTCGGCACGCGTGATGAAGCCGAGCAGGCCGCCGACGACGCACAGGGTCAGACCGGTGGTGACGGCGAACGCCGTGATGGCGAGCACGGTGGTGACGCGCGAGTCGCGGCCGCCGGCGCGCTGGAACCGGGGCGCGAGGGCGACGACGGGATTCATCGGGGGACCCCGGCCCCGACGACGAGCCCGTCGCGCACCTCGATCCGTCGGTCGCACCAGTCCGCGACCTGCGCGTCGTGGGTCACGACGACGAGCGAGGCCCCCGCAGCCTTCGTCGTCTCGACGAGGATCCGCATGACGTCGTAGCCGGTCGACTGGTCGAGCGCACCCGTCGGCTCGTCGGCGAAGACCACGTCCGGACCGGTGATCAGGGCACGCGCGACCGCGACCCGCTGCGCCTGGCCGCCGGACAGCTCGCCCGGGCGCCGGCCCTCCATCCCGGCGAGCCCGAGCGAGCCGAGCCAGCGCATCGCCTGCGCGGTCGCGTCCTTGCGGCTCGCGCCGAGCAGCATGGCCGGCAGCGCGACGTTCTCCACCGCGGGCAGCTCCGAGAGCAGCTGCCCGAACTGGAACACGAAGCCGTAGTGCTGGCGCCGCAGCAGCGAGCGCTCGCGGTCGTTCAGGGCGCCGACGTCGCGTCCCTTCAGCGACACGGATCCCTGGTCCGGCACGAGGATGCCGGCGAGGCAGTGCAGCAGCGTCGACTTGCCGGAGCCGGACGGGCCCATGACTGCCAGCGACTCGCCGTCGAGGAGGTTCACGTCCACGCCGGCCAGTGCGGTGGTGCTGCCGAAGGTCTTGACCAGCCCGCGGGCGGACAGCCGAGGTTCGATGCTCATGTGTCCAGCGTCGCCGACGGTCCCACGGTCGGTCGTCGGCCCACGGGCGCGTCCCGGGCGCCGGTCCGTGCACCCCCAGGGGGACGGCGGTCCACCCCAGGGTTCAGACGAGCACCGCGACGCCGACCAGCACGACGACCGCCGACCCGGCGATCGAGACCCACCTCTTGGCCGCCTCGGGGATCCGCATCCCGAGCAGTCCGCTCGACAGCGCCAGCACGAGCTGCCAGGTCAGCGACGCCAGACCGACGCCGGCGACGAACGCGACCGCCGCCGACCAGGATCCGCCGAGGCCGGCGGCCAGGCCGATCGCGACGGTCGTGAACGTCACCGCCGTGAGCGGGTTGACCGCGGTGAGCCCGACGAACCGCAGGTAGGTGCCGTGCGTCGATCCCGGCTCTCTCGCCTGGTCGGGCTGCGGACGCCTGAGCAGCCCGTACACGCCGATCGCCACGAGCACCGCCGCGCTGACGACGCGGATCGCCCGCTCGTGCGCCTCGACCAGCCCGCTCACGGGCGCGCCGACCGCCACCGCCACGACCCCGTACAGCAGGTCGACCGTCGCGATCCCGCACGCCGCCGCGACCGCCACGCGCAGCCCGTCGACCAGCCCGCTGCGCATCAGGAGCACGCCGACAGGCCCGACGGGCATCGCGACGGCGAGCCCGGCGAGCGCACCGAGCAGGAACGCCGACATGGGGCCAGCGTGGTTCCGGGTTCCGACGAGGTCACGCGGAAACTGCGGATATCGTCGTGGAGCTGCGATGATCGCTGCATGGACCCCATCGACGAGGCAATCCTGCGCGAGCTGACGCTCGATGGGCGGCTTCCCTACAGCGACCTGGGCGAGCGGGTCGGCCTGTCCCCGAACGCTGCCGCCAACCGCGTCCGCCGCCTCGTCGACAACGGCACGATCCGCGGCTTCACCGTCCTGACCGGCTCGTCCGCGTCGCTGCCGGCGGGTCTGGAGGTCTTCGTCGAGGTGCGGATGGCCGACGGGACGACGAACGAGGAGTTCACGGCGGCGCTCGCGCGCGGCTTCCCGCAGGTGCTCGACGCCGTCCACGTGACCGGCTCGTACGACTACCTGCTGCACGCGGTCGTCGCGGACCCGTCGGCGCTGGACCAGCTCGTCCGCCGGCTCAAGCGCGAAGCCGGCGCCGGTCAGACGTTCACCCGCCTGGCCCTGCGCGGCTGAAGACCGAGCGACGCCCCCGCCCGGCCCGCCGCCGCTCATCCGCGCCCCTTCCCCGAGCCCGCCCCTGCCCCCGCCCCCGCCCCTGCCCGCGCGAGAACAACCTGAACGACGTCATGAATGCTCTTGGCGTTCATGAGGTTGTTCTCGCGGCGTACATCGGGCTCAGGGGCCGGGCGGCCGTGACGTGCCCACAGCCCCGGTGTGGTTCGGCGAGTGCGGGGTCGCTCTCGCGCGGCAGGTCCGGATGGTCGGATCAGGCATGCGCCCGAAGTTCGAGCCGCCGGCTTCGCTGCGCTCGCTCGCCTATCGCCAGGAGGACCTCGTCTCGTCGCACCAGTGCGATGCACTCGGTGTCACGATGGGGATGCGGAGCCGCCTGGTCGCCGATGGCCGTTGGGCTCGCCCGACGCGGGGCGTCTACGACACCGAGCCGGCGCGCGACCGCCGACGCGAACCGGATCATCGCCGACGACGCGCTGCGTGGCTCGGCATGCTCGCCTACGGTCCGGACGCGGTCGCCGTCGGTCCTGCCGCCCTGGCGCTGCACGGTGTCCGCGGGCTCCCGCTGGACATCCGTCCCGAGGTCACGCTTCCCCATGGGGTGTTCGGGAAGCACCGCGACGGCATGCTCGTGCGACAGCTCGCCGAGGTCGCGTCGACCCGGTTCGGCGACCGCCGGATCGCGACGGTGCCGTATGCGCTGCTCACCGCGATCCCGGCACTGGGGCGGGTCCATTCCGTGGCAGTTCTCGACGACCTCGTCCATCGCGGGATGCTCTCGCCGACCCAGCTGGACGGCCTGCAGACCCGGTTGAGCGGTCGACGCGGTTGCGCGGAGGCGCCAGCCTGGATCGCCCTCGTCGACGGTCGCGCCGAGTCTCCGCTCGAGACCATTGCGCGGCTCGACTGCGTGGACGCCGGCGTCGCGCCGGACGAGCTGCAGGTAGAGATCAA
Organism: Cellulomonas sp. P4_A2; assembly: GCF_056402515.1. Lineage (NCBI taxonomy): Bacteria > Bacillati > Actinomycetota > Actinomycetes > Micrococcales > Cellulomonadaceae > Cellulomonas > Cellulomonas sp. P4_A2. Next base: position 270,746 of record NZ_JBFUHG010000004.1, read on the forward strand.
GGCACCCGACGGCCGATTCCTCGGGCGCGGCGACATGGGATGGCGGCTGCCGGGGAACCGGTGGCTCGTCGCCGAGATCGACGGGCGCGAGTTCCACGAACGACCCGATGCGCTGCTTCGAGACCGCAGCCGCCAGAACGCGATGCTCATGCGCGGCGCGATCGACCTCCTGCGGTTCACCCACCACGACATCGGCACGGTGGGTCTCACCGTCCGCGACGCCCTGGGTGCCGCTCGAGAACAAGGATATGAACGGCAAGCGTTCTCATGACGTCGTTGAGGTTGTTCTCGCGGAGCCGAGCGGGGGCGGTCGGGTGCGGGTGCGGGTCACGGCCCGGCTCCGGGCATGCGAGGACCCCCCGCACACCCGCCAGAGCTCACCTGCCCTTGCTGCCTTCCGGCCCTGGGGGAGTTCAGCGAGATGACGCCGCACGAGGGGTCGTGGACGATTCTAGCCCAGCCAGGAGGGGTCCTCGATCACGTGCCGCAGGTAGCGCCGAGGGTCGTCGAGGAAGCCGCGGTAGCGCTGGACGAGCTCGAGCTCCTCCCACTCGCTGCGGCGCATGCCCCAGTCGCCGACCTCGTAGATCGTCGCGCCCGGGATGGCCGCGAGCACGGGCGAGTGGGTCGAGAGGAGGACCTGCGACGAGCTCGTGCGGACCAGCGTGGTCAGGTGCGAGACGACAGCGAGGCAGCCGGTGAACGACAGGGCCGACTCGGGCTCGTCGAGAAGGAAGAAGCCGGGGCGATCGGGCGTCATGCGGTCGGTGATGAGGGACAGGAACGACTCGCCGTGCGACATCTCGTGGAAGGCGGGCTCAGGCCCTCCCGGGTTCGCCTCGAGGTACGTGTAGAACGAGTGCATCGTCTCGGCGCGCAGGAAGTACCCGCGCCGAGGTCCTCCGGCCTCGCGTTCGAGGAGCAGGTGCTGCCACAGGTCGGACTCGGTGGCGCGGGTCGCGTGCATGGAGCCGGTGGACCCGCCCTCGGCGCCCATGCCGAACGCCATCGCGACGGCCTCGACGAGCGTGGACTTGCCGGCCCCGTTGTCGCCGACGAGGACCGTGACCTGGTCGAGCGGCCAGCCCTCGCGCAGCACCTGCGCCACCGCGGGCACGTGCGTGAACCAGACGTCGCGCGGGACCGGCTCCCGGTCCTGGACGCGGACGGCGCGCACGGGCAGAGGGCTCATCGGGACACCTCAGCACATCCGGGTGTGTCCGGTGGGTTACCGATGTGCCAAGGCCCTCACGCAGGAGCAGGATTGTGGGCAGACTGCGCTCATGACGGTTGAGGAAGTGCTGGACGTGCCTGCTCCCGACGAAGGTCCTTACGACTACGACCTCGCCGTCATCGGCTCCGGACCGGGCGGCCAGAAGGCGGCGATCGCCGCGGCGAAGCTCGGGCACAAGGTCGCGATCATCGAGCGTCGGCACATGATGGGCGGGGTGTCGGTCAACACGGGCACGATCCCCAGCAAGACTCTGCGCGAGGCGGTCATGTACCTCACCGGCATGGCGCAGCGAGAGGTCTACGGCGCCAGCTACCGCGTGAAGTCCGACATCACGATGGACGACCTGTTCGCCCGCACGCACCACGTGATCGGCCGCGAGATCGAGGTCATCCGCGCGCAGCTGCTGCGCAACCACGTCGACATCCTCAACGGCACGGGCTCGTTCGTGGACCGGCACACGATCGCGGTCGAGGACGGCGGGGCCCATCCGACGACGATCACGGCGCGGTTCGTCGTCATCTCGACCGGCTCGAAGCCGCACCGCCCCGACACCGTGCAGTTCGACGAGAGCCGGGTGCTCGACTCCGACGGCGTGCTCGAGCTGGACAGCGTTCCGGGGTCGATGGTGGTCGTCGGCGCCGGGATCATCGGCATCGAGTACGCGTCGATGTTCGCGGCACTCGGCACCCGGGTGACCGTCATCGACCAGCGGCCCGCGATGCTCGAGATGTGCGACCCCGAGGTGGCCGAGTCGCTGAAGTTCCACCTGCGCGACCTGTCGGTGTCGTTCCGGTTCGGCGAGCAGGTGGCCGGCGTCGAGAGCAACACGCACGGGACGGTCACGCGCCTCGCGTCGGGCAAGCGGATCGCCGCCGACGCGGTCATGTACTCGGCCGGCCGGCAGGGTCAGACCGACTCGCTGCAGCTGGAGAACGCCGGCCTGTCGGCGGACTCGCGCGGACGCATCAAGGTCGACGACCAGTACCGGACGATCGTGCCCAACATCTTCGCGGTCGGCGACGTCATCGGCTTCCCCGCGCTCGCGGCGACGAGCATGGACCAGGGGCGCCTCGCGGCGTACCACGCGTTCGGGGAGCCGGCCCGCGAGCTGCAGTCGGTCCAGCCCATCGGCATCTACACGATCCCCGAGATCTCCTACTGCGGTCGCACCGAGGAGGAGCTCACGACGGCGGCGGTCCCCTACGAGGTCGGCGTCGCGCGCTACCGCGAGCTGGCCCGCGGGCAGATCGTCGGCGACTCGTACGGGATGCTCAAGCTGCTGGTGCACACCGAGACCCGCGAGCTGCTGGGCGTGCACATCTTCGGGACGTCGGCCACGGACCTCGTGCACATCGGCCAGGCGATCATGGCGTGCGGCGGGACCGTCGACTACCTCGTCGACACCGTCCTCAACTACCCGACGCTGTCCGAGGCGTACAAGGTCGCCGCGCTCGACGCGACCAACAAGATCCGCCAGGTGGCGCGCTTCAGCCTCTGACGGACGCGACGACGAGCCCGACCACGGAGACGCCGACGAACGTCAGGAAGACCCCTCCGATCAGGCCGAGCGCACCCCAGCTGACCCCGCGCCATCGTCGCAGCACGTAGCCGACGACGAGCGGTGTGACGACGGCGACGGCCAGGACCACCAGAGGCCAGGACCCACGCGCCTCGGCGGTGTCGAGACCCTGCAGCGCCCACACGATCACGGACATGAAGGCGATGAACCCGCAGGCGAGGGCGACCCCGACGACGAGGAGCGTCCGCCTCCGCCGACCCGGCGCTGGGGCAGGCGGAACCGCCTCGGTCGCGTCCATGGCGCGCAGACTACGTGGCTGAGCCGTCACGCAATGGCAACAAACTCGGGCTTCAGCAGCGGCTTCTCCGTGCCGATGTCCATTTCACGATGAACACGACACCTCAGGGCTGGTACCGCGACCCGGCGGACCGGACACGCGTGCGGTGGTTCGACGGCCAGACCTGGACGGCGAACAGCCAGCCCGCGCCCGAACCCGGATCCGCCCCTCTGCCGCCACCCGCACCGACCGCCGAGGCCGCCGAGGCGACGCGCCCCCGCGCCGCCGTCGCGACGCTGCCGGCGCGCACCGAGGAGGTGCCCAGCCCGCACCCGCCCGTCGCGATGGTCATCCCGTTGCTCGAGCCCGACGAGCCGGACGAGTTCGAGGACGAGTACGGGTACGACGAGCCCGCGGCTGCTGCCGTCGCCGAGCCGACCGCTCCCGGGCAGCCGGCCGCACCCGAGCAGCCGGTCGCGCCCGAGCTGCCCGCCGCCCCCGAGCAGGCCGCCGCCGAGCCCTACGCGCAGCCGGCCGCGCCGCCCTACGGCCAGGGTTTCGCACCGGCACCGCCGGCGATGCCCGGCGTTCCGCAGCAGTACGCGCCGGCCCCGTCGGCACCCCCGGCGCAGTACGGCGCCGAGTTCACGCCGGCTCCGTCGCAGTACGGCGCCGAGTTCGCGCCGGCTCCGGCGCAGTACGGCGCCGAGTACGCACCTGCGCCCGTCGCGCAGCCCGATCTCCCGCCCTACGTGGCCCAGTCGCTCCCCCCGATCGCTCCGGCCCCCGTCCCGTTCGGGCAGCCGCCCGCTCCGTTCGGGCAGCCGCCGGCCGCGTTCGGCCAGGCACCGTTCGGTCAGGCGCCCGCCGCCTTCCCGGCGCCCCCGACCGCACCGGCACCCGGCTTCCCGCCGCCCGGCCAGCCCTGGCAGGGCGGACCGCAGCCGTGGGAGCAGCCCGCCAAGAAGAAGATGGGCGGCGGGAAGATCACGCTCATCGTCCTGGCGTCGATCGTCGTCGGGTTCGTCGTGATCTCCCTCCTCGCGGCGATCGCCATCCCGGTGTACCTCAACCAGCGCGCCAGGTCGGAGGCGTCGGGCATCGGTCTCGACGGGGTGACCTGCGAGCAGGTGGCCGACTACGCCGTGCAGATCTCCGACGCCGGGCAGTCGCAGGACGCCGGCCCGCTGGTCTCGATGACCGGGGTGTCGATGTCGCAGGACAACCGCGGCTCGGTGCGCGTCCCGTCCGCGGGCGGGGACCCGGCATTCGTCCTGAGCTGTGTCGGCACCGGCACCAAGCCGGACGGCACCACGGCGCCGGTCACGGCCAACCTCTACATCGACTCGAGCACCCAGCAGCTCGTCGCCTACGCCTGGGACGAGTGATCCGGACAGGACCATGAACAACGCGGCACCCGGTTGGTACCCGGACCCCAAGGACCCGTCCGCGGTCCGCTGGTTCGACGGCCGGTTCTGGACCGAGCACTACGGTCCGGCGCCGACGGGGGCGGTCCCGCCTGCCGTCGAGCCGACCCGGCGGGCACCGCGGACCGGTCTGCTGATCGTCGGCGGCATCGTCGCGGGCACGGTGGTGGTCGCCCTGCTGGTCGCCGCTGCCATCCCGGTCTACCGCGAGCAGCACGACCGCGGGAACGTCGGATCCGTGACGACGATGACGTGCGACGACGTCGCCGACGAGGCCATCCAGCTGGCCGCCGTCGAGAAGGACCTCGACCCGCTCGCCTCTGTCACCGGCGCCGCGGTCGCGCGCGACGCCCGCGACATCGTCCGGCTCCCCGCGCCGGGCGCCGAGGCGTTCGTCATGAGCTGCTCCGCCATGGGCACCCGCCCCGACGGCTCCAGCGGCCCCGTGACCATCGACCTGTACATCGACCACGAGCGCACGCACCTGCTCTGGTACACCTGGGACACCTGAGCCCGGGGCGGTTCGGTCAGGAGCCCGCGTTCGGGTATCCTCTGTCGGCCGGGAGGATTCGCCTAGTGGCCTATGGCGCACGCTTGGAAAGCGTGTTGGGTGAAAGCCCTCGGGGGTTCGAATCCCCCATCCTCCGCCGGTCGAAGGGCCCGTGAGCAGCTGCTCACGGGCCCTTCGCATGGCCGCAGCCGCCGGGGCGTGACGCTGTCGGCGATCGTCGGTCCGATCGTCGCCCCTTGTCGGGGGTGGCCGTGATCGTGGCGTCGGTCCGGGACGCCGGCATCGCTGAGCCCCTGGCCCGCGGTCCCGCGCTCCTAGGCGAGCCCGGGCGCTCGCTGCTCGGTCTTGAGCTCGCGCCACTCCCGGGGCGTGATGCCGTACGCCTCCCGGAAGACCCGGCTGAAGTGCGTCGCGTCCAGGAAGCCCCACTGGCGGGCGATCGAGGCGATCGTCCGCGACCGGGCGTGCGGGTGGGAGAGCTCGCGGCGACATGCCTCCAGCCGCTGCGTGCGAACCCAGTCGCCGAAGCTCACACCCGAGCGACCGAGCACCGTGTAGAGGTGCCGGACCGAGATGTTGTGCGCCGCCGCGACGCTCCCAGGACTGAGGTCGTTGTCGGCCAGGTGCGAGCGCAGGTAGTCGAGGAGCCGCATCTCCAGAGTGGTCTGCAGCGACTCCTTGCCGAGGGCAGGGTCACCGAGGCTGGAGACCAGGGCCGCGCGGACCAGGTCGATCGTGGGCTGGGCCAGGCTGTCGGCGACCGCACGGGACCGCAGTCCGGGGCTCAGGGCGAGCTGGCCGAGATACGAGGACGTGAGTGCTGCGACCGGATCGTTGCCCCCGAGCGCTCGGGCGGAGACCTCGCGGATGGCGGAGTCGGGAAGCGCGAGCTCGGCGATCGGGATCCGGAAGAAGTGCGCGTCCAGGCCACCGTCGAACATCAGTGTGTACGGGCTCGTCGTCGTGTAGACGGCGAACTGGCCCGTGCCCAACCGGACATGCCGGCCGTGCTGAGCCATCGCCGAGCCGCCCTTGCCCTGCAGTGTGAGGAACAGCTGGGGCTCCGAACCGTCGTGCGCAAGCCGGGGGCTGCGAGTCACGGTCGTCGCGATCGACCGCACAGTCAGCACCTGGACCGGTCCGGCGGCCGAGAGGGCCAGCTCGACGTCGATGTCGCGGGGATCCTCCGGCAGGTCGATGTCGACGCGGACGACGTTGCTGCCGACGGCGTCACGGACGGCGGCGGCGCGATCGGCGCCCGGCGCCTCGGTGGCGCTCCAGACGGTCGTCATGCCCGCACCCCATCCCTGCCCGGTGAGCATCGATGTGGCGGCCCGGTGGCCAGGCGGGTCCAGCATCGTCGCGGTCTGTTCAGCGCACAACCCCGCCGCGGCCGAGCCGCAGACACGGCACCGAGGACTGCACGCTCAGCACACACCACCGTCGGAGGTCGGGACTACGCGGGCGAGGCCGGGGCGAAGCGCTCGATGAACTCGAGCGAGGTCTGAGCGACTTCTTGCCACCCGTGGTCGATGGTCAGCGAGTGGCCACGGCCCGCCATCTCCACGAACTCCGTCACGGAGGCGTTCTTGCTGTGCTTCTTGTAGGCGGCGTAGGAGATCGCGTGCGGGACGGTGTGGTCCTTCTCCCCGGACACGACCAGCAGCGGCCCCCTGTCCGGCGCCTTGTAGTCCACCCTCGCCTCACTGAAGGGGTTCAGGTTGGCCGCGGCAGCCTGGAAGATGGGGACGCCCGACGCGGCCACGTGGAAGTCTTCGTACAGCGCCTTGGCCTCGTCCTCCTCGAGGTTGTTGGCCCAGCCGTACACGAACTCGTCGAACGTCAGGGTCACGGCGCGGCGGGAGTTCGCGGGGTTCCCCAGAACCGGCGAGCCGGCCTTGAGAGCAGATGCCGGCAGCGGGAGGACACCACGGCCCGGGGCGGGATCGATGGTCACCGTCGCGGCGGCGACCTCCTCGCCCGCGATCTTCTGCACGATCAGACCGCCGAAGGAGTGGCCGACGATCGCGGGCTTCACGGTCAGCTCGCGGACCGCCTCGAGGTAGTGGTCCGTCACGGCCTGCACCATCTTGTGCGCGAAAGCCTCGGGGTTGGCCCTCGCCTCAGCGACGGTCTCCGGGTCGTCGGGCCAGCCGGGAGCCACCGTCGCATAGCCGGCCCCCTCGAACAGCGTGCGCCAACGATCCCAGCTGCTGGACAGCAGCCAGAGCCCGTGGACGAACATCACGGGTCGTCGACCCGAGCCGTTGGCTGCCTCGAGCTCGGCGAGCTCACGCTCGGTCAGTGTCTGTCGAGGGGACTCGCTCATGACGTCATCGCCTTCCCTGGTTCGTGCAGGTGGATGCCAAGGGACGCTAGGTCGGAGCGCGACGGGCGAGTTGGTCGAGGATGCGCGGATCTGTGCCGTGCGTGCACGTCCCAGCAGCGGAAGCCGGTCCCAGTTCGACGGTTGACAGTTCGAGTTCTAACAATTAGAGTTCTGACTATGGATGCACCGGAGAACGCCTTCGCCACCAGCCTCGGACTCGTCCGCTGGATCGGCTGGGCCCAGATGCGGGCCGGCGAGGCCTGGATCCGGGAGCGCGACCTCAGCCACGCGCAGAGCTTCGTGCTCGGCTACCTGGTCCAGAACCCCGGTGCCATCCAGCGCGACATCGCGCAGATCACCCGCACGAGCGCGGCAAGCGTCTCGAGCCTCCTGCAGGGGCTCGAGCGGCGCGGCCTCGTCGAGCGACGCACGGACCCCGAGAACGAGCGCAGCAAGCGCGTCTACGCGACGACCGCCGGCACCGAGCTCATCGCGGGCTTCGACACGGCCATGACCGCCGCCGACGAGACGATCCTCGCCCCGCTGGACGAGACCGAGCGCGCCACCCTGCACGCCCTGCTCACCAAGATCACCGCGGTCCTGCCACAACCCACCCGCGACTGACGCGAACGCGCGGCCCGACCGCGCACCCAAGACTCCCCTCGACGACCCGGCCCGCGCCGGCGCGCGCTCGACCCTGCCCGAAAAGAGGCACAGCCATGAGCACCACGACCCTCGAAGCCCCTGAAGCCGTCGGTACCAACCGCTGGTACCTGTCCTCCGCGCCTATCCTGCGCGCCCTCCTGCACCTCTGCGTACCGATGGCCGCCGCCCTCATCGTCGGCGCCGTCTACAACCTCATCAACGCGGGCTTCATCGGCTCGCTGCACGACAACGCGCTCCTCGCGGCCGTCACCTTCGGCGCACCGATCCTCGGTCTCGTCATGGCCGTCGGCGGCGTGTTCGGCGTCGGTGGGGGTGCCCTCGTCTCGCGGCTGCTCGGCGCGGCCGAGAACGAGCCCGCCAAGGCGGGCCAGATCAAGCACGTCTCGTCGTTCGCCGTCTGGGGCTCGGTCATCGCCGGGGCCGTGCTCGGCGGGCTCGGGCTGGTGTTCCTGCACCCGCTCGTCACGCTGCTCGGTGCCGACGCCGCGGCGGTGCCCGCGACCAGCGCGTTCGTCGGCGTCATGCTCGCCTTCGTCCCCGTGCTCGCCGCGGCCTTCTGCCTCGAGCAGCTCGTGCGGGCCGAGGGCGCCGCCCGCCAGGTGATGGTCGCGCTCATCGCGTCGACGATCGCCAACCTCGCGTTCGACGTGCTCTTCATCCTCGTCCTGCACTGGGGTGTCGCCGGCGCGGCCCTGGCCGTGGGCCTGTCGAACCTCGGGGTCGTCGCCTACTTCATCGTCTGGCTGCAGCGGCACAGCGAGCACATGAGCGCCGCGCCCCGCTGGTTCACGCTCTCGCCGTCCGTCCTGAAGCCGGTCTTCGGCGTCGGCGTCAGCGAGCTCCTGCAGGCCGGGTTCCTCATCGTCACGTCGCTCGTGCTGAACAACCTCGCGGTCGCGTACGGCGACGGCGCGCTGGCGGCCATGGGCGTCGCGGTCCGCATCGCGCAGATCCCGGAGTTCCTGGTCATGGGCATCACGCTCGGTGTGCTCCCGCTCCTCGCCTACTCCTACGGCAAGGGCGACAAGGCGCGTCTGACGTCGGCCGTGCGCACCTCGGCGATCGCGGTCGGCGGCATCACGCTCTTCTTCGCGACGACGATCCTGCTCTTCCGCGACCAGGTCTTCTCGATGTTCGTCGCCGACCCGTCGGTCCTGACCGTCGGTGTGACGATCCTCGCCGCGCAGCTCGTGGCGATGGTCGCGAACGGGTTCGCGGGCCTGCTGACCTCGCTGTTCCAGGCGACCGGCCGGGCCGTCCCGGCGACCGTCATGTCGGTCACGCAGGGAGTCCTGTTCATCCCGGTCGTGCTCCTGGGCAACCTCTGGTTCGGGCTCACCGGCATCATCTGGGCCCTGACCGTCACCGAGGGCGCCGTGCTCGTCGTCGGCGTCGCGATGTGGTTCGCCACCCGCCGCTCGATCGACCGCGGCCTCGCCGAGGGCAGCCCCGAGCGCGCCGACGAGGTCCTCGAGCAGGCCGCCTAAGCCACGCGGACGCGGTCGCGCACCTCCGGTCGCGGCTCGAAGCCCGCGGCCCGGTAGGTGGCGACGCCTCCGGTGTTCGAGCTGGGGGTGCAGACGAGCGCGCTCGACGCGCCCATCGCCCGCAGGGCGGCAGCGGCGGCCACGGTGATCGCGGTGCCGTGGCCGCGTCCGCGGTGGTCGCGGTGGACACCCATCGGCTCGATCAGTCCGGGCCGGCCCGGGCCGGCGGACCACACCGTCACGGCCGCCACTGCCGCATCCGTCGCGTCATAGGCGACGAGGCAGCGGGCGTCCGCGTACGCCGGACCGGCCGCCATCGCGTGCCAGCGCTCGTCGGTGAAGATCGACTGCTCGAACGCGGCACGCTGCACGGCGGTGCGGTCGGAGACGAGGTCGGGACCGACGACCTCGATCCGCAGTCCCGGTTCGGGAACGGGCTCGGTGAGGTCACGACGCAGCGGGGTCCAGGGTTCGCCGGTGCTCCAACCGTGCTCTCCCAGCACCTCGTCGACGAGGGCGCCGGGCGGGGCCTCGACTGCCGCCTCCCCCGCCGGCAGGACGCCGCCGATGATGTCCGCGGCGATCGTGCGCGCCAGCTCCTCGTCGCGAAACGCCTCGGGCGCCACGGTCATCCGCAGCAGGTCCGGTCCGTCCAGCATCCCGACGGCGAGGATCTGGTCCCCGCGCCGCCACGTGCGCACCGCGTCGGCCMCGGCCGMCGCACCGAACCGCCAGAGCCAGCCGACGTCCCCCGGGTGCAGCTGCATCGGCGCACCCTCGTGCTGCCACGACCGCAGGGCGTCCAGCGCCTCGCCCAGACCCTCGACCCGCGGTGACCCCAGCATCCCCCGATCCTCACACCGGGCCGACCAGTCCGCCCGCTCCGACGTAGGCTGAGGCACCGTGGCAACCTTCTCCTCCGTGACGAGACACAACGTCCTCCAGGCGATCGCCGAGTACGACGAGCGGGGCGGAGACGAGTTCCTCGACATCTACGGTTTCGCCCCGACGCCCGCATACGCGGTGGTCCACGAGGGCGGCCGCTACGACGCGCGAGCCGTCCTGGGCGTCGCGCACCGGTACGCCACCGGACGCCTCGCCACGTCCGACGAGTTCCACGGCGGGATGCAGGACGCGGTCCAGATCCTGCGCAAGCGGGGCTTCGAGGTGAGCGAACCGGTCTCCGCGCCGCGCCCGGTGCCGGTCCGCGCGACCAGGACGCGCACCACGCGCGCGACGAGCACCAGCACGCGCACCCCCGCCGCGCGCGTGGCCGAGCCGCAGATCTGCCCCACGTGCCTGATGACGCTGCCCGCCACGGGCATCTGCGACGACTGCGGCTAGAGCCGTTCCAGCGCGCCTCGCGCGGCCACGACCCCGGTCGCGAACGACGCCTGCAGCAGGTAGCCGCCCGTCGGCGCCTCCCAGTCGAGCATCTCGCCCGCGACGAACGTCCCCGGCATGCGCCGGAGCATGAGCGACTCGTCGACCTCCGACCACGCGACGCCGCCCGCCGACGAGATCGCCTTCGCGATCGGCATCGTGTCGCTGATGGTCACGGGCACGGCCTTGACCAGCGCGGCCATCGTCGCCGGGTCGTTCGGCATGGCCGCCGTCGTCTCGCGCAGCAGCGAGATCGACACGGGGTCGAGCGCGATCGAGCGGCGCAACCAGTTGGAGACGGAGTCCTTGGGGCGCCGTCGCGCGAGCCGCTCGGTGAGCTCGGACAGAGTCAGGGACGGCCGCAGGTCGACCTCCGCCACGCACGTGCCGGCGTCGAGCGCGTCGCGGATGGCGGCACCGACCCCGTAGACCGGGCCGCCCTCCAGTCCGGTGCGCGTGACCATCGCGTCGCCGCGTGACCGCTGCCCGCCGACGGTCACGCCGACGTGCTTGAGGGGCGTGCCGTGGAACCGGTCGGCGAACGTCGCGCTCCAGCCGACCCGCACCCCGACGTTCGCGGGCCGGAGCCGGTGCACCTCGACACCCCGCTCGGTGAACGCCTCCACCCATCCGCCGTCCGACCCGAGCCGCGGCCACGACGCGCCACCGAGCGCGAACACGGTCACGTCGGCTTCGACGGTGCCCGTCGCATCGTCGCGACCCAGGAACGACAGCCCCGTCCCCGCCCAGCCCGTCCACCGCTGCCGCCGCTCGATCACCACGCCGAGGTCGGCCAGCCGCGTCAGCCAGGCCCGGACCAGGGGAGTCGCGCGGAACGACTGGGGGAACACGCGCCCGCTCGACCCGACGATCGTCGGCTCCCCCAGACCGTCGCACCACGACCGCAGGTCGTCGGGCCCGAACACCTCGAGCATCGGTGCGAGCCGGTCGGCCGAGGCGCCGTACCGGGCCAGGAACGGCGCGCGGTCCTCGGAGTGCGTGAGGTTCAGCCCGCCGTGCCCGGCCAGCAGGAACTTGCGCGCGGGCGACGGCATCCGGTCGAACACCGTGACAGCCACGCCCTCGCGGGCGAGCACCTCGGCGGCGATGAGCCCGGCCGGCCCACCCCCGACCACGCTCGCCGTCCGCATCGGCCGAACGTACCCGACGACGGGTCGACAACCGACCGACCAGAACACCCTGCTGCACGCCCGTGGTACGCCGGACGGGCACCGAGTCTCAGTCCGTCGGACGACGGCCTATCGCGATGACGTGGCGGCGCTCGAACGGGACCGTGTCGCCGGCGTGCAGCCCGTGCAGCTCCGCCGGGTCGCTGTTCAGGGTCCCGACGAGCTGGTCGCCGCCGGTCGTCACGGTCACCCACATGCGTTCGGCGATCCCGGTGGACGGCTCGAAGATCAGCTTGACCAGATCGCCCGCCCGGACGGCGGCCTTCGCCTCGTCGCTCGGCACCCGGAACGTCTCGGGCGCGAGCCGGTGCCGCTCGTCGCCATCGGCGAGGGTCCACTCGGTGCGTCGTCGGAACACGTCAGACCCCGCGCTCGATCGGGAGCCGGCCGGACGACACCGCCCGCACCAGGGACTCGTGGTCGGCCTCGGTCTGCTCGGCGTACGCGAGCGCGAAGCGCGCCATCGCGACGTCGAGCTTGTCGGAGCGGCCCGCGTACCCCGAGATCATCGACGCGCCGCTGGTGCGTGCGTGCCCCTTGGCCAGCAGCCGTCCGACGATGGCCGCGTAGTCCGCGAGCGCGGCGGCGTCGATCGCGTCGAGCGCGACCGTCCCCTTCATGTTGCGGAACTGGCGCACGTAGAACTGCAGCCCGCCGACGTTCGTCCACCCCAGCAGGGGGTCGCTGACGGTCTGCAGCGCCTGCTGGTACTCGACGACGCGCTGGCCCTGGTGCGCGTGCCAGGCGCTGTCGCCGTGCACGTGCTGGGCGAGGACCGACCGGCGCGCCTGCTTGAGCTGGAGGAAGACGACGTCGTCGGGACTCGAGCCCTCGAGCAGCGCGATGTAGGCACGCAGGCCCACCGAGCCGACGCCGACGACCTTGTGGGCGACGTCGACGAGCGTGTAGCCGCCGAGCGCGCGCCGCCAGTGCGGGGCCAGCGTGGCGAGGTAGTCGTCGAGCCCCTGGGCCACGGCGTCGGCCTCGGCGTCCGGCAGCCGCGTGATCAACGGCGGCTGCTCGACGATCCGTCGCTGTCCCCCGTCGGACGACGTGAACTTGGGGAGCGCGCGGTCGCTGGTGCGCGTGCGGGCGCGCTTGGCGGCGCGGTCGATCTCGGCCGCGAGCGTGCCGTTCGGCGCGCGCTCGTGGATGCGGTCGACGTCCAGGCGCTCGAACGAGCGGGCCAGCAGCGGCCGGTCGGCCAGGCGCCGGATCTCGTCGCGGTAGGCCGCGCTGCACGAGAGGACCGCCGAACGGCACGCCTCCTCGGACGCGTTGTTCTGCCGACCCGCCACCCAGATGCTGGCGACGAGCCGCCGCAGGTCCCACTCCCAGGCGCCGGGGTGGGCCTCGTCGAAGTCGTTCAGGTCGATGACGAGGTCGCGCTCCGGCGAGGCGTAGAACCCGAAGTTGCCCAGGTGCGCGTCCCCGCAGACCACCGGGGTGATACCCGTCGCGGGCAGGGTCGCCAGGTCGTTGGCCATGACGACCGCGGACCCGCGCAGGAACCCGTACGGCGAAGCGGCCATGCGTCCGACGCGCAGGGGGACCAGCCGGTCGAGCCGCCCCTGGTGGCTCTCCTCGATCTGCGCGACGGGGTCACGGTCCGCGGGCGCCCACTCGCCGAGCGCCGAGCGCGGCACCGAGTCGCGCAGCGCCCGGCCCGTCGCGTAGCGCTCCTCACGGGTGGCGGGCCGACGACGAAGCGACGCGTAGTCGCTGCTGTCCGCGCTGGCCAGCACCACATGACCGGTCGTCATCCCGTGCCTCCTCGACTCCACACCCCCGCCTCCTCGCACGGTAACGCTCACACGGCCGGGCGCTCGACCGCCCGCCGGGCCGAAGGTGAACATCGGGCGAACGAACCGGCCCGCGGGAGCCGCCGAAATCCGGCGGAAACGCATGATGTGTAACCCTCGAAAGACGCCCCCGGGGCCTTGGTTCGAGCAATGCTCCCGGGGCCTCGGGGCGCCTGCTCAGGGTCCTGGCGACGCGTCAGAACGGCCTCAGCCGGCGGCGAGCGCCCGCACGGTCTCGATCGTGTCGGCCTCTGCGGCGGTCTTGTCGTCGCGGTAGCGCAGGACGCGGGCGAACCGCAGAGCGACGCCGCCCGGGTAGCGCGACGAGCGCTGGAGGCCGTCGAACGCGATCTCGACCACCTGCTCCGGGCGGACCGTCACCACCCATCCGTTGTCGTCGGTCTTCAGCTCGGTGAACCGCTCGGTCTGCCACGCGAGCATCTCGTCGGTCATCCCCTTGAACGTCTTGCCCAGCATGACGAACCCGCCGTCGGGGTCGCGGGCGCCGAGGTGGATGTTGGACAGGAAGCCGCGACGACGGCCCGAGCCCCACTCGACCGCGAGCACGACGAGGTCGAGGGTGTGCCGGGGCTTGACCTTGACCCAGCCGGCGCCGCGTCGGCCGGCCTCGTAGGGCGCGGTCGACGACTTCACCACGACACCCTCCTGGCCGGCGGCGACGACCTCGAGGAAGCGGTCGGAGGCCTCGTCCACCGACGACGTCACCAGCCGCTGCACAGCCCACGGCCCGGCGACGGCGTCCAGGGCGGCCAACCGGGTGAGCAGCGGCGCGTCCAGCAGGTCCGCGCCGTCCACGTGCAGGCAGTCGAAGAAGAACGGCGTCAGGACCACGTCGCTGGGCGCGGATGCGGACCGGGACGCGGTCTCCTGGAACGGTCGCGGGCGCCCGTCCGGGCCGACCGCGAGCGCCTCCCCGTCGAGCACCAGGGACGAGGACGCCAGGCCACGCACGACCTGGACGATCTCCGGCACCCGCGCGGTGATGTCGTCGAGGGACCGCGTGAAGACGCCGACCTCGTCGCCACGCTTGTGCACCTGGATCCGGATCCCGTCGAGCTTGGTGTCGACGACGACCGGCGGCGTCAGCGCGTCGAACGCGCCCGGGACGTCCGGTGCGGACTGCGCGAGCATCGGCCGCACGGGCCGCCCGACGACGAGCCCGAACGACGCGAGCGCGCCCAGAGGATCACTGGCGGTCAAGGCCGCGACGGCCACCGGCTCGGTCGCCCCCGCGAGCATCGCTGCGCGACGAACGGTGTCGGCGGGCACCCCGGCAGCCTCGGCCACCGCCTCGAGCAGCAGCGCGTCCAGCGACCCCTGCCGCAGCTCGCCGGTCACCAGGCCACGCAGCATCGCCTGCTCGTCTGCGGTCGCGGCCGAGAACAACGAGACGACCAGCGCACCCCGTTCCGTCGAAGAGCCCGGCCCGGACAGCGACGCCATCTGCTCGAACGCGAGGTCGACGTCGGCGACGGTCAACGACGGTTCCGTTGCCGGCGACGGGAGCGAGGCGAGCGACCTCCACCCCAGCCCGGTCCGGCGCTGCCGCAGCTCGCCGCCGAGGTACCGCGACACGACGGCGACGTCGTCGGCGGGCGTCCGCGCCAGGAGACCGGCCAGCAGCGCCCGCTTGGCCAACCGGGAGCGTGTGGCAGCGACCGACGACGACGTCGAGGCGAGCTCGGCGAACAACATGCCCGCATCCTCTCGCGCTCCACCCACACCCACGAGCGCGACGACGCGCGGCTGACCCTCCTCCCACCTGGGCGCCGCGGGCCCGAGACCCCGGCGCCGTTACGCTCTCCGGCATGGCTTCCTGGAGAGACACCACGCCGGCCGCCGTCCTGGACGACCTCGACGGCCTGGTCACGGCGGCGCTGAAGAGCGCACAGGCGCTGCTCACCAAGAACAAGGGCTTCGCCCCTTACGGCCTGCTGATCGACGACTCCGGCACGCTGGCGCCGCTCAAGCCCGCCGACGACGCGATGTCCTCCCCGGAGACGATCCTCGACAGCCTCTACCTCAGCGCTGCAGCCCGCGACGACGTGCGCGCGGTCGCGTTCGTCGCCGACATCACCTACGACGGGGGCGACGCCGTCCGCGCGGCGATCGAGCACCGCGACGGGGGTCCGGCCCTCTCCGTCGTGGCGCCGTACACGAGCAAGGACCGCGCGACGAGCCCGGTCACCTACGGCAACCTCGAGATCGTCGAGGCGGTCCGCCGCACCTGGGTCTGACGGCCGCCGGGCTTCTTCAGCCGAACGCGAGCAGGCTCGCGGTCTCCTCGAACCACCCGCCCGCCGGCAGCGTCGGCAGCGGCGCGGGCCGCACCTCGGGCTCGGGGACGGGCTCCCACGGCCACAGCTCGATGATCGCCTCGCGCGCCGCGGCCATGTCCTCGGCGGAGATGACGTGCCGTGTCTCGGGCACGCCGAGCGCCTCGCACGACGTCACGACGACGAGCTCGCCGGGCGGCGGCGCTGGCGTGAGCCAGACGATCTCGTCGAACTTGCGGCCCGCCCCGACGCCGCCGCGCCGCGCGATCGTCGGCTCGTCCTGCGGTGCGTCGCCCGGCTGGAACCAGCGGTCGGCGGACATGGCGCGGCGTCCGTCGGCGAGCTCCACGCCGATCAGCAGGGTGCTCCAGTCGGCCGCGATGTCGTGCCCCGCGAACCCCTGCGGGTTGCGGCTGCGGAGCCCGAACCAGAACTGCAGCCCGACCGAGTAGATCCTCGTGTCGGCCAGCGCGAACGCGAAGTCGGCGGTCTGGTGCAGCACGGCCGGTCCACGGACCAGGCCCGGGACCTCGTTGTCGGGGGCGTCCTTGCGGATCAGGGTGCGTCGCGCCGCGTCCCGGGCGGCCTGCTCGTCGCCGGGGCCGAACCCGTCATCGTTGCTCGCGTCACCTGCCACCGGCCGAGCATCTCGGTACCCGACCGGCGCGCGCAATGCCCACGGGCCCATGTCGCCCTCTTGACGTGAATAGACAGGTCTGTCTAATGTCGCCTGCGAACTACTAGACAGACCGGTCTACCTAAACCCGGGAGGCGTCATGACCCAGACCATCCAGCTCGGTGCGCCGCCCCAGACGAGGGCCGGTCTCAGCGGTGGTGGCGGCATCGCCGTGATCGCCTCGGTGTTCGTCGCGTTCCTCGCGGCATCGAGCGCGCCCACCCCGCTCTACGCGATCTACCAGGCCCAGTGGGGCTTCTCGGCGATCACCACGACCGTGGTCTTCGGCACCTACGCCGTGGCGGTCCTGCTCTCGCTCCTGACCCTGGGCCGCCTGTCCGACCACTTGGGTCGACGACCCGTCGTGCTCGCCGCGATCGCCGTCCAGGCGCTGGCCATGCTCGTCCTCGCGACCGCCCACGGCGTGCCCGAGCTGCTCGTGGGTCGCGTGATCGGAGGCTTGTCGACGGGGGCAGCGGTGGCTGCCGGCGGCGCGTGGATGATCGACCTAAACCGCGAGAAGGGGACGTTGGCCAACGCGGCCGCGCCGGGCTTCGGCACCGCGTTCGGCGCGATCCTCGCCTCGATCGTCGTCGCGACCCTGCCCGCGCCCAAGCACCTGATCTTCCTCGTCGTCGTCGCGGTCCTGGCGGTCCAGGCGCTGTTCGTCGCGCGCATCCCCGAGACGGCACCGCAGACTCCTGGCGCGCTGGCCAGCACGCGACCGCACCTCTCGCTGCCCCGGCACCTGCACCGCGCGGCGACCGCGGCACTGCCCGTGATGTTCGCCGTCTGGGCGCTCGCCGGCTTCTTCGGCTCGCTCGGACCCGCCCTGATCAGCACCCTCGTCGGCTCGCACTCCGTCGCCCTCGCGGGCCTCGGGCTGTTCGTGCTGGCCGGCGTCGCGGCCGTGACCGTCCTGGTCCTGCGCAACGTCGAGGCCCGGCTCCTGCTGCTCGTCGGCATCCTCGCGCTGATCGCCGGCGTCCTCGTCGTGCTCGTCGGCGTCACGGTGCTCTCGCCGGTCCTGCTGTTCGTCGGCACCGGGATCGCCGGGGTCGGGTTCGGCGCCGGGTTCCAGGGCGGTATCCGGCTGATCGTCCCGCAGACGCACCCCGACGAGCGCGCCGGGGTGCTGTCGCTGCTCTACGTGGTGTCCTACCTGGGGCTCGGCGTCCCCGCGGTCCTGGCCGGCGTGGTGGTCGTGCACAGCGGAGACCTGCTCGCCACGGCCCGTGACTACGGGATCTTCGTCATCGCGCTCGCCCTGGTGGCGCTCGTCGGTCTGCTGATCCCGCGTCGTACGCTGGACAGGTCGGTCTAGAAGGATGGTGGCCATGGCAACGGCGACAGCACGCGAGCGGCTGCTCGAGGCCGCCGACGACCTCTTCTACCGGGTAGGCGTGCAGACCGTCGGCATCGACCGGGTCATCGAGCAGGCCGGCGTGGCCAAGGCGTCGCTGTACAACACGTTCGGCTCCAAGGAGGCGCTCGTCGAGGCCTACCTCGAGGGTCGCCGGGTGCGGATCACCGACCGCGTCATGCGGCACGTGTCCGCGTACGACGCGCCCCAGGACCGGATCCTCGCCGTCTTCGAGGCGCTCGCCGAGATGGTCCAGCAGCCCACCTACCGCGGGTGCGCGTTCGCCCTCGCCTCCGCCGAGGCCCCGTCGGACGGCCTGGTCGTGCACGCGACCGCGAGCTACCGCTCCTGGGTCCGCTCCCTGTTCACGGACCTGGCCCGCGAGGCCGGCGCCGCCGACCCGGAGCTGCTCGCCCGTCAGCTGCACCTGCTCTACGACGGCACGAGCCAGGCGGTGCGGATGGACCGGAACCTGTCGGCGGCGTTCGAGGCGCGCGCGGTGGCGTCGGTCCTGCTCGACGCGTCGGCCCCCGTCGGCTGACCGATCGCGCCTACTGAGCGATCGCGTCGAACCCACCGTCGACGTACAGCCAGCGACCGTCCTCGCGGACGAACCGGCTGGTCTCGTGCAGGCGTCCGCGCTGGCCGATCGCCGTGCCGTCGTCGATCCGGTAGTGCGCCACGAACTCGACCGTCCCGGACTCGTCCCAGGGACCGCCCGCATCCGTCGAGACGATGTCGAGCCTGCGCCAGATCATCTGCTCGTCCAGCTCGAGCTCGTCGGGCCGGGTGCTCGGGTGCCAGCTGGCCAGCAGGTAGTCGCGGTCACGCGTCGCGAACCCCGTGTAGCGGGACCTCATCAGGGCCTCCGCGGTCGGTGCGCGACGGCCTTCCAGCAGGTAGCGGCCGCAGCAGTCGACGAACGCATCGCCCGACCCGCACGGGCACCGGTCGTCGTCCACGTCCATCGTCGGCTCCTTGTCGAGGGGGCTCCGTGGGCGCGAACCTACAGGCTCGCCGCACCACGCAAGGTGTCCCGTTTCACGATCGAGACAGTGCTCGCGTTCCGGTCAGGGCCATGTTGCCGTACGGTTGTCCCTGTAGTCGCAGTGAATCGCTTGTCAGAAAGCCGCGGGAGACCCGGCAGAACGTTCTCGAGGATCACCTCGGAGCAGGACGACGAACACCGCTACCACCGGTCCCGGTCAGACGGGGTTGTCCATACCGCACGTGAGAGAAGAGAGCATCATGCCTGTTGGCACCGTGAAGTGGTTCAACGCCGAGAAGGGCTTCGGCTTCATTGCCCCCGAGGACGGCGGACCCGACGTCTTCGCGCACTACTCGGCCATTACGACGAGCGGCTACCGCACGCTCGAGGAGAACCAGAAGGTTCAGTTCGAGGTCACGCAGGGCCCGAAGGGCCCGCAGGCGTCGAACATCACGCCTCTCTGAGCCGAATAGCTCCAGAGCACGAGACCCCGGCCGATCTTGTCGGTCGGGGTCTCGTCGCATCATCGGCAAGTGCGCCCGACGATGTCGTTCCACACGTACGTCTGCGCGCCACGCACGATGGAGGGGACCCCTCATGAGCTCTGCAACAGCCCTACCCACGCGGCCGCGCGACCGTGCCGTCAGTGACTTCACCGAGCTGACCCGCACCGTCCAGGCCGCCGGCCTCATGAAGCGCCGGCCCGCGCACTACGCCGTGCGCCTCTCGGCAGCCGTGCTCGCCGTGCTGGGCCTCGTCGCGACGATCATCCTGGTCGGCGACTCCTGGTGGCAGGTGGCCGTCGCGGCCGTCGCCGCCGTCATCCTCACGCAGGTGGCCTTCCTGGGCCACGACGCAGCGCACCGGCAGATCTTCGCCGACGGACGCGCGAACAACTGGACCTCCCTCGTGCTCGCCGACCTGTTCGTCGGCTTGAGCCACGGCTGGTGGCAGCGCAAGCACACCCGCCACCACGCCAACCCGAACAAGATCGACGTCGACCCCGACATCGACCTCGAGGTGCTCGCCTTCACGCCCGACCAGGCCGCCGCGAAGACCGGCAAGCTCAGCAAGTGGTTCATCCGCCACCAGGGCTACTTCTTCTTCCCGCTGCTCTTCCTCGAGGGCGTGGCGCTGCACGTCGCTGCGGTCAAGCGGCTGTCGTCGCGCGAGAAGCTGGACCACCGGGCCGCCGAGATCGTCATGATGACCATCCGCCTCGGCGGCGGCCTGGCGCTGGTGTTCCTGGTGATGTCCTGGCCGATCGCGCTCGTCTTCCTGGCCGTCCAGATGGGCATCTTCGGGTTCTACATGGGCGCCTCGTTCGCGCCGAACCACAAGGGCATGCCGCTGATCCCCAAGGACTCGCGCCTCGACTTCCTGCGCCGCCAGGTGCTCACCAGCCGCAACATCGGCGGCGGCAAGTGGGTCGACGTGCTCATGGGCGGGCTCAACCACCAGGTCGAGCACCACCTGTTCCCGTCGATGCCCCGGCCGTCCCTGCGCCGCGCCAAGCCGATCGTGCAGGCGTACTGCCGCGAGCACAACATCCCGTACATGCAGGTGTCGCTGCCCAAGTCGTACGCGATCATCGTGAAGTACCTGAACACCGTGGGCCTCGCCGACCGCGACCCGTTCAACTGCCCGATCACGGCCGTCTACCGCGCCTGATCCACCGGCCTCCGCAAGCCGTCACGAAGCCCCCGCCGCCTCCGAGCGACGGGGGCTTCGTCGTCCCGTCGCGGGCGTCGCCCGGCTGGCCCGATCCGGGCTCAGACCTCGAACGTGTACCCCAGGCCGGGCGACGTGAGGATGTGCCGCGGGTGCGCCGGGTCGTCCTCGAGCTTGCGGCGCAGCTGGGCCGAGTAGACACGCAGGTAGTGGGTCTCGTCGGAGTAGCCCGGCCCCCAGACCTCCTGCAGCAGCTGGCGTCGACCGACGAGGCGACCCCGGTTGCGGACGAGCACCTCGAGCATCGACCACTCCGTCGGGGTCAGGCGGACCTCCTCGCCATCGCGCAGGACGCGGGCGCGGGCGAGGTCGATGGTCAGCGAGCCGGTGGTCACCACGGCCTCGTCCTCCCCGGCGGCGGGKGCGGCGCGCCGCACGGCAGCACGCAGGCGCGCGAGCAGCTCGTTCATCGCGAACGGCTTGGTGACGTAGTCGTCGGCCCCTGCGTCCAGGGCGTCCACCTTGTCCTCGCCGTGCTGGCGCGCGGACAGGACGACGATCGGCATCCGGCTCCAGGCGCGGACGGCGGTGATGACGTCGAGGCCGCTCATGTCCGGCAGGCCGAGGTCGAGCAGCAGGACGTCGGGGGTGTGCGCGGCCGCGGCGCGTAGGGCGGAGGCGCCGTCGGACGCGGTCTCCACCGACCAGCCCGAGGCGCGCAGCGTGATCGCGAGGGCGTGCGCCAGCCCGGGCTCGTCGTCGACCACGAGGACCTTCATGCGAGCGGGACCGTCACGAGCATCGTCAGCCCGCCGCCGATCGTGTCCTCCGCGGCGAGGTCGGCGCCGATCGCCGTCGCCAGGCCGTCCGCGACCGCCAGCCCGAGGCCCAGGCCCGGACCGGTGGTGTCGCCGAGCCGCTGGAAGGGCGCGAAGAGCCGGCCCTTGAGCGCGTCGGGAACGCCCGGCCCGTTGTCCACCACACGCACGACCATCGCACGACCGACCACCGACGCCCCGACGACCACCGGCGAGCCGGGCGCGTACCGGACCGCGTTGGACACCAGGTTGGCGACGACGCGCTCCAGCAGACCGGGGTCCGTCTGCACGAAGGGCAGGTCCTCCGGCACGTCGAGCCGCACGAGACCCGCCGGGTAGCCCTCGACCGCGAACGGCACGATCTCGTCGAGGCTCGTCGCGCGCAGCACCGGCCGGACCCTTCCGGTCTGCAGGCGCGAGAGGTCGAGCAGGTTGTCGATCAGCCGCTCCAGCCGGGCGGTGGACTCCTCGAGTGTTCCGACGAGGGCCGCGCGGTCGGTCTCGTCGAGCTCCAGCGACGGCGAGGTGAGCCCGTCGACGGACGCCCGGATGGTGGCCAGCGGCGTGCGCAGGTCGTGCGAGACCGCCGCCAGGAGCGTGGTCCGCGTGGCGTCGGCCTGCTCCAGCACCCGCGCCTGCTCCGCCGCGGCGCTCAGGCGCTCGTGCTCGAGCACGATGCTGACCTGCGACGCGAACGCCTCGAGCACCCGCCGGTCGGAGGCGGGCAGCACGCGGCCGGAGAGCAGGAGCACCCGCCGCTCGTCGACGGTGAGGACGACCTGCGAGTCCGCGACGTCGAGGGCCGGCCCGTCGGCAGCCAGGACGGTGGACCCGTCCTCGACCAGCGACACGGCGTCCAGCCCGAACGTCTCTCGCAGCCGCGCCACGAGCGCCGCCGCGGTGTCCTCCCCGGAGAGCACCGACCGCGACACGGCCGCGAGCGCAGACGCCTCCGCGCGGGCCCGGAACGCCTCGGCCGTGCGTCGTGCGGCGAGGTCGACGACGGACGCGACACCGGCCGCGACCAGGACGAACACCACCAGCGCGAGCGCGTTCTCGGGCCGCTCGATGGTGAGCCGGCCCGTCGGCAGCACGAAGAACCAGTTGAGCAGCAGGAACCCGACGACCGCGCTGACCACGGCCGGCCACAGACCGCCGATCAGTGCGACCAGCACGGTGAGCGCGAGGAAGAGCATGAGGTCGGTGGGCAGGCTGACGACGTCGCGCAGCTGTCGCAGGAGGACGGTGAGCAGGACCGGCCCGACCACCGCCGCCAACCAGCCGGCGATCAGACGGCCGCCCGACAGCGACGAGCGCCGCGGCCGGCGCCGGCCCGCCCTGGCCTGCTCGTGCGTCACCAGGTGCACGTCGATCTGGCCGGCCAGCCGGGCGATCTCGGTGCCGTTCGACGACGAGAACGCCTCCTGCAGCCGACTCCGCCGGGAGACGCCGACCACGATCATCGTGGCGTTCACCCCGCGCGCGAAGTCGACGACGGCGGTCGCGACGTTCTCGCCGACCACCGTGTGGAACGTGCCGCCGAGCGACTCGACCAGCCGCCGCTGGGCCGCGATGGTCGCGGGCGGCGCGCTCGGCAGGCCGTCCGTGGCGAGCACGTGGACCGCGACCAGCTCGGACCCGGCGGACCGCTGGGCGATGCGGGCGCCGCGGCGCACGAGCGTGTCCACCTCGGCGCCCCCGGTCACGGCGACGACCACCCGCTCGCGCGCCGGCCACGGCTGCTCGATCCGGTGGTCGCGCCGGTACACCGCGAGCGCGTCGTCCACCCGGTCGGCCAGCCACAGCAGCGCCAGCTCGCGCAGCGCGGTGAGGTTGCCGACGCGGAAGTACTGGGTCAGCGACGCGTCGATCTGCTCGGCGCGATACACGTTGCCGTGCGCCAGCCGCCGCCGCAGGGCCTCGGGCGAGAGGTCGACGAGCTGGATCTGGTCGGCGTCGCGCACCACGCTGTCGGGCACGGTCTCGCGCTGCTTGACGCCCGTGATCGCCTCGACCTCGTCGTTCAGCGACTCGAGGTGCTGCACGTTCACCGTGGTCACCACGTCGATCCCGGCCGCAAGCAGCTGGTGCACGTCCTGCCAGCGCTTCTCGTGGATGCTGCCCGGCACGTTGGTGTGCGCGAGCTCGTCGACGAGGACGACGTCGGGGTCGCGGGCGAGCACCGCCTCGACGGAGAGCTCCGTGAACTCGGCGTCGCGGTGGACCAGCACGCGACGGTCCAGCACCTCGAGCCCCTCCAGCTGGATCGCCGTCGCGGGCCGGCCGTGCGTCTCGACGAGCCCCACGACGACATCCGTCCCACGGGACAGCCGCCGGTGGGCCTCGTCGAGCATCGCGTAGGTCTTGCCCACGCCGGGGGCCGCGCCGAGATAGACGGTGAGCCGACCCCGTCGCGGGCCTTCGCTGGTCACGACCCCATTGTCCGCAGCGCCCGGTTCAGCCGCAGGACGTCGACGCGCGGTTCGCCGAGCACTCCGAGATCCAGTTCCGCAGGCAACGACGACCAGGTCGGTGAGCTTGATGCCGACGAACGGCGCGATCACACCGCCGAGGCTTGGGCCGGAACCTGTATCTGCGTCGTCGGAAATGTCTCTTCTCCGGTGACAGCAAGCACACGACGCAGGGGGAACCATGACGCTCAGCACCACGGTGATCGGCATCATCGGCCGGCACCATCCCGAGATCTTCGAGCTGTACGGCAACCCGTTCGGCCCGTACGGCCACACGCACGGCCAGGAGGTCGCGCTCAACCCGCAGCCGCTGCCGCCCGCCTTCCGGTCCGGCATCGCCTCCGGCTTCGAGCTCGTCGAGCTCGCCCGCTTCCAGCACGCCGTCCGGGGGGACGTCACGATCGAGGTGTCCGACTACTGCGGCAACGAGGTGCACCCGCCGATCCCCGTCCCGCACGGCGACGGCCCGCAGCCCGACCCGTGGATCGACTACCACCTCGGGCTCGCGTTCGCGCTCGAGCTGACGGCGCACGCATGGGAGCACACGGGGCTGTCCGACGAGGTCGAGAAGGTGCACGCCACGGCGCTCGTCGAGACCCAGCGACGGCTCGCGCGCGGGTGATCCTGCGCGACCGTCACACTCGTCGGCCCCTGTCCGCTTAGACTCCCCCAGTGATCTTCAAGGCCGTGGGCGAGGGCAGGCCCTACCCGGACCATGGCCTCACCACGGCCAAGCAGTGGGCGGAGGTCGCTCCGCGCCAGGTACGGCTCGACGAGCTGACGACCACCAAGCGCACCCTGGACCTCGACGCACTGCTCGCGGAGGACTCCACCTTCTACGGCGACATGTTCGCGCACGTGGTCCAGTACCGCGGTGTCCTGTACCTCGAGGACGGGCTGCACCGCGCCGTGCGCGCCGCGCTGCACCAGCGTCCGGTCCTGCACGCGCGGGTCCTCGTCCTGCCGAGCGACGCCGTCCCCGTCGTGGCAGCGACATGACCGACCTCGACCGCAACCGGCAGCTGCGCCGCCGCCACATGCACGAGCGGCAGGCCGTGATCTTCGGCGTGCTGCTCGCCGGCCTGGCGCTCGTCGGGCTCGGTGCCGCGGCCGTCTATACCGGCAACCTCGACCTGCCCGGCCTGGACCGCGCGATCGCGCAGGCCCCCTCGCCGACCGAGGCCCTCAAGGCGTTCCCGTGCCCGCCCGAGGGTGCGCTGCCGGTCCCGGCCGCCGCGATCACGGTCAACGTGAACAACGCGACCTCGCGCGTCGGCCTCGCCGGTGCGACCGCGACAGCGCTCCAGCAGCGCGGGTTCGTCGTCGGTGCCACCTCCAACGTCGACGGGTACGACGGGGTCGCGCGCATCACCTTCGGCATCAACGGGATCACCCAGGCCTACACGCTCCTCGCGCAGTTCGACGGCGCGACGCTGCTGCTCATCGCGGGCCAGGACGCGACCGTCAACGTCGCCCTCGGCGAGGAGTTCGACGAGCTCAAGCCCGTCGACGCCGTCGGACTCGACCCCGCCGTCCCGCTCGTCGCCCCCGCGGGCTGCACGCCGTACGCGGACGTCATCGCCCCCGCCGACACCCCGGCCCCCACCCCCGCAGGCTGACCTCCGGGTTCGTCCGCTGGCACGGGCCGGCGGGCTAGCCTGGCATCCCGCACCGCACGGCCCTGTGGGTCACGTCCTGGGAGGTCCCGCTGCGCCAGCTGATGCAGTCCAAGCCCGCGGTCTGGGTCTCCTTCGGCCTGGTGCACGTGTGGCTGGCGTTCGTCGGCCTGGTGTGGATCCCCAACCGGGCGTTCTGGGACCTCGAGCTCTACCGCTACTGGATGTGGCTGGGCCTGCACGACGGCCAGTGGCCGGTGCTGTCGGGCGACTGGGTCTACCCGGCCGGCGCCATCCTGCCGATGCTGGCCGCGGCCGCGGGCGGCACGGGCGACCACTCGCACTACGCGACGGTGTGGGCCCTGCTCGTGATCGCCCTCGACGCGGTCGCGCTCGCGTTCCTGCTGCGTGTGCCGCGCCCTTCCGACCCCCACGGCCGGGGCACGACGACCGGCGCGTGGTGGTGGCTGGGGTTCCTGCTCCTGCTCGGCCCGATCGCGATGGGCCGGCTCGACGCGGTCGTCGCGCCCGCGATCATCGTCGCGCTCGCCATCGCCCTGAACCATCCGCGCATCGCGTCGTCGCTGCTCACCGCGGCCGCGTGGGTCAAGGTCGCCCCCGGCGCACTGCTGCTGTCGATGTTCTTCGCGGTCCGACGCCCGTGGCGCAGCGTCGTCGTGCCCGGCGCCCTGGTCTCGGCCGTGATCATCGGGGCCGTCGCGCTGGGCGGCGGGGTCGAGCACATCGCCTCGTTCCTCACCGAGCAGGACAAGCGCGGGCTGCAGATCGAGTCGCCCGGTGCGACCCCGTGGATCCTCGCCGGGCTGTTCACGTCCGCGGTCCACCCGTTCCTCAACGAGCCGATCATCACGTGGGAGATCGTCGGACCCGGCACACCGGTCGCCGTGACCCTCCTCGGCATCCTCCAGCCGGTCACCCTCGCCCTCGCGGTGCTGCTGCTGTGGTGGCGTCGCGAGCGGATCGGCGCGGCCCTGTGGGCGGGCGGGCTGGCGCGCACCGAGATGCTGATCCGCGGCGCCATGCTCATCACCCTCGTGCTGCTCGTGTTCAACAAGGTGGGCTCGCCGCAGTACATGACGTGGCTCGCGCCGCCGGTCGCCGTCGCCCTCGCGCTGCGGCTGCCCGGGTGGAACGTGACCGCCTGGACCACGCTCGGGATCGCGGGCGCGACGCAGATCGTGTTCCCGTGGTTCTACGGCGAGGTCATCAATGGCGGCCCTGGCACGACCCTGGTGCTCGCCGCCCGGAACATCGCGCTCATCGTGCTTCTCGTGCACACGGTGGTCGTGCTGATCCGGGCGCCTCGTGCGGACCCGTCGGTCCCGGCACCGGTCTCGTCGTTGGCCGTCGCCTAGAGCTGCGTGGCCACCTCGGACGCGATGAACGCCAGGTGGTCCAGGTCGTGCAGGTCCAGGACCTGCAGGTACACGCGGTTGACGCCCAGCTCGCGGAAGTCGGCGATCCGGTCGACGACCGCCGAGGGCGTGCCCGCGAAGCCGTTCGCACGCAGCTCGGTGACGTCCCGGCCGATGGCCGCCGCACGACGGGCCACCTCCGCGTCGTCGCGACCCGCGCACACGACGTTGGCGACCGAGAACGTGAGGGTCTCGGGGTCCCGGCCGGCGGCCTCGCACGCCGCACGCAGCACCTTCACGCGGGCCTCGACCTCGTGCGGCGCGGGGAAGTTGAGGTTGAACTCCGCGGCGTACTTCGCGGCCAGCGCGGGCGTCTTGGTCGAGCCGCTGCCGCCGATGATCACCGGGATGTCGTGGGCCGGCTTGGGCAGCGCCGGCGAGTCCGTGAGGTCGTAGTGCTCGCCGTGGAAGCTGTAGGGCTCCTTCGCGTTCCACAGGCCCGTGATCACCTCGAGCTGCTCCGCGAACAGGCCGAACCGCTTCGCCGGGAACGGGATGCCGTACGCCGCGTGCTCGCGCTCGAACCAGCCCGCGCCGAGGCCCAGCTCCACGCGGCCGCCGGACATCTGGTCCACCTGCGCCACCTGGATCGCGAGGATCCCCGGATGGCGGAAGGTTGCCGACGAGACGAGCGTGCCCAGCTTGATCCGGCTCGTCTCGCGCGCGAGGCCCGCGAGGGTCGTCCAGGAGTCCGTCGGACCCGGGTCCGGGTCGCCGGCGCCCATCCGGACGTAGTGGTCGGAGCGGAAGAAGGCGTCGAAGCCCAGCTCCTCGGTGGCTTTGGCGACGGCCAGCTGGTCGTCGTAGGAGGCGCCCTGCTGGGGCTCGACGAAGATGCGGAGATCCATGTGCTCCAGCCTCACACACGACCAGGTTCGCTTCATCCGCGCGTCCCGACATGTGGAGAACCTCTCCTGCGGCGTCCCAGCAGATGTGGGGCCCCGCCCACATCTGCTCGGACGTTGGTTCGCTGATCGTGGGTGCGACGTGCGACCGTGGTTCTCGTGACAGCCCCCGCCTCGGCCTTCGACCCTGTGGCCATCGCCGACTGGCGCCGCCGTGTCGCGCAGATGTACGCCGACGTCCGTCGGATCGCCGCCTCCGATCCCTCCGCGGCGCACGCCGTCTGGGTGCAGCAGCGCGACGAGCTCTTCGCCACCCACCCCGCCTCGCCGCTCGACGTTGTCGCGTCCGCGTCGTTCGCCGGTCTGGACGTGGCGCAGTACGACCCCGCGTACCGGTTCGAGGTCACCATCGAGCCCGCCGGCCAGCAGCGGATGGACGTCGCGACGGCCACCGACGGCGTCGTGCCGTTCGAGCGCATCGGGACGGTCGAGCTCGGGTCGCTGGGGTCGCTGGCCGTCTGGTCGCTGAAGACCTACGGCGGCGGGCTGTTCGTGCCGGTGCGGGACGCCCTGGCAGGCACCACGACCTACGGCGGCGGCCGGTACGTGCTCGACACCGTCAAGGGCGCCGACCACGGGATGGCCGGTTCCCTGCTCGTCGTCGACCTGAACTTCGCCTACAACCCGTCCTGCGCCTACAACCCCGCCTGGACGTGCCCCTTGGCCACGCGCGCGAACACGCTCGCCGTCGAGGTGCCCGTCGGCGAGCTCGCCTTCCCGTCCTCGTCGGTCTCATGACCCCGTCCGCGCTCACCTCGATGTGGGCGTGGGACAACCCCGTGCTGCCGGCCGACGACGCCCGCGGGCGGGCGTACGAGCCCGCCTCGGTGTCGGGCCTGGTGTCGTTCTGCGCCTCGCGGTCCCTCGGCCGGGTCTTCCTGTCGGCGCCCTGGGCCGCCGACGAAGGACCGGTCGGCTCGTGGTTCGCGTCCGTGTGCTCGGCCCTGCGCGAGGCGTCCGTGGAGGTCGAGCCGCTCGGCGGGGACCCGTCGTGGCTCGGCCGACCGACGCTGGCGTCGACCTGGGCGCTCGCCGCGGTGCGTTCCGGCGGGATGTCGTCGTGCGTGCAGCTCGACGTCGAGCCGTGGACGACGCCCGCCTGGACCTCGTCGCGCGAGCTGGTGCTGGACCAGTGGATCGCGCTCCTGACGCACGTCGGGGCGTTGGTGGCCGTCGGTGTCGACGTGCCGTGGTGGCTCGCGCACGAGCCGTACCGCGACGGCACGGTCCTCGACGCCGTGCTGCCGCTCGCATCCCGCGTGGCCGTCGTCGCGTTCGCCAACCACGCCCACGGCCCCTCCGGCATCGTCTCGCTCGCCGGCCCCGCCGTCGTCGCCGCCTCTGCCGCGGGCCTGCCCTTCACCGTCGGCGTCGAGACCGACACCGCCGAGGTCGCCGGCGGCCCGCAGTACACCTTCGCCTCCGTCGGAGCCGCGGCCATCGAGACCGAGACGGCCCTGGTTCGCGACGCCTTCAGCGAGCTGCCCGGCTACGAGGGCGTGACCGTCGAGCACCACCGCGCCTGGCGCCGCCTGCTGGGTCTGGACTGACGCCTCGTCCACGAGCCCGTTGTCCACAGGTCTCGTCAACGACCGGTCGCGTGTCGGTGGTCGATCGTACACTTGTTCGAACGGATCGATCCGGCGGACGAGAGGCGGCGCGACGAATGAGCACGATACGACCCGACGCGTCCGACCCGGCGTCCGCCTCCGACCCCGGGTTCACGTCGGCGTCCAGCCCCGCGTCCGGGTCCAGCCCGGCCTCCGCTTCGAACTCCTCGGCTGCGCCCGATCCCACCTCTGCGGAGTCCACCTCAACGGCCGGGCCAGCGGCCACGACCGCCGGGGTCGGGCTGCCGGAGTTCCCGGTGCCGGGTGCCTCTCTCCTGGAGTTGGCGGGCCTGCTCGATGGTGTGCAGGTGGCGGACTTGCCTTCGGGTGCGGTGGTCGGGGTGGTCCAAGGCTTCGAGCAGCTGATCCGCGCGGCGCAGGCGGCGCAGGCGGTCGCGATCCACGAGCTGGAGGTCCGCCGCCCCGTCCACCCCTCTCCGGTGCCGGATGAGTTGGCGTGTGCGTTGGTGATCACGCGGCGCTCGGCGGAGATGCTGGTCGTGCGGGCAGCCCTGGCCTGCACCCACCCGGCGGTCCTGGACGCCTGGGCCGCGGGCCGGGTGGATGCGCGCAAGGTCGACGTCCTGATGGGTGAGGTGATGGTCGCGGACCCGTCGGGGCGTGATGGGGTCCTGGCGGTGGGGTTGGCGGCGGCGGAGCGGATGACGGGCCCGCAGCTGGTCCGGCATGTGCGCACCGCGGTGATCGCCACCGACCCCGCCGCCGCGCAGGAACGCCTGGTCGCGGCGCGGGAGGACCGGGCGGTGTCGTTGACGGCATCGGTGGACGGGATGGCGTGGCTGTCCGCGTACCTGCCCGCACCCGAGGCAGTCATGGCCTTCACCGTCCTGGACGCCCT